>CAZZWL010000148.1:2418-12041 GCA_964657755.1 uncultured Rhodanobacter sp.
CTCGCGGGGGGTAGTAGTCAAATCGTTCAACAGTATGGATTACTGCTGCACGCGAGATGCTTCAACAAGCTCAGCATGACGGTCTGGAGTAGCCGGCCCGGCCGTGGCGCTTTCCACGAACTGGCCCAATGCCTGGTACTGCGCGTAACGGGCGGCGTAGTCGGCCACGCGGGCGGGCTGCGGCGTGTAGGTTTCGGCAAAACCGCTACCCAGCGCTTTTTGGGCGGTGAGCACATCGGGATAAATACCGGCGGCTACGGACGCGTACATCGCGGCGCCCAGCGCCGGGGCCTGCTCCGACACGGCAATTTTGATGGGCCGGTCGAGCACATCGGCCAGCGTCTGCATCACGAAGGCCGATTTCTTTGCTACCCCCCCTATCCCAATCACTTGCTTGATGGGAATGCCTTCGCTTTCGAAGCGCTCCACAATCTGCTTCGAGCCGTAGCAGATGGCCTCGACCAGCGCCCGGAAAATCTGGGGCGCTGAGGTACCCATCGTCAGGTTCATCAGGGCACCTTTGAGGGCCTGGTTGGCGTCGGGCGTGCGGCGGCCGTTCACCCAATCGAGGGCGATGACGCTGCTCTCGGCGGGGTCCACTTCCGAGGCGGCCTGGGTGAGCTGGCGCAACAGGTTGTCGCTTAGCTCCTGCTGAAACAGGGCCAGTTGCTCGGCACTCAGCACCTGCGAGTGGGCCAGCGTAGCGGCCTGCAAGGGCCACTCCAGCATCTGGCGGAACCAGGCAAGCAAGTCGCCAAAGGCCGATTGCCCGGCCTCCAAGCCCACCATGCCCGGAATCACGGAGCCATCAACCTGCCCGCAGATGCCGGCCACCAAGTGGTCGCCTACTTCGGCAGTGGGGGCCACTACAATGTCGCAGGTGCTGGTGCCCATTACCTTCACCATTGAGTACGACTCGATTTCGCCAGCTACGGCACCCGCGTGGGCATCGAACGAGCCCACGGCGATTACCGTGCTGGTAGTCAGGCCCAGGCGCTCGGCCCATTCGGCCGAAAGATGCCCGGCCACCTGGTCGGCGGTGTATGTTTCGGTAAACAATCGATTGCGTAAGCCAGCCAGCTTTGGGTCGAGGTGGGTCAGGAACTCCTCGGGGGGTAGGCCGCCCCAGCTGGCGTGCCACAGGGCTTTGTGGCCGGCGGCGCAGCGGCTGCGCTTAAACTCAGCCAGCGGCTGGCCGGTGAGGGTCAGCGTGAGCCAGTCGCAGTGCTCCATCCAGGAGTAGGCGGCCTTCGCCACGGCCTCATCCTCGCGCACGACGTGCATGATTTTGGCCCAAAACCACTCCGAAGAGTAGATGCCGCCCTCGTACTTGGTAAAGTCCTCACCACCCCAGGTGCGGGCCTTGTGGTTGATTTCGGCCGCCTCAACCAGGGCCGTGTGGTCTTTCCAGAGGATGAATAGGGCGTTGGGATTCTCGGCAAATTCGGGCAGCATGCCTAGCAGCTGGCCCTGCTCGTTCACGGGGCCGGGCGTAGAGCCGGTAGTGTCGATAGCAAGGCCCAGGATTTGCTCAGACGGTACTTTCAGCGCCACTTCGCGCACCGTGGCTTCGAGGCCTTCGAGGTGGTCGAGCGGGTGCTGGCGGAAGCGGTTTTTGGCGGGGTTACAGTATTGGCCCTGCTTCCAGCGGGGGTAGTAGTGCACGGCCTGCGCCACTTCGGCGCCGGTGCGCGCATCCACGAGCAGCGCCCGCACCGAGTCGGTGCCGTAGTCGAGGCCAATGACGTAGGCCGGGGAGGCAGATTGAGTAGGCACGGTGTTCTTTTGAATTATGAATTAGAAAGTCGTTTGTCATTGCGAGCGCAACATTCTGCGCATCAAGCAGAGATGGAGCACGGCAATCTCAGATTTGAACGGCTTGTTCGGGTATTGTTCTGGGGCGATTGCCGCGCTTCATCTCTGCTTGATGCGCAGAATGTTGCGCTCGCAATAACAATCGGGTTTTACTTCCGCACCCCAAACGTGTAGCTGGTGGTGGTATGGTAAGTTTCGCCCGGCTTCAAAATAGTGCTCGGGAATTTAGCCTGGTTGGGCGAGTCGGGGAAGTGCTGGGTTTCGAGGCAGAAGCCGGCGTGCTTGCCGTACACTACCCCCCCTTTGCCGGTCAAGGAGCCATCGAGGAAGTTGCCGGTGTAGAACTGCACGCCGGGCTCGTCGGTGGTCACTTCCAGGGTGCGGCCGGTGGTGGGCTCGTACACGGTAGCGGCGCTGTGCTGGCCGGTAGCCTGGTTCAGCACCCAGTTGTGGTCGTAGCCGCCGGGCACCTGCGCAATGCGCTCGCCAATGGCGTGGGGGGTAGTAAAGTCGAAGGGCGTCCCGTGTACCGGCTTCAACTCGCCGGTCGGAATCAGGCCGCCATCGACCACCGTGTAGCGGTCGGCCGGAATCGTGACCATGTGGGCCAGCACGTCCTTGCTCTGGCCCTGGGCCAGGTTGAAGTAGGCGTGGTTAGTCAGGTTGACGGGGGTAGCCTTGTCAGTAGTGGCGGAGTAGTCGATTTTGAGGGCGTTGTCGGCAGTGAGGGTGTAGACCACCGTCACGGTCAGGTTGCCGGGGTAGCCTTCCTCGCCATCCTTGCTGAGGTAGGTGAGCGTGAGCGTTTCGCCCTCGGCTGAGGTGCCGGGCTTGGCGGTCCACACCTTCTGGTTGAAGCCCACGGTACCGCCGTGCAGCGAATTGCCGTTGTTGTTGAGACCCACGTGGTAGGTCTTGCCATCGATGGTAAACTGGCCCTTGCCGATGCGGTTGCCGTAGCGCCCGATGAGCGCGCCGAAGTACGGATTCGACTTCTTGAACGCGGGGCTGAGGTAGCCATCGACCTTGTCAAAGCCCAGGATAACGTCGCTCATCTTACCCTCCTTGTCGGGCACGAGCAGGCTGGTGAGCGTGCCGCCGTAGGTGCTGATGCTGGCCTTCAGGCCGTGGGCATTGGTAAGGGTAAAAAGCTGAATTTCAGTACCTTCGGCAGTTTTGCCAAACGAGGCGGAAGTAGGCATGGTGGCGGAAGCGCTAGCGCCGGTAGCGGCCGAGTCGGCCGGGGCCGAGGTAGTAGCCGCTTCCTGGCTGGTGGTGGAATTGGACGAGCAAGCGGCCAGCAGCAGGGCGCTGCCAAAGCCAGCGGCAAGTACGCAAAGGCGCGGGGTGGTGGGCATGAAAGAGGAGGGAAAGATTAAAAAACGGACACTTTTTGCGTAAATATGCCCCCTTCGCGGCGCACGCGCACCAAGTAGATGCCCGCGCTCAGGCCCGTTTCCACGGCCAGCGTCGTTTGCTGAGGGCTAAATTGCCGCTGGTACACGGCCTGCCCCTGCGCATTCATGACCTCTACTACCGTGCTACCCCCTACCCCGGCCGCGCCGCCCAGCGCCACCGTGAAGCGGCCGGCCTGCGCCGGCACCGGGTAAATGCTGACGCCCGCCAGCGACTGCGCGCGGGCCGTAGCCAGCGGACTACCCACCAGCGCCGGCAGCCAGCGCTGGCAGCCGAAGCCGTTGTAGTACCACAGGCCCAGCTGCTGGCCGGGGGTAGTGGAGCAGTTGGGCACCTCCACCACGTTGTTGCCGGTGGCCGAAGTAAAGATGAACGTGCCATCGCTGGCTCGCTCCACCACGTACTGCTGGCACACCAGCCCATTGGAGGCAAACAGCTGGAGCTTAGTGCCCGCGTCGGGCAGGCAGCCAACGCCCTCGGCGGCCAGGCCGCCGAGGGCGTTGGTGATTTTGTAGGCGCCCGCACCGAGCGGCGTCAGGTCCCATTGCTGGCAGGTGAGGCCGCTGGGCGTGCCCTGGGCCACCATCTGGCCCGACACGCCGGTGCAGCCCCAGGCATCCCATACCAGGCCGCTGTTCTGGTTTTTGATGGTGTAGCGGCTGGCGGCCAGCCAGTCGCGGCTCACGGTGGGCCAGCCGCTGGCGCCCCAGGTCAGCTGCGCCAGGCCCAGCTTGGGCACGCCGTTGTCGTAGCCATCGTAGTAGTGGTGGCTGAAATACGTCACGCCGTTTTCGGTGAAAATGCCGGTGTGGCCCGGCCCCACGTAGCGCCCGGTGGCGCTGAGCAGGGTCGTTCCGCCGTTGGCGTTCAGGTCCTTGCCCGCCTGGTCGAGGTAGGGCCCCGTGGGACTAGCCGAGCGGCCCACCTGGATGTAGTAGGTGCTGCTCACGCCGTTGCAGCAGGTGCCGCGGTTCACGAAGAGGTAGTAGAAGCCGTTGTTATACGCCACGTACGAAGCCTCTACCCCCCCGTTGGCCACCGTGTATTGGGTAGCCACGTTGAGCGGCTTGCCCGTGGCGGCGTCGAGCTGCGTGAGGCGAATGCCGCCGAAGTACGAGCCGTAGCTGAGCCAGAGGTTGTTGCTGGCATCGGCAAACAGGGCCGGGTCGATGGCATTGGCCACGCTGCTGGCAGTGGTCGAAATCACCTCGCCCTGGTCCGTCCACTTATAAGCCGGGTCGGTGGGGTCGAGCGTGGGGTTGGTAGTCAGCCCGATGGCCGACACCTGCGAGCCAAACGTGGAGCACGAGTAATACAGGTAATATTTGCCGTTCATGAACCGGCACTCGGGCGCCCAGAAGGTGCCCGCGAAGCCCGGCACCTTGCCGTTAATCCAGCCGGGGTAGGCCGTTTTGGTATACACCGACTTGGCATCGGTCCAGCTGATGAGGTCGGTCGAGTACTTGCAGGCAATGCCGTCGCCGGTGCCAAATACCCAGTACTTGCCGCCGCTCTTCACAATGGTCGAAGGGTCGTGGATGCCCAGCGCGCCTTGCAGCGCGTGGGCGGGGGTAGCAAGCCAGCCAAGTAGTAGCAGTACCAACCCGGCCGAACGCCGGGCGCGCAGGAGTAAAAAGTCGAGCATAGCGGGTGGGAACGGATGAGCAGGAAATCGGCAAAGTCCCTACCCCACCTTCTGGAACCAGATGGGGGGTAGGGGCGCGCCAGCGCGGCTAGTAGCCAGGGTTTTGCTTGATGGTGGGGTCGAGGTCGATGTCAGTCTGCGGAATGGGCAGCAGCGCCGATTTGCCCAGCACGAAGTTGGTGAAGTCCGGGTCCTTGGCAATCAGATAGTTCAACCCATCTTGGTTGTCGAGGAGACCCCAGCGCTTAATGTCAAACCAGCGCTGGCCCTCACCGGCCAACTCGCGCGCCCGCTCGTCGCGCATGTATAGGCGCAGGGCCGCTTGGCTACCGGCGTTGGCCGCCGCCACAGGCCCCAGGCCCACACGGGCGCGCACTTGGTTCACTAGCGGCACGGCCGCGGCCGGCTGGCCCAGTTCATTCAGGGCCTCGGCTTGCAGCAGCAGCACGTCTGCGTAGCGGATTATTCGGAAGTTGATGCCCGAGTTGAAGTTTTCGGTAGTGGTGCGGGTGCGGTCGTTGAGGTATTTGCGCCAGTACTGCTGACTGGGATTGTAGCCCAATTCGACAAACGTTTTGCCGTAGAAGCGGTCGGGGTTGAGCGAGCTGATGATAGAAACATCGCGGCGCGGGTCAATCATGTGCTTCCTCGTGCTGCCGGGGGCTAGCGCTACCGTCGAATCGGTGTAGACAGCCGTGAGCCACTGGCGGGGCTGCACATCAGAATACGAGTAAACGGGCGGCCCGAAGAAATTGGGCCGGTCGTAGCCCTCCGATGACGAAGCATTATCCTGGCCCTGGCCTACCTCACCCACTCGGCCGGTGTACTGCACCTCAAACAGCGACTCACTATTGTTCTCATTGGTTTCGGTGAAGTTATCCAAGTAGTTGGGTACCATCGAGTAATTCCCCGAGCCAATGATGGCAGTAAACAGGGCCGAGGCCTCCGTATACTTGTGCTGCTGCATGTACATTTTGGCCAGCAGGGCCTGGGCTGCGCCCTTCGTAGCGCGGCCTAACGCGGCCGAACCGTAGCTTACGGGCAGGTCGGGGATGGCGGCTTGCAGGTCGGCAATTACCTGGGCTTCTACCTCGGCCGTGGGCACCTGCTTCACGCGGGTAGTTACGGTCGGGTCTTCCAAAATGAGCGGGATGTTGCCAAAAAACGAGGACATGTCGAAGTACATCAGCGCCCGCACGAAACGCGCCTCGGCGATGTACTGCTTCTGCAACGTCGCATCCATCTGAATGGTAGGGATGTGATTTAGCGCCTGATTGGTGCGGTAGATGGTGCGGTAAAAGTCGTTCCAGGCAAAGGCCGAGATGAAAAACAGGTTATTGGCCTGCACGAAGCGCGTAAACAGCGCCAGCTCTACAAAAGGGCTTTGGCTATACGACTCATCGGAGCGGGCCGTGATAAACTGCCACGAGTGCCCGTAACAGGCATACTGCTGGATGCCTGAATAGCAGGCAATAATCCCGCGGTTGGCATCGTCGCCCGACGACCAATACTGCACTACCGGTATGGTATTGGGGTTGGTTTGGTCGAGCAAGTCTTTCTTGCAACTCGTGGCCAGGGCTAGGGTGCCCGCCAGCAAAAGGGTAACTACTTTGTGGGATTTCATAAAAAGAAGATTTTGCAAGTGACGCCCCTAAAATGTTGCCTGCACACCCCCGGTAAAGGTGCGCACGTTGGGGTAGGCGCTGTTATCGATGCCCCGGCCGAAGTAGCCGGTGCCCGTGATTTCGGGGTCGTAGCCGGAGTACTTGGTGAAGGTCACGATATTGCGCCCCGTTACGTACACCCGCAGCGAGCCAATGGCCGGGGCCCAGCCCAGCGCGCTCTTACCGAAGGTGTAGCCCAGCTGCACGTTCTTCAGGCGCACATAGGCGCCGTCTTCCAGCCAGCGGGTGGTGTAGTTCAGCGAGTTCATATTGGCCGAGGTATTCAAGTTCGGCGTGGCCCCCAGGCCCTGCAGCAGGCGGGCGTTGGAGTTGGTGTGGTTGTCGGGCGACCACGGCAGCACGTTCAGCTCGTAGTTGCCAGGGCCGGCGTAGTTTTCCAGGGCCACTTTGGCATTGTTATAAATCTGATTGCCATGCACGCCTTGGATAAGTACTGACAGGTCGAAGCCCTTAAAGCCGACATTCAGATTGGCGCCGTACTGTAGGGTCGGGAAAGCTGAGCCCACGTGCACGCGGTCCTGGTCGTTGATGACCCCATCGCCGTTCACGTCGGTATACTTCACGTCGCCAGGCGCAGCGTACCCCTGAATAAGTCGGCCATCAGCCGTTTTATAATTATTCACCTCATCTTGGGTTTGGAAGATGCCCGCCATCGGCACTAGGAAAAACTGCCCCAGGCTCGTGCCCACGCTGGAGCTGGTCAGGCCCTGGCCATCTACCAGCCGCTGCCCTGCGTTGGGCAGCGCCAGCACTTGGTTGCGCAGCGTCGTGATATTGCCGGTGAGGTTGTAGGTGAAGCTGCCCACTTGGCCCTGGTAGCCCAGAGCAAGTTCCAGGCCCCGGTTTTCAATGTTGCCCGCGTTCTGGAACACCGGGCCGAAGCTACCGGTGTAAATAGGCACTACGACCGGCGCCAAGGCTTTGCGCGTTTCCGAGATATAGTAATCGGCCGTAAAGGTCAGGTGATTATCAAACAAGCTGAGGTCCAGGCCCGCATCCTTAGTGCGGCGCTCCTCCCACTGCAGGTCGGGACTGGCCAGCACAGTCTGCGTGCGGCCGTTGGTCACTACCTGGTCATTGCCCAGTACGTAGTTCACGTTCTGGTTGATGTTGGGCACAGGCAGGTACGCCCCGTAGTAGTCGCCCGTCAGCTGGTCGTTGCCGATGATGCCAAAGCTTGCGCGCAGCTTCAGGTTGCTTATTGCTGGCACGGCGTTCTTAAAGAAGGCCTCTTCGCTGATGCGGTACCCTAGCGAGGCCGCCCCGAAGTTACCATAGTGGTTCTTCTCGATAAAGCGCGACGAGCCATCGCGGCGAAAGCTGCCGCTCACGAGGTAGCGGTTCTTGTAGTCGTACGTAGCCTGCGAGAAATACGAGCGGTTGGTGATAACGCCCTCAGTGCCCTGCACCACGCCCACCGTCTGGCCTGCGTTTAGCTGAAAATAATACTGGGGAGTAGGCGTAAAGTTTTGAGTTTGAGCCGTGGTCTGATGATAGTCGTAGTACCGCTCCGAATAGCCGCCCACTATGTTTACGTGGTGGTCGCCAAAGCTCTTGTTGAAATTCAGCGTATTTTCGGCCATCAAAAACACGTCGTAGCCCTGAAACTCCGACAGGTAAGAAAGCGGAATAGCTGAATTCTGGCGGATGGTACCAAGCCGCTGCGCATCCGAGTTGCTATACATATGGCCATCCATGGCCAGGTTCAGCCGGTACGTCAGGAAGTCAAAAATCGAGTAGTCGAAGGTTACGTTGCCCGCCACCCGGTTGTCCGACTGCTTTCGCGTGAGCAATTGCTGGTCCCCTACCGGGTTGGTAGCGAAGGTGTTGTTCACCGTCGAACCCGTGCCGAAGCCGCCGGAATTAGTCGGGTCGTACACCGGAATGCTGGGTAATATCGTCAGCACATTGACAAAGGGCAGGCCGTTGAGCAGCGTCGTATTGATGTGGGTGAGCTGCAGGTTTTCCTGAAACCGGAAGCGGCCTTTGGTCATGCCCGAGTTCAGGCGTAAGCTATACCGCTTAAAATCAGGACCTTTCACAATACCTTCCTGGTGAAAGTACTCGGCCGAAATCAGGTAATTGCTGCCCGTATTTTCGCCGCTGGTACCGCCTGAGAAGTTCATGTTGTAGTCTTCCACCTTCCCAGCCTGGAAAAACTCCTTCTGCCAGTCGGTATCGATATTGGGGTTGAAGGCGCCGCCCGGCCCCTTTACCGCACCGGCTAGGCTGTTCTGGCCCGCACTAAGCGGGTTGAGGCCGGCATTAGCATAGGCCTGCACCGCGCGGTCGGCCCACTGGCTGGCATTGGTAAGCTGGTAGCGCTTATACACGTTATCCACTCCAATGTAGCCGTTGAGGCCAATGGTAGCTGCGCCGGCCTTACCTCTTTTAGTCGTAATCTGAATGACGCCATTGGCCCCGCGGGCGCCATAGATGGCCGTGGAAGAGGCATCTTTTAGCACCGTTAGCGTAGCAATGTCGTTGGGGTTCAGGTCGCGAATATTGTCGGTCCAGAGGCCGTCAATCACGTAGAGCGGGGCGCTATTGCTGTTGCCAGCGCTGCCCGCTCCCCGGATTATTACCACCGGCGCATCGCCCGGCCCGCCCGAACCGGTTATCTGCAAGCCTGCCACCTGCCCCTGGAGGGCCTGCGTAATGGTGGGTACTGGCTGCTTGGTGGCCTCCTTCAGGTTGGGCGTGCTTACGGCGCTGCTCACGTTCTGGCGGTCCTGGGCCAGGTAGCCCACTACTACTACGTCGCCCAGCGACTTGCTGTCGGTCGCCAGGGCCACGTCGACGGTGGCGCGGTCGCCCACTAGTACTTCTTGAGTGGCGTAGCCCACGTATGAAAACACCAGCGTGGCCCCGGCCGGGGCCTCGATGATATAGCGCCCGTCGATGTTGGTTTGGGTGCCGTTGCTGCTGCCCTTCACCACGACGTTGACGCCGGGCAGGCCTACCCCCTTCTCATCCACGATGCGGCCGGTGACGGGGCCGGCGGCCGGGACCAGGCGGGGCATTTCGGTGGCAGCCCAGCTATGGGCCAATAGGGGTTGCAG
>CAZZWL010000149.1:0-11778 GCA_964657755.1 uncultured Rhodanobacter sp.
GGGGCTTGTCCCCGCCCGGCGCTCACGCCGATGCAACAGATAGTAGCTATTGACGCGAGCGCCGGGCGGGGGCAAGCCCCGCACCCTACAGCTTTTTCAACTTAATGCTGCGAAATGACACCCGATTGCCGTGGTCTTGCAGCAGCAGGTGGCCGGCCGGCGCTTCGCCAAAGTTGGGCCACACGTGATACTTGCTTTGGGCCACCAACTCGCGGAAGGCGGGCGAGCCGCGCTCGTATTCAAGCACTTTGGCGCCGTTGAGGTAGTGCTCGACGTGGTTGTTGGGGTAGACTACCACGCGGCCCACGTTCCACTCGCCGATGGGGTGCACGAAACGGGCGGGCTTGTCGGCCGTTTTCAGGTCGTAGAGCGAGGCCAGGGTGCGGTCACCGTCGCGGCCGAGCTTGGCGTCGGGGTGCAGGGCATCGTCGAGCACCTGGTATTCGAGGCCGATGGCCGAGGCGTCGGTTTTTTCGGCCAGCGTCACGAAGTACTTCACCCCGCTGTTGGCGCCCGGCGTAAGCTTGAACTCAAAGGACAGGTCAAATGCCTTGTACTCAGCATTGGTCACGATGTCGCCGCCGTTGGCCGCCTCCTTGCCTTCCGAGGGCAGCACGGTCAGCATGCCATCGGCAATCTGCCAGCCCTGAGTGGGAAAGGCCGTGCCCTTGGCGCTGCGCCAGCCCTGGCTGGTTTTACCGTCAAAAAGCAGCTGCCAGCCGTGCTGCTTCTCGTAGGCGCTCAGGTAGTTGGGCACGAAGTTGACCACGTAGATATCGGCCGGAAAGGCGCTCGGCTGCACGTGGGCCGTCTTAATACGGATATTTTTGAAGTAGACCTTGTGGCCGGCCTGGGCCGCATCGGTCACGGCGTGCACCTGCAAGCCGATGAAGCCGGTGGGGTCCACGGGGTCCACCACGTAGGCCACGGGCACGCCGTTGACCCAGGTTTTCATCTCGTTGCCGAGGCACTCCACCTTCAGGTGGTTGTACTGCCCCACTTTAAAGGCCGTTTTGGCCTGCGGGTGCAAATCAAGGGGGTAGAGCCACTGCCGGCGCGCCTCATCGTAGATGCCGCCCGACCAGCTCCGCGCCGAGGGGTCCACCTCGACCTGCCGGCCGTAGACCTTGCCCGGCGCGGGCGCCGCATCGAAGTGGCTGCGCGTCTGCACGCCCGAATTATTGGTGGGGTCGTCGATTTTGACGTCCAATTCCAGGTCAAAGTCGCCGTATTCCTTGTCCGTGACCAAAAAAGTATTGCCCGAATTGGCGACGGTGGTACCCACGATGGCGCCGTTTTCGACCCGGTAGTCGGCCGTGCCGCCCAGCCGCTTCCAGCCCTTTAGGGTTTTGCCGTCGAAGAGGTTTTGCCAGTCGTCGGCCGCCGGGGCGGGGGTAGGGCGCGCGTGAAACGAGCTGAGCAGCAGGGCAGCCACGCCAGCGGCCCGCATAGCCGTAGTGCGGAGAATAGTCATGGGTGGGAAAAGGAAGTGAGCAAGCAGCCGTTGAGGCGCTAAAAGTAAGCGAAGCGGTGGCTATTCTTCGCAGAGTAGCCGGCTTAACTTGCCCCCGTCTTTTCCCCCACCGCTCGCTATGCTTAAAACCCCGCTTTCTCTCCTCATGCTGCTCCTATTGCTGTTGGCCAGCCACCTCGCCCCCGCCCAGAGCCCGCCCCCTACCCCCCTGCGGGTGGGCATTGCCGGCCTCACGCACACCCACGTGCACGGCATTCTGGGCCGGGCCAAGCGCGGCGATATCATTATCGTGGGCATTGCCGAGCCCAACCGCGAGCTGGCGCGGCGCTACACGCAGCAGTACGGCCTGAGCATGGACCTGGTGTATAACACGTTGGAGGAGATGCTGGCCAAGACCAAGCCCGAGGCCGTGACGGCCTTCGGCACCATCTACCAGCACCTGGGGGTGGTGCAAGCCTGCGCGCCCAAGGGCATCCACGTGATGGTGGAAAAGCCGCTGGCCGTGAATATGGACCACGCCCGCCAGATGGCCGCCCTGGCCCAAAAGCACCACATTCACCTGCTCACCAACTACGAAACCACCTGGTACGGCTCTAATCGTGAGGCGTATAAGCTAGTTGACCAGGACCACGCCCTCGGCGATATCCGCAAGCTGGTGGCCCACGACGGCCACCAGGGGCCCAAGGAAATCGGGGTGAACCAGGAGTTTCTCACCTGGCTCACCGACCCGGTGCAGAACGGCGGCGGGGCGCTGCCCGACTTTGGCTGCTACGGCGCCGACCTCATGACCTGGCTCATGCGCGGCGAGCGCCCGCTGTCGGTGACGGCCAGCGCCCTGCACATCAAGCCCGACGTGTACCCCAAGGTGGAAGACGACGTAACCATCCTGCTCACCTATCCCATGGCCCAGGGCATCATCGAGGCGTCGTGGAACTGGCCCTACGCCCGCAAAGACCTCGAAGTGTACAGCCAGACCGGCTCGGTCATCGCCCTCGACCGCGACCACCTGCGGGTGCGACGCACCGAAAAAGACCCCGCCCAGGACCAAACCGTGGCCGCGCCCCCGGCGCCCTACGACGAGCCCTTCGCCTACCTGGCGGCCGTGGTGCGCGGCACCGCGCCCGAGGACGTACTCTCGTCCTTACCCACCAATATGCTGGTAGTCGAGATTCTGGACGCCGCCCGGCTCTCGGCCAAGGAAGGCCGCACGGTGCCGCTACCCCGGCAGGGCTGGCCGCAGCTCCCTACCGGGGGTAACAAAAGTGGCCAGTAGCCCGGCCTAGCCGGGCGCGGGGCGCAGCATGTAGATGTGCGGAATGCCGTCTTCGAGGTAGCCTTCGCCCTGCTGCACGAAGCCGAAGCTCTCGTAAAAAGCTTTCAGGTAGAGCTGGGCGCCAATCTTGATGGCTTGCAGCCCAAACTGCGCCGCGCACTGCGCCAAAGCCTGGCCGAGTAGCACTTGGCCCAGCCCCCGGCGCCGGTAGCGCGGGGCCGTTACCACCCGCCCAATGCTGACCTGGGCGTAGCTGCGGCCCGCATCAAAAAGCCGGGCGTAGGCCGCCAAATCGCCGGTATCGGTGTGCCCCAGCAGGTGCAGGGCGGCCGGGTCGTGGCCATCAATATCCTGAAAAGCGCAGGTTTGCTCCACCACAAAAACCTCGCTGCGGAGCTGCAAAAGCGCATAAAGCTCGGCCAGGGTTAGGGCGGCGAAGGGTTTGGTGGTCCAGTGTAGCGTCATGGGCCGCGAAAGTAATGGCGCGGGCCGCGGCTTGGCACTTCCTACCCCCTGGTAGCGCGAAGTTTCCACTGCGTGCGCGAGCGAGCAGAATCGTTCGCGCCACTTGGCTCCGACTGCTCGCTGGCGCTCGCGCACCCCCCCCCCCCCCCCCGCTACTGTGATTTAGCCGGCGAAATAATGCCCTTGCTCCAAATCAGCCAACAGGCCCAGGTGGGTGGGTTGCCAGTTTAGCCGCTGCTGCGTGAGGGTGCTGGTGGCCGGCATATCGAGGCCCACGAAGCGGGCCATCCAGCCGAAGTGAGTGGCGGCTTCCTCGGGCGTTTTGGAAACGACTGGCAGGTTCAGGTGGCGGCCGATGAGGGCGGCGATGGCGCGCATGGCGGTGCCTTCATCGGCCGCGCCGTGGTAAATGGCCCCGCCTACCCCCTGCTCCAGCGCCAGCCGGAAAAGGCGGGCCGCATCGAGCCGGTGCACGGCGGGCCAGCGGTTGCCGCCGTCGCCCACGTACGCGGCCACGCCCGTTTGGCGGGCAATGTTGATGAGGGTCGGCACGAAGCCGTGGTCGTGGCGGTCGTGCACGGAGGGGGCCAGGCGCACTACCGAAGCCCGCACGCCCTTCGCGGCCAAGGCCAGCGCCGTGGGCTCCGATTGGCGGGGCGAGGCGGCGGACATATCTTCTTCCGTGGCGGGGCGGCCGAGGTTGAAACCCGCCAGCCCGCCCGTGACGAGCAGGGGCTGGTCGGAGCCGGCCAGCGCTTCGCCCAGAGCCTCGATGGCCAACCGGTCCGTTTCGCCGGCGGCCTCGTACTCGATAAAGTTGTGATTATAGGCTAGGTGGATAACACCATCCGCGGCGGCCGCGCCACGGTGTAGGCTGTCGAGGTCGTCGAGCGAGCCCCGATGGGCCTCGGCGCCCGCCGCGACCAGCGCCTGGGCCGCCGCCTCCGAGCGGGCGAGGCCCAGCACCTGGTGGCCCGCGCTGAGTAATTCCTGCACTACGGCCGAGCCAACAAAGCCCGAAGCGCCGGTTACGAAAACACGCATAGTATGGTCCGTTAAATGAGGTGATTGATTACCCCACAAAGGTCCGGCGAGTGGCGGCCAAGCGCATTGCGCGGGTCAAACCATCTGTTGAAAAAATCAAACAACGACCCTACCCCCGAAAATCGCCCGGCGTCAGGCTGGTCTGGCGCTTGAAGAAGTTGCAGAAGTGCGCCACGTCGGCAAAGCCCAGGCCATCGGCAATTTCGGAAACGGTCCAGCTCGTTTGCTTGAGCAGGATTTTGGCTTCCTGGGCCACGCGGCTACCGATGAGGCCAGTAGTGGTGTGGCCGGTGGTTTCCTTGAGCACCCGGTTGAGGTGGTTGACGTGCACGGCCAGCTGGCCGGCAAAGTCGGTAGCCGAACGCAGCCGCAGCCGCTGCTGCGGCGACTCCAGCGGAAACTGCCGCTCCAGCAAATCGGCGAACTGGGCCGCTACCCGCGCCGATGCCGAGTGCGCGGGCACCAGCGCCGGGGCGGGCTGAAACTTCTGCACCAGGTGAATCAATTCCAGCAAATAGGCGCGCAGCAGGTCGTACTTGTAGCGGTAGTCGGAGCCGATTTCCTGGGTCATTTTCTGAAAAACGGCCCCAATGGCCGCGTACTCGGCATCCGTGACCTGGAACACGGGGTAAGCGCCGGGCTGAAAAACCGGTAGCTCATCCACCACCGTGCGGCCCTTGGCGGGCAGCAGAAACTCCTCGGTGAAGATGCAGAAGTAGCCGGTCTGGTGTTGGTCGTGCGGCAGCCAGCGGTAGGGCACGCGCGAGGTGGCAAACCACAGGGCGCCGTCGGCCACGTCCACCACCTGGTCGGCAAACTCTATCCGGCTGCGGCCACGAATGAGGCTGATTTTATAGAACGCCCGCCGGTCGAACGTCATCGGCGGCCGGTCGCGGTTGGCCAGCATCAGGTCAGCCACGTTGAAGACGTTGAACAGGCCAACCTCCCGCTGCTGGTCGGTGGGGAGCAGGGCATTGGGAGCGTCGCTGGCCTCAGGAGTCAGTTTGGCAAGCAGTTCGGCAGGCGGGCGGGAAGGCATATAAGGTCGTTGTAAAAATCAAAGGTAACGCCTTGTTCTCTCCTTAAAACCCGCGCCTACCCCTCCCCTACCGCCGCAACGCCGGTGCCAGGGCCGCTAGTCCTGCACTGCCAGCTGGCCTTCGGCCTGCGGCACCAGTACGCCGCGCAGCGCTTCGGCCAGCAACGCGTAGGAATGCACGCGGGCCTCGTGGCTGAAGATGTTGGAAACGGCCATAATTTCGTCGACCTGCGTTTGGTCGATAAAATCCTGCATTTCCTGCCGTAGCGTGGCCGGGCCGCCCACGAACGCGTAGGCCAGCATGTGCTCCACCATCTGCTGCTGGGCGGGGGCCCAAAGCCCGGCCATCGACTCGACGGGCGGGGGTAGCGGGGCCGGCCGGCCCGACACCACGCCCAGCATAAACTGCTGGAGCGACGTGGACAGCCACTGCGCCTCGGCGTCGGTATCGGCGGCTACCACGTTCACGCAGGTAATGACGTAGGGCGCGGCCAGCGTCGCCGAAGGTCGGAAATTCTGGCGATAAATACTCAGCGCGGCCATTAACTGGGTGGGCGCGAAGTGGCTGGCAAAGGCGTAGGGCAGGCCCAGGGCCGCTGCCAGGTAGGCGCTGTCAGTACTCGAACCCAGGATGTAGATGGGCACGTCGAGCCCCTCGCCGGGGATGGCGCGCACCGCGCTGGTGCTGTTGCTGGCCGAGAAATACTGCTGGAGCTGCTGCACATCGCGCGGAAAATCCTGCGGCCCGCCAAAGCGGCTGCCCCGGATGGCCTGGGCCGTTACCTGGTCGGAGCCGGGGGCGCGGCCCAGACCCAGGTCGATGCGGCCGGGGTAGAGCGTGGCCAGCGTGCCGATTTGCTCGGCCACCACCAGCGGGGCGTGGTTGGGCAGCATAATGCCGCCCGAGCCCACCCGCAGCGTGCTGGTGCCGCCCGCGATGTGGCCAATCAGCACCACAGGGGATGAGCTGGCCACGCTGGCCATATTGTGGTGCTCCGAAAGCCAGTAGCGGGTGTAACCCAGCTTTTCGACCTGCTGGGCCAGGTCGAGGCTGTGGCGAAAGGTATCGGCGGGGGTAGCACCGGCCACGATGGGGGCCAAATCGAGGACGGAGAAAGCGACGGAAGCGGTGGCGATTGACGACATGGATAAGGAATAGCGGAGGCCGATAGTGAACTGCCATAACCCTTTGCCGGGCGAATTGATTACTTTTTGCCCTACCCCCCGTTAAGCAGTTAAACCGCCGCGCCCACTCGTTGTCCTTCAATTTCCCTACCCCCTGCCCATGAGTACTCCCACGTATGATGCCGTCGTTGTCGGCTCGGGGCCCAATGGGCTGGCCGCCGCCATTGTGCTGCAACAGGCGGGCTTGGCGGTGCTGCTGCTCGAAGGCAAGGCGGAGCTGGGCGGCGGCCTGCGCACGGCCGAGCTGACGCTGCCCGGCTTTCGCCACGACATCTGCTCGGCCATTCACCCGCTGGCGGTGGCCTCGCCGTTTTTCCAGACGCTGCCGCTGGCGCAGTACGGGCTAAACTACATTACGCCGCCCGTGGCCGCCGCCCATCCCTTTGACGATGGCTCGGCCGCCACCGTGGCCGCGTCGCTGGCCGACTCGGCCCAAACCCTGGGGCCCGATGCGGACGCCTACCAGCGCCTGCTGGCGCCGCTCATCGAGCGGTGGCCGGGCATCGCCAACGACGTGCTGGCCCCGCTGCACTTTCCCCAGCACCCGCTGGATATGGCCCGGTTTGGCAGCCTGGCGCTGCTGCCGGCCACGGTGCTGGCCCGGCGCTTTGGGGGCGAAAAGGCCAAGGGCCTGCTGGCCGGCATGGCGGCCCACACCATTCAGCCGCTCAGCAACCTGGCCACTTCGGCGGCGGCCCTGGTGCTGCTGGTGGCGGCGCACCGGCGCGGCTGGCCCCTGGCCCAGGGCGGCTCGCAGGCGCTGGCCGATGCGCTGGTGGCGCACTTCCGGGCCCTGGGCGGCCACGTCGAAACGGGCACCTACGTGCGCTCGCTGGCGCAGCTGCCGGCGGCGCGGGCGGTGCTGCTCGACGTGACGCCGGCCCAGCTGCTGCAGATTGCCGGGCACCAGCTGTCGAGCCTCTACCAATGGCAGCTGCGGCGCTACCGCTACGGCATGGGCGTGTATAAGGTGGATTGGGCGCTGGCTGAGCCCATTCCATTCACGGCGGCCGAGTGCCGCCAGGCGGGCACCGTGCACCTGGGCGGCACGCTGGCCGAGATTGCCGCCGGCGAGCAGGCCGCCGCGCGGGGCCAGCACCCAGCCCGGCCCTTCGTGCTGCTGGCCCAGCAAAGCCAGTTTGACCCGACTCGCGCCCCCGCCGGCCAGCACACCGCCTGGGCCTACTGCCACGTGCCCAACGGCTCGCGCGTGGACATGACGGCCGCCATCGAGCGCCAGGTGGAGCGCTTTGCGCCCGGCTTCCGCGAGCGGATTTTGGGCCGCCACACCTTCGACACCGCCCAGATGGAGGACTACAACCCCAACTACGTGGGCGGCGATATCAACGGGGGCCTGCTCGATATTGGCCAGCTGTTTACGCGGCCGGTGCTGCGGGCTTCGCCCTACCGCACCTCGCAGCGGGGGCTGTACCTGTGCTCGTCGGCCACCCCGCCCGGCGGGGGCGTGCACGGCATGTGCGGCTACTACGCCGCCCGCCGGGCCCTGCGCGACGTGTTTCGGCTGCCCGCGCCGCCACTGTTTCCGGCCAGCTGAGGCGAGCCGGCCGGTGGCCCTACCCCCCTTGAAGCGGCCGGGTCGGGCCAACAGCGGCCGTGCCGGGGCCGGGGATACCTTTGCTCGCATCTACTTTCGTTGAATGACCGTTTTTACCTGGCCGCGCGGCCTTTTTCTACTGGCCCTGCTGCCCGGCGCGGCCCCGGCCCAGACACCACCCGACTCGCCCCTCCCCCGCCTGCTGGCCGAGCGCCGGGTGCTCACCGAGCGCTACGCCGAAGCCAACGCCCAGCGCCACGGCCTGCTCGGGCTCAGCAACAAGCCCAGCAAGCAGGATTTGCAAGACGTGGTGGATGCGCTGCAAGGCATTGTGAATAAAGACGAAGAAATCGTGGCGGTGCTCAACGAAACTACCCAGCAGGCCCAAACCACCGCCACCACGCTCCAAAACACCGGCCGCGACGACCGCAACCTCACCGCTCAGCGCCTCAGCGAGCTGCAAAACGAGCAGCAAAACCAGCAGGAGCGCCTGCGCCAGGCCACCGAGCAGCAGCGCGCCCTCACCGCCGAGCTGCGCGATGCCCAGCAGGGCCGCACGGTGCGCGACGCGCTGCTGGTGGCCCTGGCGCTGGCGTGCGGCGGCCTGTTTTTTTGGCGGCGGCGGCGCTAGGCGAGGCAACGGTGGGCAGTACCTTGGAGCCAGTAAAAGCTGCTAACCGCGTTGCCGCGCATGATTTTTTATACCGAAGACCAAGCCACGGCGCTCGTGCCCGATGCGGGCACCCTGAAGCGGGGCCGCGAGCTGGCCGCGCCGGCCAAGTGGGCGGGCCTGGGCCGCACCGACACCGCCGCCTGGGGTGAGTGCGCGGGCAGCGGCGCCAAGCCCTACCTCACCGGCATCGACCTCACGGCGCCGGCCTTTAAGTGCACGTGCCCGAGCCGGGTGTTTCCGTGCAAGCACGGGGCGGGGCTGCTGCTGCTGCTGGCGCGCCAGCCCGAGCTGCTACCCCCCGCCGCGCCGCCCACCTGGCTGGCCGAGTGGCTAGAGAAGCGCCAAACCAAGCAGGAAGAACAAGCCGCGAAACCCGCCGGGGCGCCCGCGCCCAGCGCGGCCGAAGCGGCCTCCGCCGCGCCCCCAGCCGCGCCCGACAAGGCCCGGCTCAAGCGCGAAGCCCAGCGGCAGGCGCGCATGGCGGCCGGGGCCGAGGAGCTGGAAACCTGGCTGCTCGACCTGCTGCGCACCGGCCTGGCCGACCTACCAAGCCGGCCCCGTGGCTTCTGGGAAACGCCGGCGGCCCGGCTGGTTGACAACCAGCTGCCGGGCCTGGCGGCGGTGCTGCGCGAGCTGGCGGCCTACCCTGGCGCCGGCGCCGACTGGGCCAGCCGCCTGCTGAGCCGCCTCGGCGAGCTGTACCTGCTGCTGCGCGCCTGGGCCAACCGCGCCGCCCTACCCCCCGCCGCCCGGCTGGAAATAGCCCAGCAAGTAGGTATTATCCTGAAAAAAGACGAACTGCTGGCCGACCCCGCCGCCCTGGCCGTGGCCGATACCTGGCTGGTGCTGGGCCAGCACACCTGGCCCGAGGACCGCCTCACGGCCCGCCGCAGCTGGCTGCACGGCCAGCACTCGGGGCGGCGGGCGCTGGTGCTGGAGTTTGCCTTTGGCGGCCAGCCCTTTGCCACGGCGCTGCTGCCGCAGGAGCACTACGCGGGCGAGCTGGTTTTTTACCCCGGCCTGCTGCCCCTGCGGGCGGTGGCCAGCGCCGGGCTCGCGCGCCAGGCTGGTGCGGCAGGTGCGCGCCCTACCCCCCGCAGCCTGGCCGCCCTGCTCGACACCTACGCCACGGCCCTGGCCCGGCAGCCCTGGCTGCGCGAGTTTCCGGCCAGCGTGTGGGCGGTGGTGGGGCGCGGCGCGGCGGGCGCCTGGCTCCTGCACGACCCCGAATCGGGCGCGGCCCTGCCGCTGCGGCTGCCCGACGAGCGGCGCGGCTGGCAGCTGCTGGCCCGTAGCGGCGGGCAGCCCCTGGCGCTGTTTGGCGAGTGGGACGGCCGCGAGTTTCGCCTGCTTAGCTACTGGCTGGCAGCCCCTGGCGAAGAGCTGGCGCCGGCGGCGCCTACCCCAACTGCTGCCGGCCCTACCCCCGCGGCCGAACCCCAAGCAGCTCCGGCCCTACCCCCACCACCCGCCACCAACCCCTGGCCGGCGCTGCTGCGCGTGGCCTTGCTGGGCACGCGGCAGGCACCCGAGGCATTGCCGGACCTTCATTTGGGCGAATTTTCGGCGGCCGCTACCCGCGAGCAGCAGCTGCTGGGCGCGGCCGGCGCGCTGGCGCTGATGCAGAAAGCTGGTTTTCAGCTACTGAATAGTGCCCTACCCCCCGTGGCCCCGCCCGAAGCCTGGCCGCCGCTGGGTCCGGCGGGCCACGCCTTGCTGCGCCGGCTGCTAAGCCGCCCGCACTACCACCCGCTACTCAGTCATTATTTACAGCAACTGGCTCAACACCAGCGAACAGTGCCGCCGGCGCTGCTGGCCAAGGTGCTGGAGTGGCTGCAAGACCAAGTTTGGGCCGCTCCTTTAGTAGAAAGGGCGCTGGGCGCGCGTGGTCAGTGGCTGGCGGCTCAAAACCCCGACTGGCTCTTTGCCGTGGACGCGGCCGCCCGGCCCGCGCCCACCGAGGCCGACTGGCACACCGGCCCTACCCCCCGCCGCCGGCTCTTCCTCGAAAAGCTGCTGCGCACGGACCCAGCCCAGGCCGCCCGGCTGCTGGCCGACGCCCTACCCCAGGAAGCCGCCGCCACGCAGGTAGCCCTGCTGGGCGCGCTCGATGCCCTGCCCCTGGCCCCGCCGCTGCCCGCCGATTTGGCACCGGCGCTGGCGCCTTTGCTGGCCTCGCGCAGCAAGGAGGTGCGCCAGACCGCCGCCCGCTGGCTGGCCCGCGTGGCCGACAGCCCCCTGCTGCCCCGCCTGTGGGCCCGCGCCGAGCCGCTGTTGCAGGTGAAGCGCAAGCTGCTGGGCCGCACCAAGCTCACCATCGCCCTACCCCCCGAGTGGTCGGCTGAGTGGCAGCGTGACGGTATTGAGCAAAAAACCAGCGACTATGCCGGCGGCGAAAAGGCCGGCCAGCTGGGCCAGCTGCTGGCGCTGCTGCCACCCGGCCGCTGGGCCGCCGCCTGGGGCGTGCCGGCCGCCGAGGCCGTGGCGCTGGCCGCCGCGTCCGATTGGGCCGCCGTGCTGCTGCCGGCCTGGCTGCGGGCCGCTCGCCTGCACCACGACGCCGATTTTGCGCTGGCCCTGCTGCTACACGAGGCCAGCCAGCCCAGCCTACCCCCCAAGTCGCGGTTGATTACTGAAGCCTCTGGGCTACTCTCGCCGGACCAGCAAACCGCTTGGCTGCTGGCCGCGCTGCCGATTTCGGCCGCTAGCCTGCCCGCCAGCAGCGCCTGGGCCCACTGGCTGCCGCTAGCCAGGCAGCCGTGGCCCGCCGCGCTGGGGCAGCGGGCGCTGCCACTGCTGCGCGCGGCCCTGCGCCAGCCGCCCTCGTGGGCGCCCGAGCAAACGGAGCGCGACGCGGCTGTGCGCGGCCTGCTCGCCTCCCTGAGCGCCAGCCCCGACCCCGGTTTACTACCCCGGCTCACCGCCGGGCTGGGCGACCTGGCCGACTTACAGCCCCGCTTCGCCGACGAGGTAGCCCAGACGCTGGAGCTGCTGGCCCTGCGCCCGCAGCTGGCTGCCAGCCTACTGGAAGAGCCTGATTCGCTGATGCCTGCTAGACAATAAGATTAAA
>CAZZWL010000150.1:0-11738 GCA_964657755.1 uncultured Rhodanobacter sp.
ACCGTTTGGCGCAACCGCCGGGGCTCGTATGAGCTTACGGGGCGCACCGTGCTTATTACTGGCGGCTCACGTGGGCTGGGCTTGGTGCTAGCCCGCCGCGCTGTGGCAGAGGGCGCCCGCGTGGCCATCTGCGCCCGCGACGAGCAGGAGCTAGCCCGCGCCCGCCAGGACCTGCTCACCTACGGCGGCACCGAAAACAGCGTGCTCACCTTCGCCCGCGACCTCACCGATGCCGCCGAAGTGCGCAGCCTGGTGGCCGAGGTCGAGAAGAGCCTGGGCGGCGTGGATGTGCTGGTCAACAACGCGGGCGTCATTATTGGTGGCCCGCTCGAAAACATGGACGCCCGCGACTTCGAAGATGCCATGAATACGCACTTCTGGGCGCCGTTTCACACCATGCAGGCCGTGCTGCCGGGCATGCGGCTGCGCGGTGAGGGGCGTATTATCAACATCTCGTCGCTGGGCGGCAAGGTGGCCATTCCGCACTTATCGGCCTACAGCGCCAGCAAGTTTGCGCTGGTGGGCTTGTCGGAGGGCTTCCGGGCCGAGCTGAATCAGTACGGTATTTACGTGACCACCGTGTGCCCCGGCCTGCTGCGCACCGGCAGCGCCCAGAATGCCGACGTGAAGGGTAACCACGAGAAAGAATACGCCTGGTTCAGCATTGCCGACGCGTTGCCGGGCTTCACGATGAGCGCCGAAGACGCGGCCCGCCGCATCTGGAACGCCGCCCGGCGCGGCGACGGCGAGCTGATTCTGTCTTTTCCGGCCAAGCTGCTGGCCGCTTTTCACGGCCTCGCACCCGGCACCACCGTCGATATTCTGGCCTGGGTGAACCGCGCCCTACCCGCCACCGGCGAGAGCGCCGCCGCCAACGAGCGCCGCAAGGGCTACGAGAGCGAAACGCCCATCACCCGCTCATTCCTCACCAAGCTCAACCGCGAGGAAGCCGCCCGCAACAACGAAAATTAGCGCCGGGCATCTGGCTTAGCGAGCCGGCCGGGAACAATCCGGGCCGGCTTTTTTGGTGAATAGCCAGAAAAATTGGGACTAATTTGGGCGAGGAAATTAAACCGGGCGGCTGGCCTGAAGTCAATAAAAGGCAAACCCCGATTGGTTGTAGCTCAACGCCTTGCCCCATGAAAAAAGGTTTTCTCCGCCGCCTACCCCTCGTGTTGCTGCTGATGCTGGCCACCACAGCCGTCACTATCGCACGCGGCGGCTTTGGCCATCGCTTCGGCCCCCATACGCCGCTGCGCCACGATATCAAAGCTTACGTTGACGCTAACGTGCTGCCCGTGCTGCGCCAGCAGCGCCAGAAGCTGGAAACCCAGCTCGCGCCCGCCGACCAGGCCCAAATCGTGGCCTACCGCGCTCAGCTAAAAGCCCTGAAAACTCAGGGCCAGGACCTGCGCCAACGCCTGCGGCCCGCCGACGCGGCGCCCGGCACGCGCCCTACCCCCCTTCCCGAGGCGCAGCGCCAGCAGGTGCAGGCCCTGCGCCTGCAAGCCCGGCAGATTATGCTGAGCGTGGCCCAGCTGGCGCTGAAATACGACGCCAACATTCAAAAGCTGGCCGCCGAGATTCAGCCCCAAAAAGCGCAGTGGACGGCTGATATACAAGCTATTGTGGCCAAAGATGCTACGCCCGAGCAGCAGGCGCGGCTGGCCCGCTGGCAGGGCTTTGCGGCGCGGCGCGGGGGCCTGAGCCATTTGTTTAAGCCAGCGGCTTTCCTGCTGCTCGACCCCAACGGCCCGGCCGAAAACGCTACCCCCCTCGGCGGCACCAGCCTCTACCCTAATCCCGCCGTCGCCACCACCCAGCTGCAATACGACGTGAAAAAAGCCGGCAACGTCAGCGTGGAGCTGCTTGATGGCACGGGCACCACCCTGCGCACGCTCATCCCGGAAACGCAGCAGGAAAAGGGCACCTACTCGCAATCGCTCGACCTGAGTGACCTGCCCAAGGGCACGTATTTCTATAAAATCATCACCAAAAGCGGCAGCGAAACCAAGCGCTTCGTGAAGGAGTGAGACCTGTTAATGGAATAGAAAAACACCAGAACGTCATGCTGAGCTTGTCGAAGCATCTCTACTGCGCCGTTGGATTACTAAACCTGGCGGCGTGGTAGAGATGCTTCGACAAGCTCAGCATGACGTTCTGGTGTTTTTCTTTCAAAAACCGGGGGTAGGCCGCTAGCGGCTGGCCACGGGCCGGCTGGCGGCCTCGCCGGCGGCCACGGTCTTCACATTGTCCTGGTAATGGCGGTCGATGAGCTTGTGGTAGGGGTCGATGCCGGCCTTGGCGGGCAGGGAGGGTACCACGAACGTGAGCACGGTTTGGGGCTGAGTGAGCTTTATCTTTTTGAAGAACAGCTGCTTGCCGCTGGCGTCGTAGTCTTCGGTCTTCTTGGCCTGGTCGGGGCCGAAGATGCCCACGTCCACGTAGTCGTTGAGGCGGATGGGCGTTTCGTTGCCGAGGCTGTCGGCGCGCATCTTGGCGGCGCGGATGGTCAGGCGCACGTCGTACTGGCCATCGGGGCGCTTGGCGTAGGTGGCGTCGTCGAGTTGGTTTTCGAAGAGCGTTATCGTCTCAAACATATCGTGCACCACGGATTGCAGCGAGTCGGGCGTAGCCTTTTTGATGAAGCTCATAAACTCGGCCGTGTTGGGGTAGGGCCGGGTCTGGTAGCGCGCTTTGTCCAGAAAAGCTTTGATAGCGCCGTTCAATTTATCTTCGCCGATGTAGTCTTGCAGGGCAAAAAAGACCATGCCGCCCTTGTTGTAGTGGATGTAGGGTTGGTTTTCGACCAGCATCAGCGGCAGCTCTTTTTTGCGTTCGTTGCGGCGGCCGCGCAGGTACTGGTCCAGCTCGTCGCGCATGCGCTTCTGCATGAGCGGGGCGGTGAATTCGTGCTTGCAGGTCATCAGCGACGAGTATTCGGCCAGTGACTCGCTCAGCATGGACGAGCCCTGCACCTGTGCGCCCACCACCTGGTGGCCCCACCACTGGTGGCCCAGCTCGTGGTTAGTGATGAAAAACACGCCGTCGGGCCGGCTCGGGTCGCGCAGGTCGCTGATGAAGCCGGCGCCCTCCGAGGTTGGAATAGTGTTCGGGAAGCTCTGGGCAAAGCTCTTGTAGCGCGGAAATTCCTGAATGCGCACCTGCCGGTACTGGTAGGGCCCGAAGGCCTTGGTGTAGTACGCGAGGCCTTTTTTGAGGGCATCGACCATGCGCGGCACGTTGTAGGCGTGGGCCGGGTGGTAGTAGATTTCGATGGCCACCGGCTGCCCCGTGGTCGGGTCGCGCCACTGGTCGCGCCGCATGGCGTAGCGCGCGCTCTGGATGGAGAAGAAGTTGAGCATAGGCGCATCCATGCGGTAGTGGAAGTAGCGCCGGCCGCCCGCTACCCACTGCTTTTGCAGGTAGCCGGGCGCGATGGCCGTCTGGTCGGGGTCGGTGCTCACCGTGGTTTCGAAGCGCGTGTAGTCGGCATCGCTGGTGAAGCCGCAGGTCATGAGGCCGCGCGGGTCATTGAGGCGGGGCACACGCTCCTTTGTCTTCAGCTGGTTGCGCAGGCGCACGTCGTCTTCCTCCAGCTCGCCGTCGGGCTGGTAGCCCAGGCGCACGCCCGTGCCGTCGAGGAAGGTGCCGTTGGCCGTGAGCCGGTCCTCGGGCGGGATGGTGGCCCAGCTAAACACGCTCTGGTCCTGGGGCCGCGAGGTGAAGCCGCGCGCCGCGTAGCTCACCGTAATGGCCAGGGGTAGGGAATCGCCGGGGGCCAGGGGCTGGGCCAGGCGATAGAGGCGCACGCCGGCCACCGGGTCGTCGAGCAGCACGGTGGCCGGCCGGCCGGGCACGAGGGTCGTTTTCACCGCCTGGCTGGGGTCGTAATTCACGTACAGCGAGTCGAGCGGCCGGCTTTCCTTGTTGAGCAGCGTGAGAGTGCCCTGCATCTGGTAGCGGCGCGGGCTGGCGGTGGGGTAGAGGTCCACGGCCAGCTTAGTGGCGATAATCTTGGGCTGGGCCAGGTGCTCATAGCGCTTGTACTGGCGCTCGGTGCGGGCCGAGCGAGCTTCCAGGCCTTTCGGCGCGAAGTACTGGTTCTCCACGTTGGTATTGTAGTAGACGTAGCCGCCCACCAGCAGCACGGCGGCCACCGCGCCGCCCAGCGCCAGCCGCGCCCCGGTGCCAAAGCGCTGCCCAAACAGACGCCCGCGCTGCCGCGCGCTGGTTTCGGCCCCGCGCACCCACAGCAGGTTGGTGAGCACGGCCAGCAGCAGCGCGCCGGCCATGTAGTAGCCATTGAGCCAGGCCAGCGGGGCCACGAAGTGCCCGTAGCCATTCATGTCGGAGTAGGTGTAGGGCACGGTGCCGTCGTACTTGAGCAGCACGTGGTGCAGGCCCAGCGCATCGGGCGCGATGTACACCACCACGTAGAAAATTATCATCACCGTGTAGCCCACGTACTTGTTGTTGACGATGGTTTGCACGGCCATCGTGAGCGCGCACAGCTCCACGATGTTGAGCAGCTGCAGCAGGAAATCCTTGGCGTACAAGTCCAACTCCAGGTGGTGGTAGCCCCTAAAGAGTTGGATGCCCAGGCCCATCAGCACCAGCGCCCCGTAGAGCACCACCTGCGTGCCGATGAGCGCCAGCAGCTTGCTCGCGAAGGGCACCCAATTGGGCATAGGTAGGGCATCAAACACCTGCTGGAGCTTGGTTTCGCGCTCGCGCCACACCAGCTCGCCCGAGTACACGGTGATAATAATGAGCACGAACAGCCCGAAGCCGTTGTTCACCAGGCTCAGCACCTCGTAGGTCACGGGCAGCTGCACGCGGTCGCCGGTGTAGCGGAAGTAGGCCGAAAACAGCACGTTCACGACCCCAAAAAACACCAGGGCCAAAAACGACCGGGCGCGCACCACGTTCAGAAACTGCACCCGCGCCAGCTGCCCCAGCTGCCACAGCCCCGTGCCCGCCCCAAACGAGATGGGCGAGCGCCGGATGCCCACCCCGGCGGGGGGTAGGGCCAGCTCGGGTGGGCCGGCCTTGCCGCTGCGCCGGGGCGCCGCCATGTGGAATGTGGCGCAGCTCAGCAGCAGCAACACTAGGCCCACGCCCGCCCACAGCAACCGGTTTTCGAGCATCTCGCCGCTGCCGAAGGGTATGAGCTTGGTGTTGCGCTCGGCAATGGTCCAGTACTTGGTCACCACCGTGCGCGTGTCGAGGCCAAACGGGTCGAGCAGCCCCGCCAGCCGCTCGTTGCTGAGGTTGGTCGTCACGACCCCCGAGATGCTGTACAGCAGAAACAACACGATGCCACCCAGGTAGATAACCAGCGACGAGCGCGTGAACAGGTACGCCGCGAAGAACACGCAGCCCGCAAAAAACGCGTTCACAAAGGTCCCGCCCAGCAACGGGCCCAAGTAGGCATCAAGCCGGAACGGGCCGTACTTGGCCGGGTTCAGCCAGGGCATCACCGAGCCAGCCATCGCCCCCAGCGAGATGCCGCTCATAATAAACCAGATGACCAGTAGCGAGGCCAGAAAGCGCCCGCCCAGGTAGGCTGGCTTGTGCAGCGGTGTAGTGTAGAGCAGCCCCGTAATGCCGTCTTTATCATCGCGGTAAATGGGAGTGCCCACGATGGACGCCGTGATAAACATAGCCAGCATCGAGCCGCCCAGATGGAAGTTGGCCAGCGTGTCGGGCGCATTTTTAAACACCTTACCCCCCGTGCTGGGCCCAAAAAATGTTTCCTCGACGGCCAGGAAAATGAAGCCAATCAGGAAGAGAATACCAAAGTAGATGTACGTGCTGGGCTGCCGAAAGCGGTAGCGCAGCTCGAAGAGGAAGACGTCGCGAAACATGAGGAAATAGGTTAGCAGCCGTCATGTCGAACGCAGTGAGACATCTCGCGTGGTGCAGCAATCTCAACGTTGGAAGTTAGTACACCACGTGAGATGTCTCACTGCGTTCGACATGACAAACGCGTTGATAGTTAAGCAACAACTGACTTATCCCGCCGCGCCAGGCGGTGGAAATACACGTCTTCCAGAGTAGCCTCGGCGGGCTGAAACTGGCCATTAATGGGTGTGTCGCTGAACACGCGTACCACCGGCTGCCCGGCTACGAGCTTCGAGGAAATGACCTCGTACTCCGATTTCAGCTGGGCCAGGGCCGCTTTCTCGGTTTTGGTGCGGTACACCTTGCCGCGCAGCTCGCCAATCACGTCGGCGGGCTGGCCGGTGGCCACCACCTGGCCGCCCGCGATAATGGCCATGTTGGAGCACAGCTCGGTCACGTCCTCCACGATGTGGGTGCTCAGGATAACGACCACGTTCTCGCCGATTTCGCTCAGCAAATCCAGGAAGCGGTTGCGCTCGGTGGGGTCGAGGCCGGCCGTGGGCTCATCCACGATAATGAGCTGCGGCGCGCCCAGCAGGGCCACCGCAATGCCGAAGCGCTGGCGCATGCCGCCCGAGTAGCCGCCCAGGTTTTTCTTGCGGGCCGCCCACAGGTTGGTTTGTTGCAGCAGCGCCTCCACGGCCAGCTTGCGCTCCTTCGCGTCGCGAATGCCCTTGAGGCTGGCGAAGTGGTCGAGCAGCACCTCGGCCGAAATGCTGGGGTAGAGGCCAAATTCCTGGGGCAGGTAGCCCAGCACCCGGCGCACGGCGTCTTTCTCGGTCAGCACGTCGATGTTGCCCAGTGTGATGGTGCCCGCGTCGGGCTCCTGCAGCGTGGCGATGGTGCGCATCAGGCTGCTTTTGCCGGCGCCGTTGGGCCCCAGCAGGCCAAACATGCCGTTCGGGATGGTCAGGCTCACGCCATTCAGCGCCCGCACGCCATTGGCATAGGTCTTGGAAAGGTTGCGGATAAGAAGTTCCATAGCAGCAAGGGGATTAGGGTGAGCCCCAAATGTAAGAGTATGGCTGCTATGCTGGTTAGCTTATTTAAAAGTTTTGGTTATATCCGCCACAAAAGAACGTCATTCCTCGGCAAGCTCGGAATGACGTTCTTTTTACCTCATTTACGCTGCGAAGAAAATAAAATCCCTACCCCCCCTTACGGCGTGAGCAGCGCCGCCAGCTGCCGCAGGGTAATTTCGGCCGACTTGGCGCCGTAGCGGTAATTCACGAGCCGGTAGCCGGCATCCTCGAAGCTTTGCTGGGCCAGCTTCACATCCACCAGTGTCGAGAGGCCGGCGTCGAGGCGCAGCTGCACCAGCTTGAGCAGCTGGCGGGCGGTGGTGTAGCTCTGCTCGGCGGTGGCCACGAGGTCGAGCTGCTTTTCGTAGGCTTCCCAGGCTTTGCGGGCGTTGAGCTGGTAGTTTTGCTGCAAGGCGGTGCGCTGCAGCTCGGCCGTTTTAGTGTTCACGCGGGCCACGTCGACCAGGCGCTTGTTCACGCCGCCCGCGTAGATGGGCACCGCCAGGCCCAGCCCGGCGTAGGGGCCGTAGCTCTGGTTGAAGAGCGTAGTACCCACCGCGTTCTGGTTGCGGGCGAAGTTGGTGCCCGCGTTCAGGCCCAGGGCGGGGTAGCGATTGGCCTGGGCCACGCGCACCAGCAGCTCATTCACGCGCACCTGGCGGTCGGCGGCCAGCAGGGCGGGGTTGCGGGCCAGCGCGCTTTCGATGTCGGCCCATTGCAGGTCGTGGCTCACCGGAATGCTGTCTTCCAGCGCCACGGGCGTGCTCAGGTCCAGGGTGAGGGCGCGCAGCAGGTCGGCGGTGGCCTGCTGGGCGGCCAGGGCCTGCTGGCCCTGCGTTTCGAGCTGGGCGTTGAGGTCGAGCTGGGCCTGAAACTTATCGGCATTATTAGCCAGGCCCACCGCCTGGCGGGCATCGATGAGGCGCAGCTTCTGGCGCGACACCTCCACCGAGGCCTCCAGGGTGCGGATATAGCGCTGCTGCTGCACCACGGCGTAGTATTTCAGGCTCACGTCGGCCAGCACGTTCTGCACGGTGGTGTTGAGCTGCAGCTCGCTGATTTTCTGCAGCTCATCCAGCCGCTGGCGGTTGGCCACCACGTAGCCGCCGTTGTAGAGCAGGTACGAGCCCACCAGGCCGGCCGCGTACTGCGTGGAGCGGGCGCCGGTGGCCTGGCGCGGGTCCCCGATGTTAAATTCCTGCCGGGTGTTGTTAATCACCACGTTATTGCTGGCATTCAACCCCACCGTGGGCAAGCCGCCCGCGAAGCCCAGCGTGTTTTGCAGGCGCTGCACCTCCACGGCATTCTGGCCAATTTGAATGTCGAGGCTGTTTTTGAGCGCCGTTTGCAGGGCCTCGTGCAGCGTGAGCACCGGCGCGGGCGGGTTGGCCGCCGCGGAGGGGGTAGGCACCACCGGAGGGGGGGTAGGAGTAGGCGTTTGGGCCAGGCTGGCGGTGCGGAGGCTGAGCAGCGCCAGGCCGATAAACAGAAGTTTCATGGGAGGCAAACGTCTGTCATGCTGAGCTTGTCGAAGCATCGCTACCACGTCGTTGAGTTGCTGCCTCTGGTGGTGCGGTAGAGATGCTTCGACAAGCTCAGCATGACGTTCTTTCAAAATAGAATACTAAGCCGCTACCTCGGCCGGCTCGGGGGTAGGCACCGGGGCCTCGCCCACGGCTGCGGGGTCATTCTCCTTAGCGATAAACGTATAGATGGCCGGAATAACCAACAGCGTGAGCACCAGCGAGAACAGGATGCCGCCCACGATAACCGTGCCCAGCGGCTTGCGGCTGGTGCTGGCCGCGCCCAGGCTCAGGGCAATGGGTAGGGCGCCGAGCGCGGTGGCCAATGAGGTCATCAAAATGGGGCGCAGGCGCTGCTGGGCGGCCAGGCGCACGGCCTCGCGCAGGGGCAGGCCGGCAGCCCGCTGGTGGTTGGCAAACTCCACGATGAGGATGCCGTTCTTGGTCACCAGGCCGATGAGCATAATCATCCCGATTTGCGAGAAGATATTGATTGTCTGGCCGCAGGCCCACAGGCTGAGCAGCGCGCCGGCCAGCGCCAGCGGCACCGTGAGCAGAATGGTGAGCGGGTCGCGGAAGCTCTCGAACTGCGCCGCCAGCAGCAAATAAATCAGCACCAGCGCCAGCAAAAAGGCAAACGTGGTGTTGCCCGCGCTCTCGGCAAAGTCGCGCGACGAGCCCGTGAGGGCCGTCTGAAACGAGGTGTCGAGGGTCTTATCGGCGATGGCCTGCATGGCCTTCACGCCGTCGCCCACGGTTTTGCCCTCGGCCAGCTGCGCCGAAATGGTGGCCGCCTTGAAGCGATTGAAGTGGTAGAGCGTGCTGGGGTTCGAGTTTTCGACCTGGTGCACCACCGCCGACAGCGGAATGCTCTCGCCCCGGCTGTTGGTGACGTAGAGGCGGGTGATGTCGTTGGGCGCGCTGCGGGCGTTGCGGTCCACCTGCCCAATGACCTGGTACTGCCGGCCATCGCGCAGGAAATACGCCATGCGCCGCCCCCCGAACGCGCCCTGCACGGCCGCCACCACGTCCTGCGTAGTCAGGCCCAGGTCCCTGATTTTGAGGCGGTCGAACGTGAGCTGCACCTCGGGCTTGTTGAATTTGAGGTTGGCGTCCACGTTCTGAAACGTGGGGTCTTGCCGGGCGGCGGCCAAAAACCGGGGTAGGGCTTCCTTGATGCGGTTGAGGTCGGTGGTTTGCAGCACAAACTGCACCGGCACGCTGCTTTTGGCGCCCGAACCCACGGCAATAGTCTGCTCCTGAATGACAAAAATGCGGGCGTCGTTGAAGCGCTTGGTGGCTCGGGTCAGGTACTTAGCTATCTGCTCCTGGGTGCGCTTGCGCTCGTCGGGCGGCACCAGGCCGGCGCGCACCTGCGAGGTGTTGGCGCTGCCGCCGGCGGGCGTGCGCGAAAAAACAAAGTCGTTTTCAGGCACCGAGTCGCTCACGAAAGCCGCTACCTGGTCGCTGATTTTCTCCATCGCGCTGAAGCTGGTGCCCTCCGGCCCGGTCAGTACCAGGCGCACGCTGCTGCGGTCTTCGAGCGGGGCCAGCTCGGTGGGGATGCCCTTACCGATGAAGAAGATGATACCCGCGCAGGCCGCCACCACCACCCAGGCCAGCCCGCGCACCCGCAAGAACTTGCCCACTACGCGCCCGTACCAGCTTTCCATACCCTGGAAAAACGGCTCGGTGCGGTCGTAGAGCTTGCCGTGGCCGCTGCCGCCCGCGCTACCCTCGCGGTGCAGCACCACGTTGAGCACCGGCGTGATGGTGAGCGACACGAAGGCCGAAATCAGCACCGCGCCGGCCACCACTACCCCAAACTCGCGGAACAAGCGCCCCGTGAAGCCTTCCAGAAAAATGACGGGTAGGAACACCACCGCCAGCGTGAGCGAGGTGGCGATAACGGCGAAGAAAATCTCCTTGCTGCCCTCGCGCGCCGCGTCTTTGATGCTCATGCCCTCTTCGAGCTTGCGGAAGATGTTCTCCGTCACCACAATACCGTCGTCCACTACCAGGCCGGTGGCCAGCACGATGCCCAGCAGCGTGAGGATATTGATGGTGAAGCCCGCCAGGTACATCACGAAAAACGTGGCAATGAGCGAAATCGGAATATCAATGAGTGGGCGCAGGGCCGTGAGCCAGTTGCGGAAGAAGAAGAAGATAACCAGCACCACCAGCCCGAAAGAAATGCCCAGGGTCTCAATCACTTCGTCAATCGAGTTGCGCACAATCTTGGTGTTGTCCACGATTACCCGCATCTCGATGTCGGCCTTGTTTTCCTTCTGCACCTCGGCCAGGCGCTTGTTGAATTCGTCGGCAATCTGCACGTAGTTGGAGCCCGGCTGCGGCGTAATGGCCAGGCCCACGGCGTAGGCGCCGTTGAGCTTCCAGCTCTGCTCGTAGTTTTCGGGGCCGAGTACCACGCGGGCCACGTCGCCGAGGCGCACGATGCCCCGTTTGTCTTCGCGCAAAATGAGGTTGCGGAACTGCTCCTCAGTAGTGAAGCGCGCCATCGTGCGGATGGTCAGCTCGGTATTGCCGCCGTAGATTTTGCCGGCCGGCACCTCCACGTTCTCCGCGTTCAGGGCCGCCTGCACGTTGGTAAACGACACCTGGAAGGCGTCCATCTTGGCCGGGTCGAGCCACAGGCGCATAGCGTAGCGCTGCTGCCCGAAGATGTTGATGGCCGACACGCCGTCGATGGTCTGGAAGCGCTGCTGAAGGTTGTTCTCGGCAAAGTCGCTCAGCTCCAGCAGGCTTTTGGTGCGGCTCTGCACGGCCAGGATGAGGATGTTATCGGAGTTGGCATCCGACTTCGACACCACCGGCGGGGCGTCGATGTCCTGCGGCAGCGAGCGCACGCCCTGGCCCACCTTGTCGCGCACGTCGGAGGCGGCGGCCTCCAGGTCCACGCCCAGGTTAAACTCGACCGTGATGTTGCTGCTGCCCAGCGAGCTGCTCGATGTAATCGACTTGATACCCGGAATGCCGTTAATCTGCTTCTCCAGCGGCTCCGTTATCTGGTTCTCAATCACGTCGGCGTTGGCGCCGGTGTAGGAGGTGTTGACGCTGATAATCGGCGGGTCGATGGCCGGGTAGTCGCGCAGGGCCAGAAACGAAAACCCTACCCCCCCGAAAAGCAGCAGCAGCAGGTTGAGCACCGTGGCGAGCACGGGCCGTTTAAGGGATAATTCGGAGATATTCATAGCTCAAGCCGAACGTCATGCTGAGCTTGTCGAAGCATCTCGCGTGGGGTAGTAATTCAATCGTTCAACAGTTT
>CAZZWL010000151.1:0-11663 GCA_964657755.1 uncultured Rhodanobacter sp.
GTTCGTGCGCGAGCGCAGCGAGCAGCGTCGTTCGCGCCGCGCGGTCCCGAATGCTCGCTGCGCTCGCCCGCGCACTGGAAAGTTCGCGTTACTACCCCCCTCTTCTCCTCCTAACCTTATGGCCCTCGACAAACACGGCATTGCCCGGCGCATCGCGCAGGAAGTGCAGCACAATTCTTACGTCAACCTCGGCATCGGCATCCCGACGCTGGTGGCCAACTACATTCCGGCGGGCATCAGCGTGGAGCTGCAAAGCGAGAACGGGCTGCTGGGCATGGGCCCGTTTCCGACGGAAAGCGAGGTAGACCCCGACCTCATCAACGCGGGCAAGCAGACGGTGACGACGCTGCCGGGCTCCAGCCTGTTTTCGTCGGCCGACTCGTTTGGCATGATTCGCGGCGAGCACGTGGACCTGACTATCCTGGGCGCGATGGAGGTGAGCGAGCGCGGCGACATTGCCAACTGGAAGATTCCGGGCAAGATGGTGAAGGGCATGGGCGGCGCGATGGACCTCGTGGCCTCGGCCAAAAACATCATCGTGGCCATGCAGCACGTGGCCCGCGACGGGTCCAGCAAGCTCCTCACCGACTGCACGTTGCCCATCACGGGCCTGCGCTGCGTGAAAAAAATCGTGACCGAGCTGGCCGTGCTTGACGTGACGCCCGACGGCTTCGTGCTGCGCGAGCGGGCGCCCGGCGTGAGCGTGGCCCAGATACGCGCCGCTACGGCGGGCAAGCTGGTGGTGCCCGGCACCGACGAGGCCGTACCCGAGATGACGGGCGTGTAGCGGCGCCTGGCCAAACTGGCCGGCGGGCTTTAGCTTTAGGCTGATAATCAGCTTCCCGCTTCGCCCGATGAAACACCGCTACGCGCTTTGCCTACCCCCCCTGCTGGCCCTGACCAGCGCGGCCCTGGGCCAGACGGCTCCCACCATCACGGCCGCCGATATGCCGGTGGCCGGCGACTCGCTGCGCCTGAGCCAGGCGGCCGTGACGCTGCCCGCCAACGCCCCGGCCCTTGCCCAAAACGGGCCCAACCAAACCTGGAACTACGCGGGGCTGGTGCCCACCAGCCAGCGCGTGCAGCGCTACAACGCGTTTGCCACGTCGGCCACGGGCTTGCAGCTGCTTTTATTTGCCGGGGCTAACAAGGCGACCCTCTCCGCGCCCCAGCCCCTGCCCGCCGCAGCCGGGACCGCCCTGCCCGTGACGGATACGAAGGAGTTCTTCAACCTGGCGAATAATCTCTTCTACTCGGTGGGTTTTGGGGCTACCGTGAGCGGCACGGCCCTGCCCATTCTGTACGCGCAAAACTATGATGTCCTCTACTCTTTGCCGGTAGCCTACACCAGTAATTCGGCCACCAGCTACTTTCTAAGTAACTCGTTGGTAACGGCTTCCGTGCCGGGCACGGGCTACCTGAGTCGCAAGCGCCAGCGCATCAACCGGGCCGATGCCTGGGGCGCGGTCACTACCCCCTTCGGCACGTTTCAGGCGCTGCGGGTGGTGACGTCCCTCGCCGACCACGACAGCGTGGTGGTGGGGGCCGGCCCTGGGCAGGGGCTCGACCTGCCGCTGGTGCGCGAGTACAAGTGGCTGGCCAGCGGCATGCACGTGCCCGTGCTGACCATTACCACAAGCACCGTGGCGGGCCGCGAAGTGGTGACGGGCGTGGAGTACCGCGATAGTTACCGGCGCTTGGTGCCGCTGGCGGCGCGGGCCCCTACCCCCGGCGCGGCCCCCGAAGCCTACCCCAACCCCTCGGCCGGGGGCTCGGCGCTGCGGCTGGCGGCGCCGGCCGGCGGCGGGCCCCTGCGCGTGACGGCCACCGACCTGCTGGGGCGGCGACTCTTCGCGCGGGTGCTGCCGGTGGTGGCGGGCGAGGCGGTGCTCGGGGCCGAGGCTTTCGGCGATTTCAGGGGGGTAGCGCTGCTCACGGTGCAGACCAGCCAGGGCACCACCACCCGGCGCGTGGTGCGCGAATAATGGCGCCGACGCATCCTTTTTGGGCTAAATGCGGTTTACTAAGCAGTTGGCCTCGTGGCCGGCTCCTTATTTTTTGCTGATTATTCCCGTATCTATGGCTACTTCTGCTGGCTCCAAAGCCGCGCCCGGCGGCGCGCATCATAAGAAAAACGGCAAGCCTGCCCTCGACGAGCGCCTGACGCCCACCGCCGTGCCGGCCCACAAGCTGGTGCTGCGCCAGCTGCGCCGCGCCGACTTCAAGGCCATCGAGGTGATTATGGACAAGGTGTACTCCAACATGGAGGGCGCCTGGGCCGCCGACGAGTTCGCGGCGCTCATCCGCAAGTTTCCGGAGGGTCAGATTGGTATTGAGGACAACGGCCGCTTAGTGGCCGCCGCCTTGGCTATCATTGTGGACTACAATAAGTTTGGCGACAAACATACCTACGCCAAAATCACCGGCAACGGCAAGTTTGACACCCACGACGCCGACGGCGACACCCTCTACGGCGTGGACGTGTTCGTGGACCCCGAGTACCGCAGCCTGCGCCTGGGCCGCCGCCTCTACGACGCCCGCAAGGAGCTGTGCGAGAACCTAAACCTGCGCGCGATGGTAGCCGGCGGCCGTATTCCCGGCTATGCCGCCTACGCCAGCGATATGACGCCCGCCAAGTACGTGGAGCTGGTGCGCAATAAGGAGCTGGTGGACCCGATTCTGACTTTTCAGCTCTCGAATGAGTTTTACGTGCGCAAAATAATCCGCGGCTACTTGCCTTATGACTCGGAATCAAAGGCGTACGCTACGCTGCTGGAGTGGATTAACGTGTACTACGACGAGGAATTTGACAAGCTCATCGGCAACCAGAAGTCCAATGTGCGCATCGGCATTGTGCAGTGGCAGATGCGGGCTACTAACAGTCTGGAAGACTTTTTCCAGCAAATCGAGTTCTTCGTGGATACCGTGAGTGGCTACAAGGCTGACTGCGTGCTGTTTCCGGAGTTTTTCAACGCCCCCATGATGGCCCTCACCAACGAGAAGTCGGCGTCGGCGGCTATTCGGGGAATGGCGGCGTTTACGGAGCCCATTAAAATGCGCATGATGGAGCTGGCGGTGAGCTACAACATCAACGTAATCGCGGGCTCGATGCCGGTGTATGAGGACGGCATGCTCTACAATGTCAGTTACTTGTGCCGCCGCGACGGCACCGTGGACGAGCAGTATAAGCTGCACGTGACGCCCGACGAGGCCAGCTACTGGGGCATGCGCGGCGGCGACAAAATCAAGTGCTTCAACACGGATTTTGGCAAAATCGGCATCCTGGTGTGTTACGACGTGGAATTCCCGGAGCTATCGCGCATTCTGAGCGACGAGGGCATGAAAATCCTGTTTGTGCCCTTCTGGACCGACACCAAGAACGCCTACCAGCGCGTGCGCATCTGCGCCCAGGCCCGCGCCATTGAAAACGAGTGCTACGTGGCCATTACGGGCTCGGTGGGCAACCTGCCGCGCGTTGAGAACATGGACATTCAGTATTCGCAGTCGGCGGTGTTCAGCCCCTCAGACTTCGCGTTTCCGCACGACGCCATCGTGGCCGAGGCTACCCCCAACACGGAGATGACCCTTATCGCCGACCTCGACCTGGACCTACTCAAGGACCTGAATACCAGCGGGGCCGTGCGCAACCTGCGCGACCGCCGCAAGGACCTCTACGGCGTGAGCTGGATTCCGAAGAAGACCGAGCGCGACGACGAACTACTAAGCCAGGGCGAGGAGCGCCAGCCCGCTGCCAAGCCCAGCCGGCGCAAGGCCATCGCGGCGGGGTAGGGCCCGGTTAGGCTGTTCGTTTTTTAGGGTCAGGGAGCCGTTCCGCAAGGAGCGGCTCCCTTTATTTTGGGCTATTAATCAAGGAGTTGCCGCCACGTATTGGCCGGCTTAACACGAATTAAGTGAATCAACTAAGGTTTTAACGGTCAATATCTTATCTAAAAAGTAAGATTAAATCGACATTAAATTTCACAAATAATTCATCCGGTCGAGGGGCTGAGGCGTAGGTTTCGGAAGGTGAACAGTTTTTTCATTCATTATTCACTTTCACATCTTTTTTTCTTCCCCCGTAGCTCATGCTGACAAATTATACCCAATGGACAAACCTCGGTAACCGCCTCGCGCTGAGTGCGCTCCTGGCCGGAGCCGCCGCGCTGCCCGCCGCCGCCCAAACTGTTTATGGCCTAGCTATTACCAGCGACCCGGCCGTGGCGAGCCTGGTTATGTTTGCGGCCACCGCGCCGGGTACGTTCACGGCTACGGTGCCGATTACGGGCTTCACGGCGGGCCAGGCCATCGTGGGCATTGATGTGCGGCCCAACACGGGCCAGGTGTTTGCGCTGGGCTACGCGGCCACCGGCACCCAGGCGCAGATTTACAGCGTTAACCCCACCACGGGGGTAGCGACGGCCGTGGGCACCGCGCTCACACTGAACCTGGGCACCACGACGTCGCGCATCGGCTTCGACTTCAACCCCACCGTGGACCGCCTGCGGGTAACGGCGGCCAACGGGGCCGACTTCCGCCTCAACCCCAACAATGGGGCGCTGGCGGCCACTGATGGCACCCTGGCCTATGCCACGACCGATACCAACACCGGCCAGACGCCGGGCGTGGGCTCGTCGGCCTACACCAACAGCTACATCGGGGCTACCGCCACTACCCTCTACGACCTCGACGAAGCCAATAGCCGCCTCGTTATCCAGAACCCACCCAACAACGGCACGCTCACCACGGTGGGCCCGCTTGGCGTGGCTACCAACGGCGCCAGCCAGGCGTCGGACCTGGATATCTACTTTAATGCCGCTACCGGCACCAACGTGGCCTACCTGACCACGGCCATTTCGACCAGCGCCACGGCGGCTACCTCCACGCTGTACACCGTGAACCTGACGACCGGCGCCGCCACGGCGGTGGGGGCCATCGGCACCGGGGCGCTGGTGGCCGTGACGGACATCGCCTTTGCCATTGCGCGCCCGGCCACCCAGCCGGCCGTGACGGGCCAGCTGGCCTACGCGCTGGCCGGCACCAACCTGCTGACCTTCGACACGGCGCTGCCGACCAGCATTCGCACGTCGGTGGGCATTACGGGGGTAGACGCCACCCAGACGCTGGCTGGCCTCGACGTGCGGCCCGCCACCAACACGCTGTATGCGCTGGGCTACAATGCGGCCGCCGCCACGGGGGTAGCGAATGCCCAGATTTACGCTATCAACTCGCTGACGGGCGTGGCTACGGCCGCTGGGCCGGCCGTGCGCCTGGAGCTGGGCACGGGTAGCATCGGGTTTGACTTTAACCCCACCGTAGACCGCCTGCGGGTGGTGGGTGCCAACCGCGCCAACTACCGCCTCAACCCGAACGACGGTACGATTGCGGCTACCGATGGCAACCTGGCTTACGCCACGGGCACTGCCACGCCCAGCATCGGGGCGGCGGCTTACACTAACAGCTTCATGGGCGCCACAGCCACGTCGGGCACCACGCTCTACGACTACGATGAGCTGCTGAACACCCTGAATACCCAGCTGCCACCCAACGACGGCACCCTGAACAGCGTGGGTGGCTCGGGCATCGTAGTGAACGCTACTACCCCCAACGTGGACCTCGATATCTACAGCACGGCTGTGGGCACCAACATGGCCTACCTGGTGGCCAACACCGGCACCTCGGCCAATACCTCACTCTACACCGTGAACCTGACGACCGGCGCCGCTACCCTGGTGGGCGCCATTGGCAACGGCCTCGCGGCCCGCGACATTGCCGTGGCGGCTGCCACGGGCGTGGTCACGGCGGCCCGGCCCACTGAGCTGGCCACCGATTTCGGCCTCTACCCCAACCCGGTGGCGAGCGCGGCCAGCGTGAGCTTTGGCCTGCCCCGCGCCGCCCACGTGGAGCTAGTGGTGACCGACGCACTGGGCCGCACGGTGGATAAAATCGACGCCGGCCAGCTGCCCGCCGGCACCCAGACCATTCGGTGGAGCCGGCAGAGCCAGGCGGCGGGCATCTATTTCTTCCGCCTGCGCTTCGATGGCCAGCCGGCCGGCACGCGCCAGGCCGTGCTGCTGGGGCGCTAGGCCCTACCCCCCTTCAGCACTTGCAAAGAGGCTGGCCCCGGTTGGGGCCAGCCTCTTTTATATTCTTATTTATCGAGTGAGTGACTTTTCACTCACTTACAATAATCAGGCAACTACATACTTAGTAAAAATGACGAAAGAGCAGCGTTTTCTATTGACTGAATAACAAGCATTTATCCTATTTCAAGGTTGAGTGTTTGTGATAAAAAATTATTATGGGAAGCAAAACAGGTAAGCCGGGCAATTATTTAAATTACTGATTGCCAGTATTTTATTCTTATAAGATGAGTTTTTCGTGAAAAAATATTTGGGTGTGTGGGATAGGCCAGTATATTTCACCGAAATACCCAACTTTTTTTTAACAAAATTATACTCATGAGAAAACTTCTACTACTGTTTTTTTCGCTGGTTTTGGTGCTGCTGGCACCTGATTTGAAGGCCCAGACTCGCACGGTGTCGGGGACGGTAACTGGCGGTGATGGGCAAGAGATTCCGGGGGTTACGGTGCTGGTGAGGGGCACCTCACTTGGTACCTCAACTAATGTGCAGGGCAAGTACGAGCTGGCCGTGCCGGCTTCGGCTACTACCCTTATTTTCTCATTTGTGGGCTACGAGAGCAAGCAGGTGGCTATCGGCACTCAATCGTTGGTGAACGTGGCGCTGGCCGCGGCCGCCGCGGGCCTCGACGAGGTAGTAGTAGTGGGCTACGGCACGCAGGCGCGCCGTGACCTGACGGGTTCGGTGGCTACTGTTTCGGGCAAGGAGATTGCCACGGCCCCGGTGCAGAGCTTTGACCAGGCCTTGCAGGGCCGGGCACCGGGCGTCAACATCACTACCCCCAACGGGGTGCTGAATGCGGCACCCGTTATCCGGGTGCGGGGCGTAAATTCGATTTCGCTGAGTTCGGCGCCGCTGTTCGTAATTGACGGGATTCCAACGTACTCGGGCAATACTTCGGCGGTGGGCAGCGTGCCCAACAACCCGCTGGCCAACATCAACCCCGAGGATATCGAAAGCGTTGACGTGCTGAAAGACGCGTCGGCCACGGCCATCTACGGCTCGCGGGCCGCGGGCGGGGTTATTCTGGTGACGACCAAGCGCGGCAAGAAAGGCCAGGGCCACATCTCGTACGATACGTGGGTGGGCCTGACCAAGCCGGTGCGGCTCTACGACATCCTGGGCGCGCAGGACTACGTGACCATTAAGAACGAAGCCGTGCGCAACCTGAACGCCAACCGGACGGGCGTTGGGGCAGCGGCCACCAACATCGAGGGCTTTAAGCTGGCTACGGATGCGGCGGGCAACACCATCGACACGCGCTGGTACGACTACATCTACCGCACGGGGGTGTCGCAAAACCACAACCTGAACTTTTCGGGCGGCACGGAGAAGACCACCTACTACGCGTCGGTGAACTACTCGAACCAGAAGGGCATGTTGACCAACAACAGCTTCCGCCGCTACGCCGCCCGCGTTAACGTGGAGCACACCTTGTTCAATCGCGTTACAGTGGGGGCCCGCTTCAACTACTCCAACTCGCTGACGGCCGCGCCCAACTCGGGCTCGGTGGGCGACGGGGCCTTTGGCACGGCCGGCCTGGGCCGCCTACCCCTGGTGCTACCCCCCAACTTAGCGCCCTACAACGCCGACGGCAGCTATAACACGAGCGGCGCGGGCATTGGGCCGGGTAGCAATATCAACCCTACCACGGGGGCGCCGCTGCTACCTGGGTACTACAACCCGGTGGTAGACTTGGATAACAACTACTTCACGTCGGAAAGCAACTCGATTCAGGGCAGCGTGTACGCTAACTACGAGATTATTAAGAGCCTGAACCTGCGCACGACGTTCGGCATCGATAATCTGTCGTTTGAGGACAAGTCGTTTAACACGGCTCTGGCGGGTGATGGCTACTCGACCGGCGGCTCGGCCAGCAACTACTACCGCACCAACAAGCGCTGGGACTGGCAAAACACGTTGCAGTACGACCACACCTTTGGCGAAAAGCACAACTTCTCGCTGCTGCTGGGCAACGAGCAGCAAAACACCGACGTGCTACGCTGGGGCGCTACCCGCACTCAGGTAGCTGACCCCTTCTTCACCACCTTTCAGGGCAACTATACCAACATCGCTTCTTCGGGCAACTTGCAGGGCACCAACTATCTGGTGTCGTTTTTTGGCCGTCTGAACTATAATTTCGACCGCAAGTACCTGCTCACGTTCAACGTGCGGCGCGACGGCTATTCGGCCTGGGCCAAGAAATTTGGCAACTTCTACGGCGCTTCGGTAGGCTACGTGCTGTCGGAAGAAGAATTCTGGAAGAACTCCGGCCTGGGCCGGACGGTGGACTTCTTTAAGCTAACCGGCAGCTACGGTAGCGTGGGCAACAACCAGGGCATCGGCGACTTTGCAGCCTTGCAGACCTACGGCTCGGGCCTGTACGGCCCCAATGCCAATATCTATTACTCGAACGCCGGCAACGCGAACCTGACCTGGGAAGTGAGTAAAAAGACGGACATCGGCCTCTCGTTTGGCCTGCTCCAGAGCCGGCTGACGGGCGACTTTGCCTACTACCGCAACCTGGTGGACGGCCTGATTCTGGATGTGCCGCAGGCACCATCGAAGGGGATTCCGGGCGGCGGGCCGGGCAGCTACGGCACTACCATTCCGGCCAACGTGGGCTCGGTGTCGAACGAAGGCATTGAGCTGAACCTGCGCTTTAACGCCATTCAGAACAAGGCGTTTTCGTGGACCGTGGGCGGCAACATCACGACCCTCAAAAACCGGGTGCTCTCGCTGGCGTATGACGGCCAGCCGGCCATTGGCACGGCCACCTCGGGCCTCGAAACGGTGAACTACACGCAGGTGGGCCACTCGGTGGGCGAAATCCTGGCGGTGCAGTCGCTGGGCGTGAACCCACTCAACGGCCAGCGCATCATCAAGAAAGCCGACGGCACGCTGGTGCAGTACAATCACCAGGGCACCACCGGCAGCGGTGGCACGCCGGGCTGGACTACGGTAGCCACCAGCACTTCCCCGAGCGTTAACACCACCGCCCCCACGCAGTTGGCCGACGGCCTCTACTACGGCCCGGTGCTACCCACCTGGTATGGTGGCCTAGACAACACCTTCCGCTACGGCGGCTTCGATTTGGGCGTGTTCATCCAGTTTTCGGGCGGCAACTACATCTACAACGGCACCAAGGCCGGCCTGCACGACCAGCGTTTCTGGAACAATGCCGCCGACATCAAAAACCACTGGACCGCCGACAACCCCAACGCCCTCTACCCCCGCGTGGTGTACGGCGACAACGTGTCGAACGGCTCGGCCCTAGTGATGTCGTCGAACGTGGAGCGCGGCGACTTTGCCCGCCTGCGCAACGTGCAGTTGGGCTATGCCATCGCCCCTACCCTGCTCAGCCGGTTTAGCGTGGCCAGCGCCCGCATTTACGTGCAGGTGCAGAACGCGGCCCTGGTGACCAAGTACACGGGCATCGACCCGGAAATTTCGACCAATGGCGCCAGCAACACTGGCGCGGGCGTTGACCGCAACTCGGTGGGCCAGGCCCGCACGTACACCGCCGGCTTAAACATTGGCTTCTAACCGCATTTATTCTTATGAAATTCGCATTACCGAAGCAGGCGGCCATTCTCAGCGCCGCGCTCCTGAGCCTGGGCACGCTTTCCTGCAACAACAACCTGCTGAGCCCCACGCCGCAAATTCAGTTTTCGGACCAGGTAGTATTCAGTTCTCCCGACCGCATTGCGCTACAAGTCAATAGCTTGTATAGCTTTGTGAAGACCGGCAACTTTCTGGGGGGTAGGATGCAGATTTACGGCGACATCCGGGCCAACGACTTCATCAACGTCACCCAGAACGGCGTGACGGGCCTCAGCGTCTGGAACCACACCGAAACCGAGCAGTCGCAAAACGACGTTATTAATGCCTGGAGCTACGGCTACGGGGCTATCAACCAGATAAATGTGTTTCTGGCCGGTCTCGACGCCAACGCGACCAAGTTTGTGGCGCCCACCTTCCCCAGCACGTTCGCCGCCACCTCGCTCAACTACCAGGGCGAGGCCCGGCTACTGCGCGCGCTGTGCTACTACTCGCTGCTGCAGCTCTACGCCCGGCCCTACATCGAGAGCGCGGGCACCAAGCCCGGCCTACCCATCCGCCTGCGGGCCGAAACCGGCTCGGACGATAACAACATGGCCCGCAGCACTGTGGCTGAGGTGTACGCCCAGATTCTGGCCGACCTCAACTTTGCCGAGCAGAACCTGCCCCTCGCGTACAGCGGCAGCACCGCTAGCACCCTAAACGTGACGCGCGCGCACCGCAACACGGCCATCGCCCTCAAAACGCGGGTGTACCTGAGCATGGGCCAGTATGCCAACGTAATTACGGAGGCCAACAAACTGGTGCCCACCACCGCGCCCTACGCGGCCGCCAGCGGCGTACCCAATGCCCTGAACTCTTCGGTAACGGCCGTGTTTGCCGCGCCGCAGGAAACCACCGAGAGCATTATGGCCTTCCCCTTCACGGCCCAGGACACGCCCGGCGGCCAAAACCAGCTGGCCTACTACTACCTGCCGTCCGCGCTGGGTGGCAACGGCGAGTATAGCCTGAACACGGCCGTCGGCAGCATCGTGGCCAACACGGGCTGGGGGGCTACTGATGCCCGCCGCACCAACTTCGTGGTGGCTGCGGGCACCCAGTCTTTCCTGAAGAAGTACCCCACTGGCACGCCCTACACCGACAAAGCGCCGGTTATTCGCTACGCCGAGGTGCTGCTGAACCTGGCCGAGGCCCGCGTGCGCTCGACCAACTCGGTCGATGCCCAGGGCCTGGCCCTGCTCAATGCCGTGCGCACCCGCTCGCTGCCCACGGGCGCCTACTCCACCTTCGCCTCGGTGAGTGCCATGACGGACGCCCTCCTGCTGGAGCGCCGCATCGAGTTCTTGGGTGAGGGCCTGCGCAACAACGACCTCCTGCGTCTCGACGCCACCATTCCCGGCAAGGGCTCGATAGGCGCGGTAGACCCCAGCAACACGCTCTACGTATGGCCCATCCCGTCTACCGAGTTGGCCACCAACCAGCTTATGACCCGCAACTAGGCCCTACCCCCCCCTAACTAACCTGAAGAGGCTTGCCCGCAGTGGGCAAGCCTCTTTTTTTGGTATTAACCTGGGCACTGCCGCCCTACCCCTGCGCCACGAGGTGGGTGTGGTCGCGCAGAATGGTTTGCAGAAAAGCCTCGTCGGGCAGGTCGGTGTGCACGCTGAGCAGCTGCTTTATTTTATTGGCGGTCTCGTTGAGCAGCAAGTAATTGCCCTGCCTCACGGCGCGGCCCAGCAGCTGGCGCAGCAGGGCCACGTCGTGGTCGCTGAGGTCGGCGGCCTGCGGGAAAACGGGCTGGTAGCCGGCCAGTGCGGTCGGGCTGGCCAGGCTGGTCAGCATCTCGGGCCGGGGCCGCAGGCTGATGACGCTGGTGCCGGCGGCCAGGTCGCCGAGGCGCTGGCCCTTGCCATTGATGGCGATGGTGATAATGGCCACCATGCCGCCTCCAATACCGAAGTC
>CAZZWL010000152.1:0-5955 GCA_964657755.1 uncultured Rhodanobacter sp.
CCGTGAGCCGTGAGCCGTGAGCCAAATAAACAGTCGTCATTGCGAGCAGGTACGACGAAGCAATGACGACTACTTAATTCTTACTCAGTAAAAAATGCCGCCTCCCCGTCGTCAATTCATCGCCCAGGCCGGCGCCGGGCTGGCCGGCACCTTGCTGGCGGGCCTGGTGGGCAGCGTGCCGGGCTGCACGCCGGCGCGCCCGGCCGTGCGGGGGCAATTGCGCGGGGCGGGCCACGCGCTGGGCCACCGGCTGCGCGACCTCAGCAGCCTGCCTACCCCCTCGCGCACGGAAGAAATTGATATCCTGATTATTGGCGGGGGCATCAGCGGGCTGGCAGCGCGGCGCGAGCTGCACCGCCGGGCGCCGGGCCGCCCTACCCTGCTGCTGGAGCTCGAAGCCGACACGGGCGGCAACGCCGCGGCCGGCCACAACGCCCGCACGGCCTACCCCTGGGGCGCCCACTACCTGCCCATTCCCGACGTGCGCGATGCCCAGGTGCTGGCTTTTTTGCAGGAGGCGGGCGTGCTGACCGGCTACGGACCCAGTGGCCTACCGATTTATGAGGAAACCACCCTCTGCCACGACCCCGCCGAGCGCCTGCTGCTGCACGGCCACTGGCAGGCCGGCCTGGTGCCCGAGGTGGGCGTGCCGCCCCACGACCGCGCCGAAATCGCCCGCTTCCTGGCCGAGGTGGAGCGCCTGCGCCGCGCCGCCGGCCCCGACGGCCGCGACCTCTTTGCCCTACCCCTCGCTCTATCGTCAACCGACGCGGCCACCCGGCAGCTCGACGCCGAAACGATGGCCGACTGGCTGGCGCGCCACGACTACCGCTCGGCCTATCTGCGCTGGTACCTCGACTACTCGTACCGCGACGATTTTGGCGTGCCGGCCGCGCAGGTTTCGGCCTGGGCGGGGCTGCACTATTTCGCCGCCCGCAAGGGCCGCGCCCACAATGCCCCGCCCGATGCCGTGCTCACCTGGCCGCAGGGCAACCACTTCCTGGCCAACGCCTTGCGGCAGCAGGGCGGCCCCGGCCAGGTGCGGACAAATACGCTGGTTTTTGGGCTGCAAGAAGCCGCCGACGGGCGCGTGGAGGTGCTGACTTTCGACAATGCTACCCAGCAAAGCACGCGGCTGCTGGCCCGGCAGGTGGTGCTGGCTACCCCCTGGCACGTGACCCGGCACCTGCTGCCCGCCCCACCACCGCTGGCGCCGCTGCACGCGCCCTGGCTGGTGGCCAACCTCACGGTGGCGGCCTACCCCGGCGGCGCGGGCCAGCCCCTGTGCTGGGACAACGTGCGCTACGGCAGCCCCGCCCTGGGCTATATCAATGCCGAGCACCAGGCCCTGCGCGGCTTCGAACCCGCTGGTCCGCACAGCCTTACGTTTTACTGGGCCCTGCCCACCGACGCGGCCGACCCGGTGGCCGCCCGCCGCCACGCCCTGGCCAGCACCTACGAGCAGTGGCTAACGCTTATTCTTACCGAGCTCGACCTGATGCACCCCGGCCTGGCCGCCCAGGTGCAGGCGGCCGAGTTGTGGGTGTGGGGCCACGGCATGGTGGCCCCTACCCCCGGCTACGTGTGGGGGGCGGCGCGCCAGCAGGCGGCGCTGCCCCAGCTGGGCGGCCGCGTGCACCTGGCCCACACCGACCTCAGCGGTGTATCCATTTTTGAGGAAGCTTTTCACCAGGGAGCGCAGGCGGCGCGGGCGGTGCTGGCGGGGCCGGGGGCGAGCTAGCGGGTCAAAAACCTGGGGGCTCCCTTGTCGCTGGCGGCCAGCAAGCCGTATAACGACCCCAACCTATTTCTTCTCTTCTTTTATGCGACAAGCAACTACCGGCCGCGCTTTAGCGGCCCTGCTAGCGGGCAGCCTGTTTCTGGGGGCCTGCGGCAACGGCAACGTGAGCACCAACACCCCCACCAGTACCCTGGGTACCGACTCGGCCGCCGCCAAAGTCGGCGGCACGGTCGATTCGGTAGGCGCGGCCAACGTCGGTACTTCCGGGAATGGGGCGGGTACTTCCGGCGTAGGCGGCGCCACCACGGGCGGCGCGGGGGCTCCCGCCACGGGCGGCACCGGGCCGAGCGGCACCACCAACGGCACCGGCGCCAACTAGCAGCACCGCGCCAACCAGGAAGCGGGCCTGAGCAGGTGCTATTTTGCGGGCCGTCATGCCCTACCCCCTCCCGCTGCGCCAACCCTGGCTTCGCTCGCCCCGCTACGATGGATGGCTGATTCTGGCCCCGCCGTTTCTGGCGCTGGCGGTGGTGGCGCTGCTGCCAGCTACTTACCGGCACTCGGCGGCATTTCCGCTGCTGGCCTGGGTGGGCGTGGTGCTGCTCATCGACGTGGCGCACGTGTACGGCACGCTGTTTCAGACGTATTTCGACCCGGTGCAGCGGCAGCGGCGACGCACCCTGCTGTGGCTGGTGCCGCTGGCCTGCTACGTGGGCGGCGTGGCGCTGCACGCGGCGGGCGGGCTGGTGTTTTGGCGGGCGCTGGCCTATCTGGCGGTGTTTCACTTCGTGCGGCAGCAGTATGGGTTTATGCGGCTGTATGCGCGGCACGATGCTCCTACCCCCGGCGCGTGGCTAAACCCCGTGCTCATCTACGCGGCCACGCTTTACCCGCTGCTGCACTGGCACTTGTCGCCGCCGCGCCATTTCAGCTGGTTTATGGCGGGCGATTTTGTGCAGCGCGACTGGCCGCTGGGCCGCCACCTCGCCACTGGCCTCTACCTGGCCCTGCTGCTGGCCTACGTGGGCCGCGAAGCCTGGCTTTACCTTCGCACCCGGCGCTTCAACCTGCCCCGCAACCTGCTGCTGGGTGGCACCGCGCTGGCGTGGTATGCGGGCATTGTGCTGTTTAATGGTGACCTGGCCTTCACGCTGCTCAACGTGGTGGCCCACGGCGTGCCCTACCTGGCGCTGGTCTGGAGCCGCCGCCCGGCCCGCGCCGCCGGGCGCGGCTGGTGGGCTGGGCACTACGGCCTACCCCTCTTCCTGGGCAGCATCGCCCTGTTTGCCTTTCTCGAAGAAGGCCTCTGGGATGGCCTGGTGTGGCGCGAGCACGGCCCCGTTTTCGGCTGGTTTCAACGCCTACCCCTCGTGGCCGACCCCACGCGCCTAAGGTGGCTGGTGCCGCTGCTGGCCCTGCCGCAGAGCACGCACTACGTCCTCGATGGCTTCATTTGGCGGCGGGCCGCGCTCCCCCACAACCCGCCACCGCCGGTGCTCGACTAAGCAGGGAGGGTCATTCACCAGCTGAATGCGTATTTTTCAGTAAGTGGGTGATTACCGCAAAGTAGTCTGCCCCTACTTTTAAGTATGCAACCAGCCTATCCCACCACCGAATATTTGTCGATTGCGGTTTGGCTTAAGCGCTTCGCCGCAACGCTGCCCGCCTACGCGGCCAAATACCAGATTGCCGAGGCCGAGGCCTGGGCTTTGCAGCGCGCGGTAGCCGGCTTTCTCGATGGCATGGGCGAGCAGATTGTGCGCGTTACGCAGGCCATTCTGCGGCTGGCCGGGCCCGCGGGCGGGGGCTGGCCGCCCGCGGCCGTGCCCTACCCCCCTCTCATGCGGGCACTGCCCCGGCAAGCCACCCTGCTGGGCTACCGCATTCTGAACCACAGTGCCTACGACCCCGCCGATGGCTGCGCCCTCGGCCTCGAATGCCCAGTTTATTAACTGACCCATAACTGGTTAACTTCCTCAACTATCTTTCCCTTCTCAAAAAAGGAGGCGCGGCAACCTAGTTGCCGCGCCTCCTTTTTTGGCTTTCGACTTTGCCAAGCCGGCGGGCTACTTGGTAATCACCAGCTCCACGCGGCGGTTGAGCTTGCGGGTTTCCTCGCGGTCGTTGCCAAATTTGGGCTTCGCGCCGCCGAAGCCTACGGTAGTGATGCGGCTGGCCGCCACGCCCTTATCAACCAGGTAGCGCTTCACGGCGGCCACGCGGTCCTCGCTGAGCTTCACGTTGAGAGCGGGGGTCCCCACGTTGTCGGTGTGGCCTTCGAGGCGAATTTCGAGCTGCGGGTTGTCTTTCAGCGACTCGGCCAGTTTGTTGAGGGTAGCGAACGACGAGCCCAGCAGCTTGGCCTGGGCCTGCACGAAGAGCAGGTCGGGCAAATCGAGGCGCGAGCCCACGGTGGCGGGCGTGAGGCGCGGCTCGTAGCGGCGCGACTCACCAGCTTTTACTGCGAACGTGTCGACGCGGGTGAGCAGGCCGGCGGTGGTCACGACGCGGTAGCGGCCGGGCGCCAGCGACATCTGGAAGCCCACCTGGTCGGCCCGCGCCGTGCTGCGAAAGTCAATCGGCCCGCCAATCATCAGGGCCTGCACCTCAGCCCCGCCCGCGATGGGCTGGCCAGTGCGCCCGTCGAGCACCCGGCCCGTGACGAGGGCGCGGGGCTGGCTCATGGGGTCGGCCGCGGCGGCCGCGATGGCGGCCGAATCCACGACCGGCGGCGGGCCGGGCGGGGTGCGGAAGAGCTTTTTGGGGTTCGTGTCCTTGGCGCCGGTGCTGGCGAAGTAGGCCGTGCCGTCGGGGCCGAGGGCAAAAAACGCGTCGTAGCCCGGCCCGTTGAAGCGCGGGCCCAGGTTTTCGGGCTGGCTCCACTTGGTCCAGGAATCGTCGAGGCGCTGGCTCACGAAGATATCGGCCGAGCCGTAGCCCTGGTGGCCGTAGGAGCTAAAGTACAGCGTCTTGCCATCGGCCGCCAGCCAGGGCGCAAACTCGTAGCCCGGCGAGTTCACGACCATGCCCAGGCTCTGGGGCGCCGAGTAGCCGCCGCCCTCGGCCCGGCTGATATAGAGGTCGTTGCCACCCTGCGAGTCGTCGCGCTCCAGGCTCAGCAGCAGCACTTTCTCATCGGCCGTCATAAAAAAGCCCGTGCCGGGGCTCAGGCTACTGAAGTTGCTGATGCGCAGGGGGGTAGGGCCGCTATTACTGCCCACCGCCACGCGCGCCGCGCCCTGGTCGCGCAGGGGGCTGGCGTCGTAGGTGCCCAGCAGCAGCAGCGCCGGGCTGCCGGCCGGGCCCACCACGGCCTGCACGGCGTTGTTCTGGGGCGTGTTGAGGCCGGGCGGGCGGTCGGGGCGGGTGGGCGCGGCCCAGGTGCGGCCCCCGTCGGCGCTCTGGCTCAGCCAGATATCACCGCTTTCAGTGAGGCCCTCGGTGTTGCCCGCGAAGCGCGTGCGGTTGAAATACAGCCCTTTGCCATCGGGCGTGGGCACGGGTTGCAGCTCGCTGCCACCGGCCGAACTCAGAGTCGGCAGGGCCTCGGGCGCGGCGAAGTAGGGCGGCCCGGTGGCCAGCTTCAGCTGCAACTGAAATAAGCGCCAGAGCTGGCTGGAGCGCCCTACCCCCCGCGCCGCCACGATGCCAGTGTTGTTGAATTTGTTGTTGGCTTCGAGCGTCGCCACCCGCTCATCGAGCCGGTTTTGGAGCTGGAAGGTACCGGGCGGGCCGGTGGGCACCAGCCGCCACTGCTGGCCCAGCCCACCCGTGAAGGGCCGCTGCGCCAGCGGCGTGCTGGCTTGGGGCTCGGCGCCGGGGGTCGCTTCCAGGGTCAGGCACAGGCCGCTGTGCTTGGCTTCGAGGCGGTAGTATTCGCCGCCTTCCCGAATGCTGACCAGGTGCCACTGCTGGCTGGGCGCGTGGGTAAACTCCCACTGCACGGCGGGCGCGCCGCTGGTGATAGCGGCCTTGGCCACGTCGAGGCTGCGCCCACTGGCCCGGTTAATGACACCGTAGAGCGCACGGCTGTCGGGCACGATGGCCGTTTGGGCGGCGGCCGAAAATGCCAGCAAACACAGGAAAAGTACTCGAATCATACCGCAAAGGTGGCGACGGGATGAGAAAAGCGGGAGGCAAGGAGTATTGGCTGGTAAAAAGAACGTCATGCTGAGCTTGTCGAAGCATCTCTACCACGCCGCTAGAGTTAGTAA
>CAZZWL010000152.1:5965-11428 GCA_964657755.1 uncultured Rhodanobacter sp.
AGAGATGCTTCGACAAGCTCAGCATGACGTTCTGTTGATTTTTCTTCCTTTGACCTCCCCCTACCCCCCTATTCCAGCCCGAACTTCGCGCGAAACTTGCGGTCCAGGACCAGCTGCTTGCTTTCGAGGGTGAGGCGGCGGCCGTCGATGTAGGCCTGGGTGAGGGCGTTGGTGCGCATGTCGAGCAGGTCGCCGCGGCTCACGATGAGCGTGGCCGACTTGCCCACTTCGAGGCTGCCGTAGTCTTTATCAATGCCCATAATGCGGGCCGGACTGAGCGTAATGGCCGTGAGCGCCTGCTCCTTCGTCAGTCCGAAGGCCACGGCCTGGCCTGCCACGAAGGGCAGGTTGCGCGCCCGTGAAGTCTCCTGGTCGCCCTGAAAATCGAGGCAGTAGCGGATACCGGCGGCTTGTAGCTGGGCGGGCAGCTTGTAGGGCTGGTCGTAGTCGTCGCCGTCGCGGCGGGGTAGGGCCTGCACGCGGCTCAGCACCACGGGCACGTCGTTTTGCTTGAGAAAGTCGAGCACCATCCAGGCATCGCGGGCGCCCACGAGGGCCACTTTTTGCACGCCCAAGCGCTTGGCCATGCGCACCGACTCAATCAATTCCTTGCCGTAGTCGGCGTGGATATAAAGCGTCTTGGTACCGTCGAAAAGACCACCCAGGGCGCTCAGGCGCAGGTTTTCCTTGCGGCCGGCGGGCAGCTGGCGGTAGGTAGCGGCCTCGCCCATGAGCTGCTCCAGGTCGCGGAGCTGGGCGGTGCGGGCGTCCTGGCGGCGGGTGAGGGCGGCGGCATCCTCGGCGGGGTTGGCCTTGATGACCATCGCGGGCCAGGTGAGGTGCAGGCCATCATCGGCCTTCACCACGGCATCCTGCCAGTTCCAGGCGTCGAGCTGCACCACCGAGCTGGCGCCCGACAGGAAGCCGCCGCGGGGGGTAGGCTGGGCCAGCAGCACGCCGTTGATGCGCACGGTGGGCGTCACGTCCGAGTCGGTATTGTAGGCAATGAGGGCCCGCACGTTGGGGTTGAGGGCGCCCACCTCCTCATCGTCTACGGTGGCCCGAATAGCTTCTACTTCATTGAGGCCCAGCGTCGTATTCGGCAGAATCAAACCCGGATACACCTGCTGCCCGCTGATGTCGCGCGCCTCGTAGCCGGTTTGGGTGAAGCCAGCGCGCGGCCCGGCGTATACCAGCCGGCCCTTGTCGAAGGCCACGGCGGCATTCTCAATAACCTGGCCGGTGCCGGTGTGCAGCGTGCCGCCCACCAGCACAATGGGCGCGGCCTGCGGCGCGGTGGGGGTAGGCACCTGGGCCGCGGCGGCGAGGGGCATAAGCAGGAGCCAGTAGGGGCGGGGCTTGCCCCCGCCCAGCATCCGCGCCAGTTGCGATAGTTTAGTCATTTTTTGGGTCAACGATTTTGCTCAACAACGGGCGGGGGCAAGCCCCGCCCCTACTTCTCTTGGCCGATGGTGTCGCAGGTCCAGTGGCCGACGGGCTTTTCGCGGGCGGCCTGGGTGGGGGCGCCGGTTTTGCGGGCGGCCAGCATGGCTTGCACCAGGCGCTGGCGCTCCTGGTCGCGCTGCTGGCGCAGCTCCAGGTCCTTTTTCAGGCTGAAATACTCGCGGCCATCAACGAAGGTGTTTTCGGCTTTGGCGTAGATGCTCAGCGGGTTATCGTTCCACAGCACCACGTCGGCATCCTTACCCTCCCGGATGCTGCCCATGTGGCCGTCGAGGTGCAGCATGCGGGCGGGGTTGATGGTGACAAACTCCAGCGCCTCGGTTTCGGGAATGCCGCCGTACTTCACGCTCTTAGCAGCTTCCTGGTTGAGGCGGCGGCTCATCTCGGCATCGTCGGAGTTGATGGCCACGTTAAGGCCCACGCGGTGCATGATGGCGGCGTTGAACGGGATGGCGTCGCGCACCTCATTTTTGTAGGCCCACCAGTCGGAAAACGTGCTGGCGTTGATGCCGCGCGCCTTCATCTTGTCGGCCACCTTGTAGCCTTCCAGAATGTGGGTGAACGTGTTGACTTTGAAGCCCATCTGGTCGGCCACGTTCATGAGCATGTTAATCTCGCTCTGCACGTAGCTGTGGCAGGTGATGTGGCGCGTGTCGTGCAGGATTTCGACCAGCGCGTCCAGCTCCAGGTCGCGGCGGGGCTGCTCGGCTTTGGCCTGCTGGCTTTTCGATAACTTATTGTAGGTCAGCCACTCTTTCTCATACTGCTTGGCGCGGGTGAAGGCGTCTACGAACACCTGCTCGGTGCCCATGCGCGTTTGCGGGAAGCGCAGTACGTTCAGCTCGCCCCAGTTGCTCTGCTTTACGTTTTCGCCCAGGGCAAACTTGATGAAGCCCGGCGCGTCGGTGATTTTCATCTCCTGGCCAGTGGCGCCCCAGCGCATTTTCACCAGCGCCGACTGCCCGCCGATGGGGTTGGCCGAGCCGTGCAGCAGCTGCGCGGCCACTACCCCCCCCGCCAGGTCGCGGTAGATGCCCACGTCCTCCGGGTCAATGACATCGCCGATGCGCACCTCGCTGGTTACGGCCTGGGTGCCTTCATTCACGCCTTCGGCAATGGCCAGGTGCGAGTGCTCGTCGATGATGCCCGGCGTGAGGTGCTTGCCGGTGCCATCGAGGGTGCGGGCGCCGGCCGGGGCAGCCAGGTTCTTGCCGATTTTCTGAATCTTGCCGCCGCTCAGCAGCACGTCGGTATTCTCCAGCTTGCCTGCTTTTTCACTGGTCCACACGGTGGCGTTTTTGATGAGCACGGGTTGCTGCGCGGGCGTGCCGCCCAGGCCGTAGGCGCCGAGCGGGTAGCTCACCTTGCCGAGCACGAGGGGGGGTAGGGCCTTGGCCGAATCGCGGCGGGCCTGGCGGCTGGCCTCGTCGAGGCGGCGGGCGCGCCAGGTTACGGGCGTGCCGTCGGGCAGCTGGCCGTCGCCGCTAAACGTCTTGCTTTCAGCCGCGTAGTAGCCACTGAGGCGGGTGGCCCCGGCGTTGGTGGGCGGCGTGCTGTTGTTGTTGGGCTTAGCGGGCTTCTTCTGAATCTTATCGGCGGGGTTGAAAACCAGCGTCGCCAGCTCAGCGCTCACGGCAATGTTGCCGCGCACGGTGTCGCCGGCCGCGGTAATCACGCGCAGCTCGGGCGTTTCGGGCTTGCCCCCCTGGATGAGCAAGCGCTGCTCGGGCTGCTGGCCCAGCGTGAAGGCATACACGCCGCGGTAGTCAACGGGCTGCGTGCTAAGCTGGTAGCGCTCGCCCTGCACCCAGTTGTCGAGCAGCACCGTGCTCTCATCGAGCAGCGGGCGCGAGCACACCAGGAAGTTGGCCACCAGGCCGGGGCGCAGGCTGCCCACCTCATTTTCGGCGTGCAGCAGGCGGGCGGGGGTAGCGGTGAGCGCCTGCAAAATCTGCTGCTCGGTGAGGCCGTAGCGGGCGGCTTTGCGCACGTTGGGCCAGAATTTGGTTTTGTCCTTGAGGTCGGCGGCCGTGAAGCAGAAGGGTAGGCCGGCCTGGGCCAGCCGGGCGGCGTTGGCCGGGGCCTGCTCCCAGTGCTGCAAGTCTTCGAGGGCAATGCGCTGGGCATCGTACACATCATCAACCTGATACGCCTCGGGGAAATTAACGGGCACTACAAACGTGGCGCCGGTGGTTTTGAGCTCGGGCAGGCGCTGGTACTCGTCGCCCTGGCCCTTGATGATGTACTGCACGCCGGCCTCGTCGCCTACCCTATCGGCGCGCAGGGCCGAGAGCTTGTCGCGCACCTCGAAGAGGGCGGGCAGCTTCTTCTGCTGGCTCAGGGCGGCTAGCGACAGGTTTTGCTCGCGGCGCGGGTTGCGCTGGTTCCACTGCGCATCGAGGTAGCTCTGGCGCAGCAGCGCAATGCTGCCCATGAGCGAGCTGGGGTAGTCCTGGGTGGAGGTGCCCTTGTCGAAGGACAGGCCGCTGGCGGCGCGGTCGAGCAGCAGCACCTCGTTTTCCTTGAGGTCGGTATTGAGGCTCACCAGGGCCGCCGTGCCGCGCATGATGCCGTCGGGCTGCTGCGTGAGCACCGCCCCGAAGCCCAGCTGGCGGTAGGCCTTGGCCTGCTCGGCGTTGATTTTGAAGAGCTCGGCCGCGTTGGTTTCGGGGTGAATAGCCTGGTTCCAGTCGTAGGCGCCGGCCTTTTGCGAGTCGAACTGCGGGCCGGCGCCGCGCCGGCCGCGCCGCTCGGGGGCCTTGGTTTCGGGCACGCCGTAGCTGGTAAAAATATCGACCAGGCCGGGGTAGATGTACTGCCCGCGCAGGTCGCGCACCACCGCGCCGGCCGGAATCTTGACCGAAGCCGTGGGCCCGACGGCCTCCACTTTGCCCTCCCGAATGACGAGCGTGGCGTCCGCGAGCCGGGTCTGGTAGTCGGCCTGAATGGTGGCGTGCGTGAAGGCGTAGAGGCCGGGCCGCTGGTCATACACGCCGTTGCGGGGGTAGGTGCCGGGCTGCGCCAGCGCTGGCGCGGCGGCGCCCAGGCCCAGCAAAGCCAGCCCGGCGCGCCGCGAAAAAGAAAGCTTGAGCGTCAAGGTAAAACCAATAAAAAGCGGCGGAGTAGAACAGGCACCGCCCACGCGGCAGGCCTCTGCGCCAAAAGTAGCGGCCGCCGCTCAGCGGGCTGCATCCTGGCCCAATTTTTTTGTCATTTTTTTCGGCTAACTTTCTTCCTTCAATTCCCTCTCTTTCATGCGCAAAGGCACCCAGGTCAGCTGGAAATACGGCACCGGCACGGCCACCGGCAAAATCGAATCCGTCCACAAAGAATCCATTACCCGCCAGCTTAAGGGCCACGACATTACCCGCCACGGCACCCCCGACGACCCGGCCCTGCTCATTGTGCAGGCCAACGGCGACCGGGTCCTTAAGCTCAAGAGCGAAGTAAAGACAACTACCTGACCTAGCTTGGGTTTAGATAATTTTTATAGCTATTTTCATCCCGTTTCCTATTTCCTTTTCCACTTATTTACTCCTACTCATGCCCTTTTCTACTGCTGAGTTTTATGCCGTGCGCTACCAGGCCAAGCTGCCACTGGTGCGGGGGGTAGTGCAACGGCCGCTGTCGCCGGCCGAGTTTACCGAAGCGTGCGAGCTGCTGCTGGCAATGGCGCAGCAGCATCAGTGCCCGTTTTGGCTGCTCGATGGCCGGGCCGACACGGCCGAGCGCCCGCCCGACGTGTACGAGTGGCTGGGCGAAGAATTTCTGCCCCGCGTGTACAAGGCGCTGGGCCTCATTCCGTGCCTGGCCTTCGTGGCGCGGGCCGAGTTTTGGGAATCTTTGCAGGCCCGCAACTACGCCTCGCCGACGCGCGCGCTGTCGGGCACCACGTTTCGGGCCAACTGGTTTACCAGCGAGGAAGATGCCCTGGCCTGGCTGGGGCAGTTTCGGCCGGCCATTGGGGTGCCGGTGGGGGGGTAGTAGCACGGCCTAATG
>CAZZWL010000153.1:0-11396 GCA_964657755.1 uncultured Rhodanobacter sp.
GAGTACCTCAAAACGCGCCACGAGCTGACGCCGCTGCTGTACCTGCTGTACCTGGGCGACACCGGCGCCGACGACGTGGAGCAGTCGCACTGCCTGCGCGACCTCTGGCAAACCGTGGCGCCCTTGGCGCGGGCGCACCAGCTGCGGGCTATTTTCATCGAGGCCTCCTACCCCAATGCCCAGCCCGTGACGCAGCTGTTTGGCCACCTCACGCCGGCCCTGCTGCTGCACGAGCTGGGCATGCTGGGCCAGCTCGCGGGCCCGGCGGCGCTGCGCGGCCTGCCCGTGGTAGTCACCCACCTCAAGCCCACGGCCGGCAACGAAGCCCTCATCGCTGCGCAGCTGGCCGCCGGCAACACGCTGGGCCTGAAGCTGGTGCTGCCGGAGCAGGGTAGGGAGCTGCGGTTTTGAAGAATGTTGAATAACCACTGCTACTAATGGAAACAACCGCCTATTTGCGTAAGCTGGCCGAACAGGGTAGTTCGGATGCTCAATTCAGAATGGGCTACCGACTGGCTTTCGGCAGAAAGAGTCCCCAACCTCGCAAGTGGGAGGAAGTGGTGCGCTGGTGGCAGCTGGCCGCCGACCAAGGCGTGCGCCGCGCTATGTTCTATCTGGGTGTTTGCTATGAGCACGGGCGGGGTGTTGACTCAGATATCAACCGAGCCTTTGCCTACTATTTAGAGGCCGCGCAACTGGGTTTTCCAGAGGCTCAGTATAACGTTGGCTTTAGCTACAGCAAAGGCTCAGGCGTGGTGCAGGATTACCAGAAAGCCGCTGAGTGGTTTGAGAAAGCCGCTCGCAATGGCGAAGAGTGGGGCCAGCGAGATTTAGGTTACTGCTACTTTCATGGCCAGGGCGTGCCGAAGAATGAAGCGAAAGCGGTGTACTGGTATCGAAAGGCAGCGAAGGTCGGCGATAGTAAGGCGCAGTACAACCTAGCCCTGTGCTATGCAGCGGGCGAGGGGGTAGGAAAGTCGCAAAACTGGGCAAACTACTGGTTGAAGCGAGCGGCTAGCCAAGACCATAGACAAGCGAAAAAGCGTCTGCTAGGCTAATGCTGGAAAGCCGCCGCAGTAACTGACAGCCTCCTCTGCTACTGCTGATTGGTACTAGTCATCCAGGTCAGTTTCTGCGGCTTAGATTAGCGACATATGAACAAAATAACTGACCTCGAAAACTGGGATTTGTCGGCAGTTCCTTTGTCTGAGCAGGTAGCTACTGTGGCGGTTTTTGTAGCCTATCCAGAAATATCGGAAACGCTGCTGGCACTTGCGCCGAAAGAGCGCCGGGAATTTATCACCCACAAAATGCGGGAGGAAATTGACAGTGTACTAGCTGCCAATATATTATCAAGCTGGAAGCTTCTTAAAACTGGAAAGCAGCGCCACCGCTACCACGGAATAAGGGGCGAGATTAAAGTGGCTGCTATTCAAGAGTTAGCTTCCCTGGTTGCCGTTCAGTCTGTGCAAGTTGAAGCAACCAATGGCAGGAGAAAACGAGTCGTTGCGCCCAGAAAAAAGCAGGGTTTCTATTGCGTAAAAATGACGGTAGCGATTCAGATAGAAGGCCAGGAAAAAGGCCGCCAGCGCTACGAGGAGCGCTACGTGCTATTCAAAGGCTATTCTGAAACGGAGGCGCTTCAGAAGGCCGAAGCCGCCGCATCTGACTATGTATTGCCCTATTTAAATTACGCGGGCTTACTCGTGCGTTGGAAAGTAGAAAGCCTTGACGAGGTGTATGAAGTAGTCCTAGCGGCAGATGCAAAAGATTTGGAAGGCGCGGAGGTTTTCTCTGTGTTGAAGACCCGGCGGCTCGGAGTAGGCCGCATGTGGCAAGGCGAAGAGGAATAAAAACTCTGTTGGCCCGCCCGCGCTTCGCCGGGTAGTTGGTGGGGGGTAGGGGCAGAGGTGCGGGCTACTGCGTAGTTTCGGCCACCGCTTGCCTGCCTTGTGCGCGTGGCAATGTTCAGCTGGCCATGACTACCCCCGCTTCTTCCTTCGACTTGCTTACTGACAACGACTTGCTCCAGAGTGTATTGGAGGCGTCGCTAACGGCCCTCAACCTGCTGCGGCCACTGTACGGGCCGGGCGGCGAGCTGGTCGATTTCAGCCTCGACTACCTCAACCCCGCCGGCCAGCGCATGGTGGGGCTGCCCGCCCGGCCGGGCGGCAGCGTGGGCACGCACTTTCCGCACGCGCAGGGCAATGGCCTGCTGGCCTTCTACCGCCGCGTGTTTGAGACGGGCGAGGCCGGGCAGTTCGATTTTCATTACCAAACCGCCGCGATTGACAGCTTCTTTCTGGTGGCGGCCCGGCGCAGCGGCGAGGTGCTGGTGGCCAGTATTCTCGATAGCACGTACCACCACGACCGCCCCGCCCTGGAAGAAACGCTGCGCCAGAGCCAGGCCCGCGAGCAGGCTGCCCGCCTGGCCGCCGAGCGCGAGCGCGCCCTGCTGGAAGCCGTGCTGGCCCAGGCCCCCGTGGCCATCGGTATTTTTCAGGGTGATGACCAGGTGGTGCACCAGGCCAACGCTCACTTGTGCGCCATATATGGCTACTCGCCCGCCCAGGTGGTGGGCCGGCCCCTTTTCGAGGGCGTGCCCGAACTGCGCGGCCAGGGCTGCGCGGAGCCGATGGCGGAGGCAGCCCGCACGGGCGTGCCCTTTAGCGGCCAAGAAGCGCCCGCGCCGCTACTCCAGCCGGATGGGCACCTCGAAATACACTACTTCAACTTTGTGTACCAGCCGCTCTACGATTCGCGGGGTGGCTTGCTAGGAATGCTTGGCATAGCTACCGATGTGACGGAGCAGGTGCTGGCCCGCCACCAGGTGCAGGCCCTGAATGAGGAGCTGGCAACTGCCAACGAAGAGCTGGTCGTCGCCAATGAGGAGTTTTTAGCAAATAATACGGAGCTGGCCCACGCGCAGCTCCAGCTCCGGCAGCTCAACCACGAGCTGGAGGCCCGCGTGGCCGAGCGCACCCAGGCCGCCCGGCAGGCCCAGGCCGAGGCCGAGCAGCAGCGCCAGCAGCTGGAGCGCTTGTTTGAGCAGGCGCCGGCGGCCATTTGTATTCTCGCGGGCCCCGAGTTGGTGTACGAGCTGGTGAACCCTGGCTACCAGCAGCTATTTCCGGGCCGCCGGCTGCTGGGCCGGCCGCTGCTGGAGGCCCTGCCCGAGCTGGCGGGCCAGCCCGTGTGGCACAGCCTGCGCCGGGTGTACGACACCGGCCAGACGCACGAGGAGCTGGAAATGCTGATTCCAATGGCCCGGCACGAGGGTGGGCCGCTCGAAGACTTTTACTTCCACTACATTCAGCAGGCGCGCTACGACGAGCTGGGGCGCATCGACGGCCTCGTGGTGTTTGCGCTCGATATTACGGACCAGGCGCGCACGCGCCGGCAGGCCACCGCCCTGCAGGCCGAGGTGCTGGCCACGGCCCAGCGCCAGGCCCAGGAGCGCGAGGCCTTCTACCGGGTTTTTGAGCAAACCCCGGCCGCAGTGGCCTTTTTGCGCGGCCCCGAGCACCGCCTGGCCTACTTCAACCCGGCCTACGAGGGGCTGTTTCCGGGCCGCCGCCTGCGGGGCCGCACCGTGGCCGAGTCGCAGCCCGAGGCCGTTGAGCAGGGTTTCGTGGCCCTGCTCGACCACGTGTACCAAACGGGCGAAACCTACCGCGGCAACGAGCTGCCGCTGCGCGTGGCTTCGCCCGGCGGCGAGGGGGTAGGGCAGCCCATCTATTTCAATTTTACCTACCAGCCTTACCAGGAAAATGGCCAGACTATCGGCCTCTCCGTGTTTGCCTACGACGTGACGGCGCAGGTGCTGGGCCGCCAGCAGCGGGCCGCCGCCCAGGCCCAGCTGCAGGCGGTGTTTGAGCAGGCGCCGGTGGCCATTGGCCTGTTGCAGGGCGCTGATTACGTGGTGCGCGTGGTCAATGCCAGCATGAGCGCGCTGTGGGGCCGCACCCCGGCGCAGATGCTGGACCACCCCATGTTTGAGGTGCTGCCGGAGGCGGCCGACCAGGGCTTTCGCGGGCTGCTCGATGAGGTGCGGCGCACGGGCACGCCGTTCGTGGCCCACGAGCGGCCCATCGTGCTGGCCCGCCACGGGCAGCGCGAAAAAATGTATTTCAACTTCGTGTACCAGCCCATTCGCGGGGCCGGGGAGGGCGAGTGGGTGGTGGCCGTGGTGGCTACCGACGTGAGCCAGCAGGTGGCCGCCCGCCAGCAGGTGGCCCTGGCCAACGACGAGCTGCAGGCCACCAACCAGCAGCTCACCCGCACCAACGCCGACCTCGACAACTTCATCTACACGGCTTCGCACGACCTCAAGGCGCCCATTACCAACATCGAGGGCCTGCTGGCGGCCCTGCACGAGCAGCTGCCGCCCCCGGTGCGGCACGATGAGCTGGTGCAGCCGCTGCTGCGCATGATGAGTGACGCCATCGAGCGCTTTCAGAAAACCATTAGCCACCTCACCGATATTTCCCGGCTCCAGCAGGCCCACGCGCAGCCCGCCGAGGCCGTGGACCTGGCCGCGCTGGTCGAGGATATTCGCCTCGACCTGGCGCCCGCCCAGGCCGCCGCCGGCACCCGCCTGGTAGTGGACGTGGCGCGGTGCCCTACCCTCTCTTTCGCGCCCAAAAACCTGCGCAGCATCGTCTACAACCTGCTCAGCAACGCCATTAAGTACGCCGCTCCCGAGCGGCCGTCGGTGGTGGAGCTGCGCTGCGCCCGCGCGGCGGGCGCCATCGTGCTCGAAGTGCACGACAATGGCCTGGGCCTGACCGAAGTGCAGCAGCGCCAGCTTTTCAGGATGTTTCAGCGCCTGCACAGCCACGTGGAGGGCTCGGGCATTGGGCTGTACATGGTCAAGAAAATCGTGGAGAACGTGGGCGGCAGCATCACGGTGCGCAGCCAGCCGGGCGTGGGCTCTACCTTCACGGTGCGCCTGCCGGGGTAGGCGCCCGGCCGGGCCCGGCGCCTACCCCCTCCACTACCTCCGCGTTACGTATTAATTCCAGCCGCCGCCCAGGGCCCGGTACACGTTGACCGTGGCATTGAGCTGCTGCATCTTGGTTTCGGTCAGGTCAAATTTCGATTCCAACGCGTCGCGCTGAGTAAACAGCACTTCGGTGTAGTCGGCGCGTACCGACTTGAAGAGACTGCTGGAAATGCGGACGGACTGGTTCAGGGCTTGCACTTCCTTGAGTTTCGCGTCGTAGCTCTTTTCCAGATTACTGATGTTCGACAGCTGATTGGCCACCTCGATGTAGGCGTTCAGCACGGTCCGCTCGTAGTTGTACACGGCCTGTATTTGCAGGGCGTTGGCGGTGGCGTACAGGGCTTTAATGCCGTTGCGGTTAATCAGCGGGGCCGATAAGTCGCCGGCCAGCGAATAGAGCAGCGACCCTGGGGTGCTGAAAAACAAGCCGGGCTTGAACGCCTCCAGCCCTACCCCCCCCGAAATGCCCAAGGACGGGTAGAAGTTGGCGCGGGCCACCTGCACGTCCAGCTTGGCGGCCACCAGGTTCTGCTCGGCCTGCCGAATGTCGGGGCGGTTGCTCAGCAGCTGCGCGGGCACGCCGGCCTGCATGGCCGGCGGCACCAAGCCGTTGAACGACTGGTCGTTGCGAGCCACTGGCTGCGGAAACCGGCCCACCAGAAAGTTAATCCGGTTCTCGGTTTCAGTGATGCGCTGCTGAATGGTAAACTGCCGGGCGGTGGCATTCTGAATTTGGGCTTCGAAGCGTTTCACCGCCAGCTCGGTTACCCGGGCGGCCTCCTTCTCCTGCCGCACCACGGCCAGCGCATTATTCTGAATGTCAATATTTTGCTTTAGGATAGTCAGCTGATTATCGAGCGCCAGCAGCTCGTAGTACGACGTGGCAATCTCGGCAATCAGGTTGGTCACCATGAAATTTCGGCCTTCGATGGAAGCCAGGTAGCGGGTAGCCGCCGACTTGCGGGCGTTGCGCAGCTTGTGCCAGATATCGACCTCCCAGCTGGCAACCGCCCCCAGCTGCAAATCGCCCAGCGGGTCGGGCGTGCGGCGGTCGGGCTGGATATTGATTTGGTCCTCCGTGGCGCCCTGAATCGTATAGCGGCTCACCCGGTCGAGCGCCGCCCTGCCCCCGATAGAAACCGAAGGCAGGTACTCGCCCTTGCGGGCCTGAATCTCGTTGCGGGCAATCTGGAGTTCCTGCTGCGTGATATTCAGCTCCTGGTTGCGTTGCAAGGCGCTGTCAATCAGGGCGGTCAGGTTAGGGTCGGTAAAAAACTGCTTCCACCGCACCCGAACCGTGCTGGTCGTATCCTGGGGGCTGTTGTTGTAGGTAGCCGGCACGCTGCGGCTCACGTTGCGCACGGCCAGCTGGGGCATTTTACAGGCCGCCGCCGCCAGCGCCAGGCCAGCCGCGCCCAGGCATTGATAGATGCGTCGCTTAAGCATAAGGCTCCATTTCTTCGAGTACAACACGCGGCTCAACACCTTCAAATACCGGGGATTCATTTTCGTCTTTAATAAGCTTGCTGTCGCCGGCCAGCGTGCCGAAGAAGTAGTACAGGCCGGGGATGATAATAACCCCGAACACGGTGCCAAACAGCATCCCGCCCAGGGCCGAGCTGCCGATGGTGCGGTTGCCAATGGCCCCGGCGCCGGTGGCCAGCACGAGCGGAATCAGGCCCGCGATAAAGGCGAACGAAGTCATCAGAATGGGGCGAAAACGAACCTTAGCCCCTTCAATGGCCGCGTCGCGCACCGACATGCCCTCCTCGTGCTTCAGGGCCGCGAATTCGACGATTAGCACGGCGTTCTTGCCGAGCAAGCCGACCAGCATCACGAGGCCTACCTGTGCGTAAATGTCATTGGCCAGGCCCGTCAGCTTAATGAACAGGAACGACCCGAATACCCCCGCCACCAGCGAGAAAATAACGGCCAGCGGCAGCAGGAAGCTTTCGTACTGCGCGGCCAGCACCAGGTACACGAACAGCAGCACCACGGCGAAAATCACGGTCGACTCGTTGCCGCGGCCCACTTCGTCTTTCGACAGGCCACCCCAGTCGATGTCGTAGCCGTGGGGCAGGTCCTTGGCCACTTCCTGCACCGCCTTAATAGCTTCGCCGCTGCTGAAGCCCTCGGCGGCCCCGCCCCGGATGGAGGCCGTGGTGTACATATTGTAGCGGTTTATCTCATTGGCGCCCTGCGACTTCACGATTTTCATGAAGGCCGAGAACGGTACCATCTGGCCCTTATCGTTCTTGGCCCACATGTTCAGAATGTCCTGGGGCAACTTCCGGTATTCGGGCGAGGCCTGCACGTACACCTTGAAAAAGCGTTGGTACTTGATGAAACCCAGCTCGTAAGTAGAGCCCACCATGATGGAGAGCGTATTCATGGCGTTGCCGATGGTCACGCCCTTCTGCATGGCCAGCTCGTTGTCAATCTTGAGCTCGTACTGGGGGTAGTCGGCCGAGAAGAAGGTAAACAGGCCCGCCAGCTCCTTGCGCTTTTTCAGCTTAGCCATGAATTCCTCGTTCACCTTTTCCAGCGCCTTGTAGTCGCCGGAGTTGGTCTTGTCGAGCAATTGCAGCTGGAAGCCGCCGGCCGCGCCGTAGCCTGGCACGGCCGGCGGCTCGAAGAATTCGATGGTCGCGCCCGGAATCTCGTGCGCCTTTTTTTCCAGGTTGCCGATAATGTCGGCGATGGATTCCTTGCGTTCCGACCACGGCTTCAGGTCCAGCAGCAAGGTGCCGGCGTTCGAGCCGCGGCCTTCGGTCAGTACCTCGTAGCCGGCCAGTGAGGAGATATTGGCCACGCCGGGGATGTCCTTGGCCAACTCGCGCAGACGCTGCGACACGGCGTTGGTCTGCTCCAGCGTGGTGCCGGGCGGCGTTTGCACGATGGCGTAAATCAGGCCCTGGTCTTCGCTCGGAATAAAGCCGGCCGGCAGCTTGGCCGTAATGGCCCAGATGCCCAGGCAAAAGGCCCCCAGCATGGCGAAGGTGATGAGGCGGTTGGCCACAATCTTCTCCAGCAGGCCGGTATAGGAGTTAGTCAGCCGCTCAAAGCCGCGGTTGAAGGCGTCGAAGAAGCGCTGAATGGGCGTTTTCTTCTTGGGCTGGCCGTGGTGGTTTTTCAGAATCATGGCGCAGAGCACCGGGGTCAGCGTGAGGGCCACGAGACCCGAAATCACAATGGCGGTGGCCATCGTAATGGAGAACTGCCGGTAGAAAATGCCCACCGGGCCGCTCATGAACGATACCGGGATGAACACGGCCGTCATCATGATGGTAATGGCGATGATGGCCCCGCTGATTTCGCCCACCACCTTGCGCACGGCATTGTAGGGCGACAGGTGCTCTTCCTCCATCTTGGCGTGCACGGCCTCAATCACCACAATGGCGTTGTCGACCACGATGCCAATCGAGAGCACCAGCGCAAACAGCGTAATCATGTTGATGGTCAGCCCGAAAGCCTGCATGGCCATGAACGAGCCCACCAGCGACACCGGCACGGCAATGGCCGGAATCAAGGTCGAGCGCCAGTCGCCCAGGAACAGGAACACCACCAGGGCCACCAGAATAAAGGCGTCGCGCAGGGTGTGGATTACGTTCTCAATCGAGGCATCGAGGAAGTTCGACACGTCGTAGGTGATTTTGTAGTCCATGCCGGGCGGGAAGGTCTTTTTCAGCTCTTCCAGCTTGACTTTCACCTCTTTAATTACGTCGCTGGCATTGCTACCGTAGGTCTGCTTGAGCACGATGGCGGCCGACGGATACTCGTTCAGGTTGGAGTAGATGTCGTAGAACTCCGAGCCCAGCTCCACGTTGGCCACGTCCTTCAGGTGCAGGTTCTCGCCGTTGGCGTTGGCCCGCAGGATGACGTTCTTATACTGCTCCACGTCGTTGAAACGGCCCGTGTAGCTCAGCACGTACTCCAGCGACTGCGCCTGCTGCCCGTCGCTGCGGCCGATGCGGCCCGGCGAGCCAATCACGCTCTGCTCGCCCAGGGCCTTCATCACGTCGTCGACGGAGATGTTGTAGGCGCGCATGCGGTCGGGCTTCAGCCACACGCGCATGGCGTACTGCCGGCTGCCCAGAATGTTGGCCCGGCCAATGCCGCCCAGGCGCTGCAGCTCGGGTATCATGTTCACGCCGGCGAAGTTGAACAGGTACTTCATGTCCGTGTTCTTGTCCTTGCTGTACAAGTTCACGTACATCAGCATGTTGGGTACCACGCGGTTTACCACTACCCCCTCGCGCTGCACCAGCTCCGGCAAGCGGTTGAGCACCTGCGCAATGCGGGTGTTCACGTTCACCACGGCCTGGTCGGGGTCGGTGCCCAGGTTGAAGACAATCTGAATGTTGGCTTCGCCAGCGCTCACGGCGTCGGAGGTCATGTACTTCATGCCCGGCACGCCGTTTACGGCCTGCTCCAGCGGAATCAATACCGATTCGGTGAGCACCTTGGCGCTGGCACCGGGGTAGGCCGCGCTCACCATCACCAGCGGCGGCGAAATCTCCGGAAACTGCGACGTCGGCAGCTTCATGATGGCCAGCCCGCCCATCAGCAGGATAACAATCGAAATAACAATGGCAAATACTGGCCTACGAATGAATTTACTAAACATATGCTGGCTGGTTATTTATAAGAATGAACCCTACTCGCTGTACACTTTCAGGTGCGAAATCACCGTCTTTGGCTCCTTATAATCATAGCGTATCTTATCGCCATCCTTCACCTTGCGCAGGCCCTCCAGCAGAATCCGGTCGTTGCTGGACACGCCGGATTTAAGGACGTATAAGTCCGGCATTTCGGAGGCGATAGTCACTTCGCGCTGGTGCACCACGTTGTCTTTATCGACGACGTAGACGTACTTCTTCTCGAGAATTTCGAACGTGGCTTTCTGCGGAATAAGCAGGGCGTGCTTGAGCGGCACCGACATCAGGATGCTGCCGGTTTCACCGTTGCGCAGCAGTCCGTCGGGGTTCGGGAAGGTGGCCCGGAAGGCGATGTTGCCGGTTTCATTGTTGAAGTCAGCCTCAATCGTTTTCACCACGCCGGGGTACTGAAATACTTCGTTGTTGGCCATCAGTAGCTTCACGTTCACTACGTTGTCGGCTTTGGCCTGCTCCTTATAGGCCAGGTACTCGGCTTCGGGCACGTTGAAGTAGACCCACATTTTGCTGTTGTCGGAGAGCGTAGTCAGCAAGTCACCCTCATTAACCAAGCTGCCCAGTCGCCCCTGGAAGTGGTCCATAATACCGTCAAACGGCGCCTTAATCGCCGTGAACCCCACATGGGTCTGGGCCAGGGCTACTTCCGCTTTGGCCTTGTCGTACTTTGCCTTAGACAGCGCCAACTCGTTCTTGGAGACGATGTTGCTGTCGGCCAGGCTCTTCGTGTTCTTGTATTCCATCCCCACGTAGTTGGCTTCGGCCTGCGATTTTTGCAGGTCGGCCTGGTACACCACGGGCATAATCTGAAACATTGGTTGCCCCCGGTGAACGACCTGCCCCTCGTCCACGAAGATTTTTTGCAGGTAGCCCTTTTCCAAGGCCCGCAGCTCAATGTGCTGGTAGGCGTGAATCTGCGCCACGTACTCTTTGGTAATGGTCGTATCTTCTTTCAAGGGGCTGGTAACCAAGAGCTTTATCTGCTCTTCCTTTTCTTCTTTTTTTTCTGAGCAGCTACTCAAGCAGGAAGCTGCACACAAGCTCATTAGCAGAAATACTCTTTTCATAAGAACAGTAAGTATCGTGGATAGGCAGGTTGCAAACCCAGAATAATGTAGTGGGGAGGATGCGTTGAAAAGTAATGGCCGGCCCTACCACGGCTTTGGAAGCCTGGGCCCGCGAATCAGCACCGCTTTGATGTTGGGTAGCCCGTTGCCAGGGCGATAGTCCTCATTCTCATCCCACTAAGCGCGTCAAATAGACGTAATAGCCAAATTCAAGTCCGTTATAGTTTGCAATTGGCTTTGCCTAGTTAGAGATAGAAAGCCAGTGAACGTCGGCGAAATAAGCCGACGTGGTGAGAGCAAAATGGAGGGAATGGGCAGGCGCGACAAAACTTGCCTCGCCTGCTGGGTAGTACAAAGCAAGCACCAAGTACATTAAAAAGACATGAATTACTGAATGCTGACGCCAGCAAATGGTAGTCAACCGTGCTCTGGGTCTGATTGGAGCAAACGCGCAGCGTAAAAATATGGCTGGCTATGTACCGCGCGGGCTGTGAGCTACGCCAGGCCCAAGGCCCGGCGCCCGGCGCTAAATAGGTAGGCTGCCCGGTGTGGGCCGCCCGCGCCGGCTATGGCAAAGCAGGCAGAGCCCCCCGGTAACAGCCATTATTTCAAGCCCGGCGATGCCAGGGATAGTGGCCAAAGCTGCCAGCG
>CAZZWL010000154.1:0-11111 GCA_964657755.1 uncultured Rhodanobacter sp.
CTCACGGCTCACGGCTCACTGCCCGTACGGCCCCCATTCTTCCTCAAAATACCGCACCAGGGCTTGGTTGTTGAGCTGGTTGACGTCGGTGGGGACCTCGCTCATGTCGGGCGGAAAGCGGCGCATCTCGTTCACAACCTGGGGGGTAGCGAAGCGCAGGCCGGCGGGCAGCGGGCCGCCGTCGGGGCGCCAGGTGCCGGGCGCGGCCTGGGCCAGCACGTAGCCCCACTCGCCAAACGAGGGCACGTAGGCGTGGTATGGCACCGTGCTAAAGCCACTGGCGGCCAGCGTGTGCACCACGCACCAGTAGGCGCGGCGCGCCACGTAGGGCGAGGTGGCCTGCACCACCACCAGCCCGCCCGGCCGCAGCCGCCGGCGCAGGGTTTGGTAAAAAGCGGTGGTGTAGAGCTTGCCGATGGAGTAGTTGCCGGGGTCGGGAAAATCGACCAGCACCACGTCGTAGCGGGCCGTGTCCTGCCGAATCCAGGCGTAGGCGTCGGTGTTGTGCACCTCGACTTTGGGCGACAGCAAGGAGCTGTGGTTCAGCTCGCGCAGCAGCTGGTTGCGCCGGAACAGCCGGGTCATGGCCGGGTCGAGGTCCACCAGCCGGATGTGTTGCACCTGCGGGTACTTCAGCAGCTCGCGCACGGCCAGGCCGTCGCCGCCGCCCAGCACCAGCACGCGGCTGGCGCGGGGCCGGTCCTGCATGGCCGGGTGCACCAGCGCCTCGTGGTAGCGGTACTCATCGGCCGAGCTAAACTGCAGATTACCATTGAGAAACAGGCGCAGCTCGCCCCGGTGGTTGCCCGTGAGCACCAGGCGCTGGTAGGGCGTGCTTTGGGCATAAATGACGGTGTCCTGAAACACCTCGCCCTCGGCGTAGCGCTGGATGCGCTCGGCGCCCCCTACCCCCGCCCCCAGCGCCAGCAAGGCCAGGCTGATGAGCGCCAGGTAGCGCCGCCGGTAGGGCCGCGTTTCCTCGAACGACAGCAGGCTCACGCCGGCCACCACCACGTTGAGGGCCCCAAAAAGCAGGGCCGTGCGCACCAGCCCCAGCCGGGGCACCAGCACCAGCGGAAATATCACGGCCGCTAGCAGCGAGCCCACGTAGTCGAAAGTAAAAACCCTGGCCACCAGCTCCTTAAAAGCCAGCCGGCCCTGCAAAATGCGCAGCAGCAGCGGGATTTCGAGGCCCACCAGCGTGCCCAGCAGCCCCACCAGCCCGTAGAGCAGCACCCGAAACGAGCCCACGTGCGCAAACAGCCCAAACAGCAGCGGCGCCGACGCGCCGCCCACCAGCCCCACCAGTATTTCGAGCCGGATAAACCAGCGCAGCAGCGGCCCGCCCAGGTAGCGCGACAGCCACGACCCTACCCCCATGCTGAAGAGGTAAACCCCGATAACCGTCGAAAACTGCGTCACCGAATCGCCGAGCAGGTACGAGGCCAGCGTGCCGGCAATCAGCTCATACAGCAGGCCGCAGGTGGCAATCACGGCCACCGAGCCCAGCAAAATGGCCGGCCGCGGGGCTTGCGCGGGGGCCGCCGCCGCGGTGCGCGCCCGGCGGCGGCGCGTCAGTACCGAGCCCTCAGCCATGAATAGCCGCGCTGATGATGAGGGCCACCGCCAGCATAAACGCCGCCGCGATGATGGCCAGCGCCGTGTTGTGCTCTTCCAGAATTTCGCGCCGCATCGTGCCCGGCGTCAGCTTGTTGAATAAATAAAAGCTGATGACCAGGATGACGATGCCCAGCAGCGAGTACACGACGGAGGCGGCCAGCGCCTTGAGGTTGAGGTATTCCATGAGGGTAGGGGCTACTTGTGGTAAAACGCGCCGTGGCCGCCGCGGCTGCCGGGGCCGCTATGCCCGGCTTCGACGCTCTCGTTGTCGTCGCCGAGCAGGCGGTAGCCGCGCAGCCCGGCCCCCACGAAGGCCGCCAGAACCAGCGCGGCCAGCCCCGCGTACAGCGGCCAGCGCCGGATGGCTTGCCAGTAAGCGCGCAGAAAGTCAGGCATAAGCGAACAAGTTAGTTGTCGGTGGCATAAGGGTTGAAGTCGCTGTTGGCCCAGCGCTCCTGCTCGAAGCGGCGGCGGCGCCACCACACCCACAGGGGCAGCAGCCCCAGGCTGCCCAGCGCCAGCAAGTAGTTGGACCACAGCGCGGTGTGCTCTTCCAGGCGCAGCTGCAGGGCCACGGCGCCAGTGTCTTTGTCCAGGGTAGGATACAAATTGAAGTGGTAGTGGCCCGCCGGCACCGCGCTCAGCACGGCCCCGGCCGTGCGGTCGCCCTCGGTCCAGTGCTCGCCGCCTTCGTTGCCTTCGTAGTATTCAATGGAGCGGGTAAACTCGTAGCCCCGCCCGGTTTGCTCATTCACCAGGCTGACCGTGAGCTCGGCCCAGTGGTTGGTGAGGTCAGGGATTTCGAGCGTCACGGCCAGGGCGCCGGTCTCGCGCATCTCAAACGACTTGGACACGGTCATCTGCTGATAGCCCGCCCGGTCGGCCGAGGCCACTACGAATTCCTCGGACCCATTCACCGTCGGTTTAAGCGCCAGCACCAGCTGCGCCACGGTCAGCAGCGCCACCGCCAGCCCGGCCAGGCGGGCCAGCTGGGGCCAGTGCCGGGTGGGGCTGGGCTGGGCCGCGCCTACCCCCTGCCGCGCGGGCAAGTCGGTGGCGGCCAGGCCAAAAGTCCGGGCCACCCACGCGGGTTCCAGGTATTCGGCCAGGTACCAGGCGGGTTTCGCATCGCGTAGCTGCTCGCTGACCAGCAGGTAGGGGGGCGCGCTGTACTCTTCCAGGCGCAGGTGCTCGTCATCGAGAATATTCCAGTCAAACTCGCCCAGCGCGTCGCGTATCAGCGGCTGGTAGCGGTGCCAGCGGCGGTAGGTGCGGCCGGTTTCATCCTCCCAGCTGCCATCCTGCGTCGAGCGCGGGCCCACCGCGTCGGGGCTTTGCCAGGCCCGTCGTATCAGCAGCCAGTGGCCCTGGTACTCTGCCAGCTGCAGGGGAAAATCGGCCGGGTCATCGCCGGGCAGCGGCTCGGCGGGGCGCAGCTGGTACTCGCGCCACTCGGCCAGGCGGTCGTCTTTTTCGCCGCGCACCTGGTAGCCGGTGAGGCGGCAGCGGTAGCCGCCCAGCTCGCCCACCATGCCCAGCGGCAGGCTGGGGCCGGGTGCGAGGGCCATTTTAAAGCCATCGAGGCGCTGCGCCCCGCTGGCCGGCGCGGCCGGGTTGGTGCGAAAAAACGCGCGGCACTTAAAGCAGGCAAAGTAGCGGCTGTGGGCCGGGTCGTGGCTGGGCAGCCGGGTGGCGCACTGCGGGCAGGTGACCCAGGCGGTGGGCGTAGTCGAATCGGCGGGCGCGCTCATCGCAGTACTTCGTGGTAGGCCCGCGGCTCGCCCCCAAAAAAAGCCAGCGTTTCCTGGTACGCCCGGCGCACGGTGGCGTGGTTGTCCTGCCGGAAATTTGACAGAAACACGTCGAACGTGGCCAGCCCGTGCTCGGGCCAGGTATGAATGCTGAGGTGCGACTCGGTGAGGGCCAGCACGGCCGTGAAGCCGCCGTTTTCGGCAAACGCGTGGTACACCTCGCCCACGCTCGTGAGGCCCAGCCGGGCCACCAGCGCGGCAAAAAACTGCCGGCTGCCCGCTGCGTCGCGCAGCGCGGCGGCCGGGGCGCCGAAGGTGGCCAGCACGTGCAGGCCGGGGGCATACGCAGGGGGTAGGGGCGGGGTCGGCAGTGGCGGGGTCGTCGTTGTCGTCACGGGCGCAATACTACGGCCAGCCCCGCCAACTTCCGGCGCCCAAAATACTTTTTGGCCGCCGCCGCCCGCCCAATAGTCGCTGCTGGTAGGCAGGGTAGGGAATGGGGTGAAAGGCCGGGGCAAACCTTGGTAAAAAGCCGGGGGCACCTGGCCGGATGCGTACCCAGCCGGAGTAGCTTTGTGGGTCTTACTAGATACTTATTTATGAATCCTCGCACGCAGCAAACCCTTTATTTCGAAAGCCTGGCCGGCCGGCTTTATTACCACACGGCGGGCTACGTGCGCCTGGCCTGGGCTCCCGAGCGCCTGCCGCTGGCCACCATCGAGGCCTACTATGAGCAGGCGCTGGCGCTGCTGCGCAGCACCGATTGCCGCCGCATCTTGTCCGAGCACGGCCAGCGTGCGCCCTTGTCAGTCGAGGCCCAGCAGTGGATTACCAGCAACTGGATACCCCGCGCCATGCAACTGGCCCAGACCCGGCACTGTGCCATCGTGGAGGGCGCCAACCCCCTGCACCGCCTCTCGACCCAGTCGATAGTGAGCGCGGCGCCGGCGGGCTTCGTTTTCAAGCGCTTCGATAACCTGCCAGCGGCCGAAGCCTGGCTGCTGGGCGTAGTCGCTTAGCCCCGGCGGGGGACAGGTGGCCACGCCCTACCCCCCTCGCCGGCCCCGAAGGCCGCCGCCCATCCCTACCCCCCTACACAGAACAAGCCCGACCAATTGGCCGGGCTTGTTCTGTTTTAATGGTAAGCTGAGGCGGATTTACTGCTTCACGAAGCGCTGCACGAAGGTGTGCTGGCCATCGCTGGCGCGCAGCAGGTAGAGGCCGCCGGCCAGGCCCGACACGTCGAGCTGGCCCTGGCCTTGGTAGCGGGCGGCATTCACCGTTTTGCCCAGGGCGTCCAGTACTTCTACGCTGGTCAGCTCCGCGTTGGAGCTGAGCGAGAGAGTCAGTACCGAAGCGGCCGGGTTGGGGTAGAGGCTCAGCACGGCGTCGCCGCTGAGGGCCGCGGCGGTGGGGCCGGTGAGGGTAGTGGGCGTGGCCGCGATGGCCGCGCCGCCCGTAATGGCCAGGGTGTAGTCCTCCGTTTCGCCGTAGCTGTAGCTGCCGCAGCTGGTGGTGGCGCTGGCGTCGCTCATGAGGATGCGCAGGCGGGTGCTGCCGCTCTTGGCCGTGGTGGGCACCGTGAAGGTGGCGCTGAGGGTAGCCGCGCTGCTGCTGCTGCCGCTCACCACCAGCTCGCCGGTATCCGTAAACACGCCGTTCTGGTTGTAGTCGATGTACACTTTCCAGTTCTCGGTGTAGGCCGAGCCCGTGAAGCCCGCCGAGAAGTTGATGGTCTGGCTGCTGCCGGCGGCCACGCTCGTGCTGCTGGCCGTGCCGTTGTAGTAGCCGCCATCGGCGCCGCTGGTGCGGGCAATGCTACCCAGCTTCACGTAGTCGATGTACTCGTAGCTCTGGCTGCTGCCTTTGCTGGCGCAGTAGCTGGTAGTGGTCGGCGGGGGGGTAGTGGTGGTGCCGCCGTAGGCCGCGCCCACGCCCACCGCGTACCAGGCGTTGGTCACGGCCTGGGTCTGGGTCGAGGTGGCGCCAAACAGGTCGGTGGCCGCCTGAATGGCGTAGGTGCGGGCGTTGGCGTAGGTCGAGGAGGCCGTCATGTACACGCTTTCCATGCGGAAGGTGATTTTGGCGGCGTCGGTCAGGCCCAGGCCGGTTACGGTGAAGCTCTGGCTCTTCTCGTTGGTACCGGTTTTGCCCACGCTGATGAGGTAGTACCAGTAATTGAGCACGCCCGAGTTGGTGTGCACGCCGCCGTTGTCGCTGGTGCCGGTGTACCAGTTAGTACCCTTGTAATAAGCCGGTTGGCCGTACTGGCCGGGGTTGCTCATCGAGCGCAGCGCGCCGCCCTGCTTCATAATGTCCTCGCCAATGTCCCAGGTCGATTTAGTGAGGCCCAGCTTGTCGCAGGTGTACTTCTCCACGCTGGCACCCCAAATGTCGGACAGCCCTTCATTCATGGCGCCGCTCTCGTTGGAATACGTCAGGTTGGCCGTGTTCTCGCACACCGCGTGACCGATTTCGTGGCCGCACACGTCGAGCGCCGTCAGGGGCTTGAAGGTGGTGGCCCCGTCGCCGTAGGTCATCACCGAGCCGTTCCAGTAGGCATTTTCGTAGCCGGCCGCCGTGTTGGGCGTGTCGTCGTAGTGCACGTAGCTCTTGATTTTAGCGCCCGCGTTGTCGTAGCTGTTGCGGGCGTGCACGCCCTTCCAGTAGTCGTAGGTGCTCTGGGCGCCGAAGTGCGCGTCGCCGGCCACGTTGTCGTAGTTAGCGTTGTTGTATTCGGCAGCCGTCCAGTTGTTGTCGGCGTCCACGAAGTCGGTGGCGGCGGTGTAGCTGTTGCTCTTTTTGCAATTGTAGGTTTCGATGCCCAGGCCGCGGGTATACTCGCGCAGGTGGTAGCCGCCGGTGGCGGTTTCATCGGCCAGCGAGCGGGTGCCGCTGTAGGCCGTCGCAAACGTGGCCGTGCCGCCCGTGGCGTGCTTGATAATGGCGTCGCGCAGCACCACGTCGCCGGTTTGGGCGTTCACGTAGTAGTAGGCGCGGCTCACCGGCAGCTGGGCGTAGATGTTGAATTTCCAGGCCAGCACCAGCGGGCCTGTGTTGTCGGCGCTCTGGCGGTTGTCGCGCACCACCACCAGCTCGCCCTGGGGGCGGTAGGTAGCGGCGGCGCTGGCGGTTTGCTGCTTCAGGCCGGCTTCCTCCTGGGCATCTTGCCACATGTATTTTTTGGCGCCCACGGCGGCCAGCGCGCGGTTCAGGGCCGCATCGGCGCTCAGCGTGGGCGTCACGCTCAGGGTACTGATTTTCTCGAAGTCGCCGCTCAGGCTTTCGAGCTGGCCGCCGCGCGAGTGGGCGGTGTACGTGGCGTGCTCCACTTTCACGCCCTTGTAATACTGCTCAAACCGCTGGTGGCTGAAGCCGAGCTGGTCGGTTTCGAGGCGGGCGGGCAGCAGCTGGTCGTCGGTGGTTAGCGCGAGCTGCTGGCGAATAACCTGGGCACTTTCGGCGGCCCGGAGGGTGGCCCGCTCAGCCACCGAAAACTCGATGAGGGTTGGCTGGCCGTCGAGGCCCAGCTCTTTTTTGGCAACCGGGCCGCTTTGCGCGCTGGCCAGGTTAGGAAACAGTGCGGCACTCAGCATTAGCCAAGCACCCGCATGGTACTTGTGGAACATAGAACGTTGGTTTGGTAAAGAAGAGAGAGAATGCAGTTGCCCGAAGGCAGCGCAAGGTAAGAAAACCGCGCAAAATCCCTATTTTTTCTCACTATGAGTAAACAATGAAGATTCGTATGCCCGCAGTAGCCTGGTAACCAGGTCGCTGCTGCGAATCACTCATTAGTTATTCATTTTTGCCCAAGCCAATGCACTTTTCACCAGAGTATCCGCATAATATTTTCTGCCCGCTACTAGTTGCCGCTGGAACGGTGAGAAGAAAAATTTGTATAATTCAAAGCCTGACTACTTTACAGAAAGCCAAAATTTTATACCTTTTTCCGGGCTTTTCGCTGAGCGGGCGTCACGGGTTCTTCATCGCCCAGCAGCAGGCCCCAGGGGCGCAGGCTCTCGATGCGGTCGAAGATGATTTTGAGAATGGCGATGATAGGTAGGGCCAGAAACATGCCCGCCACGCCCCCAATGGCATTGCCCACCAGCACGCCCACGATGGCCACCAGCGCGTTGACCTTAATCTTGGAGGCCACGATGCGCGGGATAAGGAAATGATTATCAATAAACTGAATAACCATGTACACGGCCACTACCCCCAGCGGGTAGCCGTAGCCGGGCTTGGTGATGAAGGCCATGAGCACGGGCAGCGCGATGGCGATGAGGCCGCCGATGTAGGGGATAAAGTTGAGTAGCGCGCCCACCACGCCCAGCAGCAGCGCGTAGGGGATACCCAGCAGCAGCAGCCCGGCCACGTTGAGCACGGCCACGATGCTGCCCTCGATGAGCAGCCCAATCATGTAGCTCTGGATGGCGGCCTTGCTCTCGCGCAGCACCTCGGCCACGCCGCGGTCGCGCTGTTGGCCCGAGAATACCTGAGTCAAGAAATCGACCAGCCGCCGCTGATATAGGAACAGCAAAAAGATGTAGACCGGGATGAGCGTGGCCACCACCAGCAGCCCCGACACCGCCGTGAGCGTGCCGCCCAGCAGGCCGGCGGCGCGGCTGCTGGCCTCGTTCACGTAGCTGAGCAGCTTCTGGGTGGTGAGGCCAAAGCGGGCGTTGAGCCACTGCACCAGCTGCTGGGTAGTGGCCAGCAGCTTGGCCTTGAACACCGGCAGCTGGCTCGATAAGTGCGTGGCCTCGATGTAGATAAAATAAAATATGCCCAGTAGCACCGCCACGCCCAGCACCACCGTGAGGCCAATGGCCAGCAGCGGCGGCACCCGGTGGCGCAGCAACCACTGCTCCACCGGGTGCAGCATGATGGCGAAGATGGCCGCGAACAGCAGCGGGAAAATAAGCTCGGCGGCCAGGTGCAGCGTAAATACGACCAGCGCCAGCCCCAGCAGCACCAGCGGCGCCTTAACGTAGAGGGGAAACGCGAGCTCGGTTGGCTGCTTGGGGGTAGGGGGCAGGGGCGTCATGATGGTGGGCGGGCCTGGTGGCCAGTGCGGCGAAGCTACGCGCCAGCCAGTGGTGCAACTCATTGCCGCGCTTAGCCGCACGGCGTTACGGCACGGTGCTTGTTTACGGCTTGGTCTACCCTTGGCATTCAGCCTTGTTTTCACCCATGAAAAACTCCCGTTTTTTCCTCTCCTTTCTGCTGCTGGTCGCCTTGCTAGGCAGCACTTCGTTCACTGCCCAGGCCCAGCGCCGCTTCAGCCCGCAGGCCAAGGGCGCCGTTATTGGCGGGGGTAGCGGGGCCATTTTGGGGGCCGTTATCAACAAGCGTAACCGGGCCGTGGGTGGCATTATCGGGGGCGTGGTGGGCGCCGGGGCCGGCTACGCCGTGGGCAAGCACGTCGACAACCGCCAGAAAAAGCGCGCCGCCGCGGCCACCGAAGCCGAGCGCGAAGCCGCCTACCGCGAGGCCGCGGCTCACCGCGCCGCCGTGGCCAGCCGCACTACCCGCGAAACCGTGGTGCGCAACAGCTTTGGCCCCGCCACCACGGCGGCCGGCGCCGCGGCCCTGGTGGCCGCGCCGGCTGGCTCGCTCAGCGCCTCCAATGCCGCCTACCTGCCCAACCAGGCGCCGGCCGACCCCGCCAACCCCTACGCCAGCACCGCCTACCGCCAGCGCAGCTGGTAGTGGCGCACCCTCGTTTTTCTTTGCCAAAGCCCAGGCCGCGCGGTCTGGGCTTTTGGTTGAAGCAGGGTAGAAATCTGGTGGGCGCCCTACCCAGCTGCCTTCTTCGCTGCCCGCATAGCTTTGTATACTTTATTCTCTTTCTCTAAACACCTGATTTATGCGTATTTCCCTCGCGCGCCTCGTGCTGCTGGGCGCCCTGCCGCTGCTGGCGGCCTGCGGCAGCAAGTCTACTACCGATACCACGGCAGCCGCCACCAGCGCCGCCGACCTCGACCGTGCTTTTATTACGGCCTGGAACAACAAGGACCTCGAAAAAACCCTGGGCTACCTCGCCGACGACGTGCAGTTTTTGCAGGGGAGCGCCCATTTTAGCGGTAAGGCCGAGGTGAGCGACAAATGGGTGCGGGCCACCCAGTCGACTATCAACAACCTCAAAACCAGCACCGTCAGCTCGACCAGCACCGACAAGGTGGCCTACGAGGCCGGCACGTTTTCGGTCGATGTGCAGCCCGCTGGGCCCGGCCAGCCCGCCGGCTACGGCGAGGGCAACTTCCTGCTGCTGTGGAAGCCCGCCGCCGATGGCACCTGGAAGCTGAGCTACGCCCAGCTCGAAGACCTGCCCGTGCAGCGCCGCTAGCCGCGGGGCGGTACTTTTGAGCGTAACCGAAAGCCGCTGGCCGCCCGCCAGCGGCTTTCGGTTGCCCGGCCCTACCCCCCTCCCGCGCCGTAAAGCGCCTTTTATCCTTATGATTTCGACCGCCGACTACGCCGCCCTACCCCCCGCCGCCGACCTCCAGCGCCTGTGCAAGGCCCTGGCCGCGCTCGACGCCATCAACTCGCCCGACTGGGAATACCGCTACTACTCGTATAACCCGGCCTGGGGCGACGGTGAGCAGCTGCTCGAAATGCGCGACGGCGAGGGCGACCAGATGCTGGTGCTGTTTCGGCCCGAAGGCTGCGTCATCAACGGCTTTTTGCACGACTACGACCAGCCCGACAAGGCGCAGGTGACGCGCGGCCTGCCCGACGCGTTCGACGATTTCATGTTTGGCGAGCCGGTCGCGTCCATTGGCACCACGTTTTGCCTCTGGTACACGCCGGCCCACGGCTGGCAGCGCGGCGTGGTCGCAAACGAGGACGATGGCTCCGAGGAGCTGCTCTATATATTTGATAACCAGCCCGCCACCTATGCCGAGTGGGCCACCGAGTACTACACCGACGAAAGCGATAAAAAGCCCGTGACGCCCGCCGCCGTGGCCCCCTTCTACCGCAACGAGCCCGCCACCAAAGCCGCCGTGCTGGCCCTAGTGGATGAGGTGGAAGACTGGCTGCCGCTGGCCACCGACTTGCAGGAAATCGGCTACCCCTATAGCTTCAACTGATAGTGTGGGGTAAGCTTTAGCTTGCCGGATTATCGCCCGCTTACCTGCCATTTCGTTGCCCCGGCAAGCAAGCTAAAGCTACCCCTATACTTTAGTCCGTATGCGCGCCTGGTTTGTTGCAATTGCCTGGCTGCTGGCCCTACCCCTGTTGGCGCAGCCAACGGCGGCCCCGGCCTTCGTGGTGGTGCCGCTGGGCGTGAAGGGCGGCCTGGCCGAAGGCAACCTCTCAGCCTACCTGGTGGCGGCGGCCGGCCGCCCCGACTTCATTGCCCTGGATGCTGGCAGCCTGCGCCCCGGCGCCGAAAAAGCCGTGGCCAACCACGTGTTTTCGATTTCGGTCGAAGCCGTGCTGCGGCAGGCCATCAAGGGCTACTGCCTCTCGCACCCGCACCTCGACCACGTGGCCGGCCTGCTCCTCAATGCCCCCGACGACACGCCCAAACCCATTTATGGCCTGCCCGCCTGCCTGGCCACCCTGCAAGCCGACTACTTCAACTGGCGCGCCTGGCCCAACTTCGCCGATGGGGGTAGGGCCCCGGCGCTGAGCAAGTACCAGCTGCGCGCGTTGGTGCCGGGCCAGGCCACGCCGCTCGCGGGCACCGCGCTCAGCGTGCAGGCCTTTGGGCTCAGCCACGGGCCGGGCACC
>CAZZWL010000155.1:0-11072 GCA_964657755.1 uncultured Rhodanobacter sp.
ACCAGGAGTCGAATCACAAGGCCAAGCACCACACCGCCGAGAAAAAGGTGAAAACCAAAGCCAAGCGCAAGGCGGCCACCACCAAGCACAAGCGCCGCCGCTAAGTGGAGCAAATAGAAAGAGGCCCGGCAGCAATGCCGGGCCTCTTTGCGTGTGGGAAGGGGGGTAGGGTTGGCGCGAGCACCTTCTACAGCACCTTGATATCCTTGGCAGCGGCCGCCGGAATGGCGGGCTGCTGCTGGGTAGTCAGCGTCACGTTCTTAAACTCGATGTTGCGGATGTCACCGGCTACTACCCCCTTGGTGGCAGTTATCGTCACGTTGTCGAAGTGAATGTCGTGCACCGGCTGCTCGGGTAGGCCTTGGAAATACATGGCCGTTTCGGCACCCTGGCAGGTGATATTCTTGAGGTAGAACTGTTGGAAATCGGGCACTTTGGTGGCGGCCGTGGGCAGGCCGCTGCCCTTCTCCTTGCCGGCGGGCACGTCCTCATACGACGTGTCGAAGAGCACCGCTTCGTGTAGAATGTTGCGCATGGCGATGTTATCGACGTAGATGTCGCGCACCAGGCCGCCACGGCCGGCGTTGCTCTTCACCCGCACGCCAATGTCGGTGCCCAGGAAGCGGCAGTCCGTGACCCAGATGTTGCGCATGCCGCCGTCGGTGTTGCTGCCGATGACGAAGCCGCCGTGGCCTTGCAGCACGGTGCAGTCGGCGATGAGCACGTTGGTGAGGGCCGGGTCGTCGGGCGCGCGGTCGCCGCTCGATTTCATGCAGATGCCGTCGTCGCCGGCGCTCACGGTGCAGTGGTAGATGACCACGTTGTGGCTGGCGCTGATGTCGATGCCGTCGCCATTCTGGGCCGAGTAGTCGTTGTGCACCTGCACGTTACGAATAATCAGGTTCGTAATGCCCTTGGGATTCACCACGAACATGGGCGAGTTGCGGAACGTGGGCCCGTCGAGCAGCAGGTTCTTAGTGTTGGTGATGACCACCATCTTGGGCCGCAGGTAGTCGCGGGCGGGCAGGTAGTCGGCCTCGGTAGCGTCGGGCTTGTTCTTGAGCTTTTTGAGCAGCGCCTCGCCGCCCAGCGCCTCGCGGCTGGGCCACCAGATTTTGCCGTCGGCGCTCAGCGCGCCGCCCGAGCGCACCACGCGGTCCCACTCGGCCGCCGATACTTTCGATTTCTTCAGCGGCCGCCACGCCTCGCCCGAGCCGTCGAACACACCGGGGCCGGTGATGGCCACGTCGTGCAGCTTATTGCCCCACAGCGGCGGCGTCACTTCATACTGGCCCTTGCCGGCCGCTTGCAGCGGGTACTGGGTGCGGTCGGGCGTGAAGGTGATGACGGCGCCGGCCTCGGTGTGCAGGTCGATGTTGCTTTTTAACTCAATCGGCCCGGTCAGCCACTGGCCGGCCGGCACCACCACGTGGCCGCCGCCCGCCGCCGCGCACGCCGCGATGGCCTTGGCAAAGGCCGCCGTATTCAGCGTTTTACCGTCGCCTACCCCCCCAAAGTCCTTCAACGCAACCGAGTGCGCCGGAATGGTCGGGTCGGGCACGGCCGGCATGGCAAACGGCGCGTGCTGGGTATACCAGGCCACGTCGTGGGCCGGCGTCTGGGCCAGGGCCGGCGCGGTGGCCAGCAGCAACAGAGAAAGTAATTTCATAAAAAAACCAGCAAAAGCAACAATGTCAGCTACTAGGCGCGGTACAATTGCTGGGCCATTCTCCTGGCAACGATTGCGAAGCGTGACAGGCGCGCGGCAGGGAGGCGCGTTGTCAGTTAGGGCGGTGCTGGCAATAAGTAAAAAAGAACGTCATGCTGAGCTTGTCGAAGTATCTCTACTGTGCCATCGGGGTTACTATTCCCAGCGGCGCGGTAAAGATGCTTCGACAAGCTCAGCATGACGTTCTTGTAAGAGCGGATTAGAGCCGAAAAGCTACGCTGGGTCGGCCACGCGCACCACCAAGCCATCCAGGTTGGGGGCCAGGCGAATCTGGCAGCTCAGGCGGCTGGTTTCGTGCAGCACGGGCAGCGTGTCGAGCATGGCCCACTCGTCGTCGCTGGGTTCGGGCAGGGGCGGGCCGGCCAGCACCTCCACGTGGCAGGTGGCGCACAGCGCCATGCCGCCGCAGGTAGCCTGAATGGGGTAGTCGCTGGCCTTGAGCAACTCCATCAGGCTCAGGCCCATGTCGGTGGGCGCTTCAATTTCGCGCCGCTGGCCGGGCGCCTCCTCTACGTAGATGCGAATGTCACTCATAACTCACCTAAAAAGAGGGTGCCCCGTTGACGGTGGTGTACTTGAGGGTGTATTTTTTGTCGGGGTAGATGTATTTGAACGCGCCCTGGCACATGAGCGCGGCCTCGTGGAAGCCGCATAGGATGAGCTTGAGCTTGCCCGGATATGTGTTGATGTCGCCGATGGCGTACACGCCGGGCAGCGAAGTGCTGTAGTCCTCGGTGTTCACCACAATGGCATCGTCGGTGAGGTCGAGGTTCCAGTCGCCGATGGGGCCGAGCTTGGGCGTGAGGCCAAAGAGCGGCACGAAGGCATCGAGTGGCACGGTTTCGGCCTCGCCGTTATTGCCCGTGATGGTCACTTCCTGCAAGTGGCCGTTGCCGTGCAGGTGCGTGACGTTGGAGCTGAGCACGAGCTTGATTTTGCCGGCTTCGTGCAGGTTTTTGACCTTCTCGGCCGAGTCGGCGGCGCCGCGGAAGGTGGTGCCGCGGTGCACGAGCGTCACCTCCGAGGCCACGTTGGCCAGGAAGTTGGTCCAGTCGAGGGCCGAGTCGCCACCCCCGGCAATCACGATTTTCTTACCCCGGAAGTGCTCGGGGTCGCGCACCATGTAGTGCACGCCCTTACCCCCCTCAAAGCGCTCGAGGTTCTCGACGGCCGGCTTGCGCGGCTCAAACGAGCCCAGGCCGCCCGCAATGGCCACGGCCTTGCACTGCACCTCGGTGCCATCGGTGGTGTAGAGCTGAAACGAGCCATCGTCGAGCTTGGCAAAGCGCTCCACGCGCTCGCCCAGCGTGAAAGTGGGGTGGAAGGGCGCGATTTGCTTCATCAGGTTATCGATGAGGTCGCCGGCCAAAATCTCGGGGTAGCCGGGGATATCGTAAATCGGCTTCTTCGGATAAATCTCGGACAGCTGCCCGCCCGGCTGGGGCAGGGCGTCCACCACGTGGCAGCGCAGCTTGAGCAAACCAGCTTCAAAAACAGCAAACAGCCCCACCGGGCCGGCCCCGATGATGCAGATATCAGTGGAAATTACAGCAGACATTCAGGAGGGTAAGCGTTAATATTTAGAAAGAGTACAAAGGTACGGCGGGCTCGCCGGGGTGGCTACGCGGGCCCAGGACCGCAGCGGGGGGTAGGGCCCGCGGCACAAAGAATTAACATTCGGGTAACCGATAAGATTCTGAAAGAAAAGACATTTGCGGGTTGGTTGTTCACCAATTTTCTTCTCAATTTCTCCTTTTCCACTTCGCGTACTCATGAAAGTCAACTACTTCCGCCTCGGAAGCGGCGCCCTGCTGCTGGCCTTGGCCGCCGCCTGCTCGCCGCTGGGCCAGCAGAGTCTCCCTACCCCCACCGCCAGCAGCTACGCCGATGCCACCGCCACGCGCGATGCCAATCTGGCCCTGGGTAACCCCAGCGGCGCCGCCACCGACGCCACCAATTACCCCAACAACTACCTGCTGGTGAAGTCGCAGTACACCATGTCGTACAACCGCGACCAGGGCAAGCCCAACTGGGTGAGCTGGCACCTGAGCAGCGCCTGGCTGGGTAGCACCGCCCGCCAAGACAACTTTGCCGCCGATGCCAGTCTGCCCAGCAGCTGGTACCACGTGGGCAGCACCAGCTACTCGGGCTCGGGCTTCGACCGGGGCCACAACTGCCCCAGCGCCGACCGCACCGGCTCGGTGGCCGACAACACGGCTACTTTCCTGATGAGCAACATGATGCCCCAGGCGCCCACCAACAACCAGCAGACCTGGGCCGGCCTCGAAAACTACGCCCGCACGCTCGTGAACGCCGGCAATGAGCTCTACATCGTAGCGGGTAGCTACGGCAAGGGCGGCACCGGCAGCAACGGCAGCGCCACCACCATTGACAACGGCCGCGTGACGGTGCCCAGCAACTGCTGGAAGGTGCTAGTGGTGCTGCCCGTGGGCACCTCCGACGTGAGCCGCATCACGACCAGCACCCGCGTTATCGCCGTCAACATGCCCAACACCAACTCCATAAGCACGGCCTGGGGTAGCTACCGCACCACGGTAAATGCCATTGAGGCGGCCACCGGCTACGACCTGCTGTCGGCCGTTTCGACCACCATTCAGTCTTCTATCGAGTCGAAGACGGATACCGGCCCCACCAATTAAAACCGGAATACGACCACGCCAAAGCGCCCCCGACCAGCGTGGCTGGGGGCGCTTTGGCGTGGTGGCTTGGGCTGCCAGTGGTGGGGTAGGGCTACGTTCGCAGCACCTGAATCTGCTCGGCAAGCACTTCGACAACGCGGAGAATCTCCTCCTGCGTCGATTGGCGATAGGCGCGGGCGGCCTCGCTGTCGGCTTCATCTTCCCAGCCCGCGAGGGCCGCCAGGGTTTCGAGGCGCGTCACCGACGACTCAATGCGGCCGTAGATGCTGGCCCACAGCTTCTGGTTCCAAGTGGGCTCTTGCAGCAATTGTAGGCGCAGGTCAAGCAGGCTCATCACTACGGCGGCCAGGCGCTCAAGCAGGTCAGCTTCGGCGGAACTGAAGGCGCGGGGGTGGTGGTCAATTACGCAGAGCACGCCCACCGGGTAGCCGTCTTTGGTGCGCAGGGCGCTGCCGGCATAAAAGCCCAGGTTGAGGCGCTGCACCAGGCCAGGATTAATAAGGTCGCAAGGTTTTTCCTGCAAGTCCTCAAATACACAGGTTGCGTCGTGCAGCATGGCCACCGAGCACAGCGTTTCCCAGCGATTGACCCGGTCCAAGGAAGGGTCGAGGCCGTAGTTCAGGCCAAAGCGTACTTCCTCATCCTCCACAAACGCGATGATGCCGACGGGTACGTTGAAGAGCTTGGCGGCCAGGCGCACCAGCTCCGTAAACGTCTCATCGCGCATGGTATTGAAAAGCTGGTAGGGCCGCAAAGCTTGCAGGCGCAGCTCTTCAGTGAGCGGAATTAGCTCAGGATGAGAATTTTCCATAAGATGCGGCCCCAATGGCAGTAGCAGAGTGGTTGCGGTGGCGCAACGGATTAATCCTTAATAATGACGTAAAGATACAATGAATAAGGCTCAGGATAACAGCCAGGCAGCTGGCTGGCTTGCCCAGTGCTGCGCCCATTGCGCGGGAGGCGCGGGCTTGGTTCTGCTGGGGCAGAAACGAAAAAAGGCCCTCGCAGTAATGCGAGGGCCTTTTTTGTGGTCGTATAAGGAGTCGAACCTTAAACCTTCTGATTCGTAGTCAGATGCTCTATCCAATTGAGCTATACAACCAATTTCCCGTGTTGGGAGTGCAAAGGTAGAAAAATTCTTCGTGAATCTGCAAGCGCCCGCTGTTTTTTTTCATAGTTAAACGCGGTTCGCGTATTCAAGTTGGTAATAGTCAGGCCAAAATTTAGTTGATTGCCCCGCGCCGCAGCACCCGCTGCAGGGCCCGGTTAAATACTAGGTACAGCCCAAACAGCGAGGCTATCACCAGCCCCACCAGCACCAGCTTGCTGAGCGTGCCTTCGTCGGGGTCGTGCAGCAGGGCCAGCACATCCTGGGCCTTGGTGCCGAGCCAATAGAAAAACAGGCTGCGCGGCAGCATCCCCAGCACCGAGGCGGCCAGAAAGCGGCGGCGCGCCACGCCCACTATCGCCAGTACGAAGGTCATGAGGGCAAACGGCAGCACCGGCGACAGCCGCGTGAGAATGATGAGGGGCCAGCTCTGGGTTTGCAGCTCGGCCAGCACGGCATCGGCCTTGGGGAAGTGGTGCAGCACCGCGCGCAGCTTGCCGTGGTCGAGGCGGCGGGCCAGCTCGTAGCCCAGCGCGGCGGCCAGCGCGTAGGCCGCCACCATGCCCGGCAGCCCCGCCCAGCCAAAGTAATAGCCCGAAATGATGGCTACGAAGGTGGTGGGCGTGAGGGCCAGCGCCATCGTGAGGCCCGCCACCGCGAAGTACAGCAGGCTCTGGCCCAGGCTCAGGTTTTGCAGCAGGGTAGGGCGCTCGTAGAGCAGCCCCAGCACCGCCGCCGAGCCCAGCAGCGGCACCGCCAGCAGCAGGCCCATCGTAAGCAGGGTCGAAAAATTCTTTTGAAAAAGCTCGCGCAAAAAGGCCATTGAGAGAAGTAAGCCGGGAGCCGGCCGCAGAGTAGGCGAAGGTACCTACGCAACAACCGGCTCCCGCGCCGGCCCTACCCCTGCCCGCGCGCCCCAAGGCCCAGGAAGCGCTTGACGGCTGCCCAGGCGCCGCCCACCGCCAGCAGGCCCAGCTTCCAGAACTTGAGCAGGAGGGCAAACAGGCCTACTTTGGCCAGCACCTTGCCGGCCACCAGCCCGCCGATGGTGTAGGCGGCGACCTCGTCGATGCCGGCGCTGTAGTCGTTGTACTGCTGGCCTTTGGCAAAGGTCACGTTGGCCAGCAGGTCGGGAATGCTGGCCGTGATGTCGGCCAGCTGCGCGGGCTCGGCCACGGCATTAAACACCAGCACGCCCTTGCGGCCCAGGATACGCACGTTGTAGTTGAGCGTCTGGTCGATGCCGCTGCCAAAGCGCAGCAGCTTGGCCCAGTGCAGGGTATGCTGCTGCTTATCGTAATAAGGCTTGGCGCCCCAGCCCACCAGGTGAATGGCCTCGTAGCCGGCGGCGGTGCGGTCGGTATTCTCCTCCTCGGTTTCCCGCTGCATAGTTTCGAGCAGCTCGTCGTACTTGATGTCGCCGGCGTCGTTGTCCTTCACGTAGCCCATCGGGTTGTATTCAATAACGTAGCCCCAGCTGCCGGCGCTCACCGGGCCGCGGCTGGCCGGGAAGAGCATGCCCAGGGTGGGTCGCGGCGGGTTGTGCCACAGCTGGTGCAGCACGCGGCCGCTCTGGGCCGAGTCGAGGTAGCGGAAGCCGCGCGGCACCGTGAGCGCGCCCATGCCGCCGGGCAGCACCACGTGGCCCTGCTGGTAGCGAAAGGTGCCGTTGATAGAATCTGCCACTGCCTGGTAGCGCGCCGCCGAGTCGGGCGTGGCGGCGGGGGTAGGGGCCGCCAGCGCCGGGCCAGCACTCAAAAGCAGGAAAAGTAAAGAGGATACTGGTTTGTTCATATAAAAAGCTGAGAATGAGCAGGTACTTAGCTAAGATAGCGCAGCTGCCCCGCCCGTTGCAAGCGCGCCGAAAAATTCAGCCCTACCCCCGCTCCCGCCGCCAGCCGGTACCTTTGCCGCTATGAAATTTGCCACCAAAGCCATCCACGCCGGCGTGCACCCCGACCCCACCACCGGGGCCATCATGACGCCCATCTACCAGACCTCGACCTACGCCCAGCGCTCGCCCGGCGACAACAAAGGCTACGAGTACTCGCGCACCCACAACCCCACCCGCACGCAATTGCAGGACGCGCTGGCGGCCCTCGATAATGGCCGGCACGGCTTGGCCTTCGCTTCGGGCATGGCGGCCATCGACTGCGTGCTGCGCCTGCTGAAGCCCGGCGACGAGGTGATTTCGACCGATGACCTCTACGGCGGCTCCTACCGCATCCTGACCAAGGTGTATGAGCCGCTGGGCATCAAGTGCCACTTCGTGCCGATGAGCGACTTGGCGGCGGTGCGCGAGAAAATTTCGCCCCGCACCAAGCTCGTGTGGGTCGAAACGCCCACCAATCCGCTGCTCAACATCATCGATATCGCGGGCGTGGCGGCCATCGCCAAAGAGGCCGGCGCGCTGCTGGCCGTCGATAACACCTTCTCTACCCCCTACTTGCAGGAGCCCCTGGCGCTGGGCGCTGACATCGTGGTGTATTCGCTCACCAAGTACATGGGCGGCCACTCCGATGTGGTGATGGGCGCGCTGGTTTTCAACGACGATACGCTGCTGGAGCGGCTGAGCTTCTACCAGAATGCCTGCGGTGGCACGCCCGGCCCGCAAGACTGCTTTCTGGTGCTGCGCGGCCTCAAAACGCTGCATCTGCGCATGCAGCGCCACTGCGAAAACGGCCGCGCCGTGGCCGAGTACCTGCGCCAGCACCCCAAGGTGGAACGCGTGTACTGGCCCGGCTTCGAGAACCACCCCAACCACGCCGTGGCGGCCCGCCAGATGCGCGACTTTGGGGGCATGATTTCGTTCGTGCTGAAAGGCGATAAAAAGGAAGACGCCATCGCGGTACTCGAAAAATTTCAGCTCTTCACCCTGGCCGAAAGCCTGGGCGGCGTCGAAAGCCTGAGCGGCCATCCCGCCACCATGACCCACGCCAGCATCCCGGCCGAGCAGCGCCGCAAGGCCGGCCTCAGCGACTCGCTCATCCGCCTGAGCGTGGGCATCGAGGACGCCGAGGATTTGATTGACGACCTGGCCCAGGCGATAGGGTAGGGGCGCATGACTTCGCACCTGCCCCAAGCGCCGCCTATTGAGGTGCTGCCCTTGTTTCCGGTGCTTGACCGGCTGCTACTCGATTTGCTGCGTTCGCTAACGCCGGCCGACTGGCAGCGGCCCACGCGGGCCGGGCATTGGGTGGTAAAAGATGTGGCGGCCCACCTGCTCGCTGGTAACCTGCAAACGCTGTCGATGCTGCGTGACGGCTACTACAGCGAGCCGGCGGGCGACCTCAGTTCCTATCCTCAGCTGGTGGCCTACCTCAACCGCCTGAATGCCGAGTGGGTGACCGCCGCCCGCCGCCTGAGTCCAGTGGTACTCACCGATTGGCTGGCCGCTTCGGGTGCGGAGTACACGCAGTTTCTGACTATGCTCGACCCGTGGGCGCCGGCTGGGTTTGCCGTAGGGTGGGCGGGCGAAACGGAGTCGCTAAACTGGTTTCACATCGCCCGCGATTACACCGAAAAGTGGCACCACCAGCAGCAAATCCGCGAAGCCGTGGGCCAGCCTGCGCCACTGTTGGAGCCAGCGTTATTCCAGCCGTTTCTCGATACCGTGGCGCGCGGCCTGCCGCACGCCTACCGGGCAGTAGCTGCCCCGATGGGCACGGTGGTGCAGCTGCGGGTGGCCACCGCCAGTGGCGGCACCTGGCAGCTAGAAAGAGGGCTGGCTACCTGGTATTTGCGCCTCGCCACTGCTGCGCCGGCGGCCGAACTTGTGTTGGAGCCCACCACCGCCTGGCAGCTGTTCACCAAAGCACTTAGCCCCGCTGAAGCCCTCCGCCAAGCCGTGATAATAGGTGAAGAGGCCCTGGCCTTGCCTTTGCTGCACCTAGTAGCCGTAATGGCCTAAGCTTAGCCAGCGCTTAACCCAACTCGCGGTCGAAAGCCGTAGGTAAAAGGGCGACGTGTTAGCCGCGTCGCCCTCTTATTATGTTGCGTTTTTTATTATTGCTCACTATTTTGCTGTCGGCCTGCGCCTAGCCGCCCGCCCCGGTCATTGCCAACGTGCCGACTATAACTACTCCCGGTTCCATTTCCTACCTCGCCCTCGGCGACTCTTACACCATCGGCGAAGGCGCCGCCCACGCCGACCGCTGGCCGGCGCAGCTGGCCGCCCTGGACCGGGCGCAGGGGGGTAGGCTCGCCGACCCCGATATCATTGCCCGCACTGGCTGGACCACCGCCGAGCTGCAGGAGGCCATCGCGGCCAGCGGCAACCACCGCCGCGACTACGGCCTGGTGTCGCTGCTCATCGGGGTCAATAACCAGTACCGCGGCCAGTCGGTCGAGCTGTACCGCGCCGAATTTCGGGAGCTGCTGGCCACGGCGGTGGCCTTCGCGGGCGGGGCCAGCGGGCGCGTGGCGGTGCTCAGCATCCCGGACTGGGGCCAGACGCCCTTTGCCCACGACCGCGACCGGGCCCAGATTGGCCGCGAAATTGACCAGTTCAACGCCGTGGCCCGGGCCGAGTGCCAGCGCGCGGGCGTGGCCTTCGTGCCCATCACCGACCTCACGCGCGCCGCCGCTGGCGATGCCACTCAGTTTACCAGTGATGGCCTGCACTACACCGGCCCCCAGATGGCCGGCTGGGCGGCGCGGGCGCTGCCCGTGGTGCGGGGCGGGCTGCAATAAAACGCCGCCGGCTGCGTCTGCGGGGCGGCTAACCCTTTTTACTATGCAGCTTCAGCCCCGCCACACCGGCCACAAATACGTCAACGTTCTGCCCACTAGCATGAGCCCGCCCTCGGGCTACGGCCCGATGCTGCGGCGCTTCTTATTCGAAAAAAACGAGCGGAAGCCGCGCCAGCCGCTGGGGCCGTTCCGGGCCGATGCCGCCGCGCTGGCCGCGCCCGTGCCCGCCGAGGCCCTGCGCGTGACCTGGCTGGGCCACAGCACGGTGCTTATCGAACTAGATGGCCGCCGCTTCCTCACCGACCCGGTGTGGGCCGAGCGGGCGTCGCCCTCGCGGCTGGTGGGGCCCAAGCGGTTTTTTGCGCCGCCGCTGCCGCTGGTCCAGCTGCCGCCCCTCGATGGCATTATCCTCTCGCACGACCACTACGACCACCTCGACGAGGCCGCCATTCGGGCGCTGGCCCCGCGTGGCGAGCCCTTCTACTGCCCAAGGGGGGTAGGGGCGCACCTGCGCCGCTGGGGCGTGCCCGCCGACCGCATCACGGAGGCTACCTGGTGGGATATTATCGCCCTACCCCCTGGTTTTGAGTTGATTGCTACGCCGGCCCGGCACTTCTCGGGCCGGGGGCTGCTGAATCGCGACAGCACGCTCTGGGCCTCGTGGGTGCTGAAAGGGCCGCATCACCGCGTGTTTTTTGGCGGCGACTCGGGGCCGTTTGACGAGGCCTTTCGCCAAATTGGGGCGGCGTACGGGCCGTTCGATTTGGTGCTGCTGGAGATTGGGGCCTCCGACCCCGAGTGGGCCGATATTCACCTCGGGCCCGATAACGCGCTGGCGGCCCACCGGCTGCTGGGCGGCGGGCCGCTGCTGCCGCTGCATTGG
>CAZZWL010000156.1:0-11060 GCA_964657755.1 uncultured Rhodanobacter sp.
TCAACGGTGCGGTAGAGATGCTTCGACAAGCTCAGCATGACAGACGGTTCTAGATTAGGACTATTAACTCAGCGCCAGCAACTTCTCAAACGCCTGCCGGGCGCGGCCGCTGTCCAGCGATTCGGCCGCCAGGGCCAGCCCTTCGGCTACGTCGGCGGCGCGGCCGGCCGTGCGCAGCGCTAGCGCGGCATTGGCCAGCACGGCGTTCCGGTGGGCGGCGGGGGCCTCGTTGCGCAAAACGCGCTGGAAAATCTGCGCCGCCTCGGCCACCGTGTCGCCGCCAAACAGCGCTTCGGGCGTAGTAGCCGGCAGGCCCAGGTCGCTGGGCGACAGCAGTTCCTCGCCCTGCCGGCTGATGAGCTTCACCGGCCCTGTCAGCGACACCTCGTCGTAGCCGTCGAGGCTGTGCACGATGAGAAACTCCCTACCCCCCTCCTGCTGGTGCAGGTAGGCGTAGAGGCGCGCCAGCTCCAGGCTGAACACGCCCACCAGCTGCAGGCGCGGCCGGGCCGGGTTCACCAGCGGCCCCAGCATGTTGAAGAACGTTTTCACGCCCAGCTCTTTGCGCAGCGGCGCCACGTTTTTGAGGGCCGGATGAAACAGCGGCGCGTGCAAAAAGCAGATGTTGGCCTCATCAAGCTGCCGCCGGAGCGCGTCGTTGTCGGCCGTGAATTTCACGCCCATGTGCTCCAGCACCGTGCTGCTGCCGCTGATGCTCGACACGCCGTGGTTGCCGTGCTTGGCCACCGGCTGGCCCGCGCCGGCCACCACGAAGGCCGATAAGGTGGAGATATTGAACGTGTTGCGCCCGTCGCCGCCGGTGCCGCACACGTCCATCGCCTCCACGCCGCCCAGGTCCACGGGCCGGCACAGCTCCAGCAGCGCGTTGCGGAAGCCAGCCAGCTCCTCCACCGTCACGCTGCGCATGAGGTACACGGTAAGGAAAGCGGCAATCTGGGCCGGGTTATACTGGCCCTGCGCAATGCCGAGCACCACGCGGTGCGCCTCGTCCTGGGGCAGCGTGCGGTAGGCAAAAAGGTGGTTGAGCGTGTCTTTCACTTTATTTAGCTGAGTATTAATCTAGAACGTCATGCTGAGCTTGCCGAAGCATCTCGCGTGCAGTACTAATTTCAATCGTTCAATGATGCGAGCGAGATGCTTCGGCAAGCTCAGCATGACGTTCTTTTTTTGCTTATTAACTAGCTATTCACCCAATTCGCCAGCATGGTTTTGCCGTGCTCCGTGAGCACCGACTCGGGGTGAAACTGCACGCCCAGCACGTCGTAGTCGCGGTGGGCGAGGGCCAGCACCTGGCCGTTCTCGTCCAGGGCCGTGATGCGCAGCTCGGCCGGCACGCCCTCGGGCGCGATGGTCCAGGAATGGTAGCGGCCCACGCGCACTTGGTCGGGCACGTCGTTGAAAAGCCGGTTGCCGGCCGCCGCCGGCGTCTGGTGCAGGGTGTGGGCTACGCCGTGGTGCACCTCGCCCAGGTTAGCGAGCTGGCCGCCAAAGGCTTCGCCAATGGCCTGGTGGCCCAGGCACACGCCCAAAATGTGCTTGGTCGGCGCATAGCGCTTTATCAGCTCGGGCATAATACCCGCCTCGCTCGGGATGCCGGGGCCGGGCGAAAGCAGGATGTGCGAGTATTTCTCCACCTCATCAAGGCTGATTTTATCGTTGCGAAACACGTCCACTTCCTGGCCTAATTCGCGCAGCATATACACGAGGTTGTAGGTGAAGGAATCGTAGTTGTCGAGAACCAGGATAGGCATTGTTATAGAAGCTGTTAGCATTGTTATCATGCAGAGCGCAGCGAAGCATCTCGCTCGCATCGTTGCAATGGGATTAAGTACTGCTGCCCGCGAGATGCTTCGCTGCGCTCTGCATGACGTTCTGTTAGTTTTACACCTTCTCGGCCTGCTGCATGGCTGCGCGCAGGGCGCCCAGCTTGTTGTGCACCTCCTGCAACTCACTGGCCGGCACCGACTTGGCTACTACCCCGGCGCCAGCCTGGTAATACAGTGTATTGTCCTTGCTGAGGAAAGTGCGAATCATAATGGCGTGGTTGAAGTCGCCGCCGAAGTCGAGTGCGCCAATGCAGCCGCCATAGAAGCCGCGCTGCGTGCTTTCGTACTCGTCAATGAGCTGCACCGCCCGGTACTTGGGCGCGCCCGAGAGCGTACCGGCCGGGAAGGTTTCGCCCACCACGTCGAGCGGCTCGGTGTCGGGGCCGAGCTGGCCCACTACCTTAGAAACCAAGTGAATAACGTGCGAGTAGTACTGAATTTCCTTGAAGCGCTCCACGGCCACCACGTCGCAGCGGCGGCTGAGGTCGTTGCGGGCCAGGTCTACGAGCATCACGTGCTCGGCGGTTTCCTTAGGGTCGTCAAGCAGCTGCTGGGCCAGGCGGGCATCGGCCGCGTCGTCGCCGGTGCGCCGAAAGGTGCCCGCGATGGGGTAGAGCACGGCTTGGCCCTTGTTCACCACAATCTGCGACTCGGGCGAGGAACCGAAAATCTTGTAGCCGCCGTAGTCGAAGAAGAAGAGGTAAGGCGACGGATTGAGCGAGCGCAGCGCCCGATACACGTTAAACTCATCGCCCTGAAAGCCCTGTTGAAAGCGCCGCGACAGCACAATCTGAAACACGTCGCCGCGCTGGCAGTGGTGCTGGCCCAGCCGAATTAGCTCCAAGTATTCGGCATCGGTGGCGTTCGACGTTTCCTCGCCCGTAAGGTGAAAGGCGTGGGTAGCAAAGTTGCGGTTTTGGATAATCGTCTCGATGTAGTCGAGCGTGTCGGCCGCTGGCTCTTCATTCTCATTCAGGTACTGATGCTCAAACAAATACAGCTCGTCCTTGAAGTGATTGATGGCAATAACGTAGCGAAACGCCTGATACACGATGGCCGGCACCGTGCTGGCGCCGGGCTTGTCGCGCAAGGTCACATCCTCAAAATACTGCACCGCCTCGTAGGCCATGTGCCCAAACAGCCCGTTGGTAATGAACGGCAGCCCCGACGGCGCGGCCGGCTGGAAACTGCTCCGAAACTCCCGCAGGTGCGTGAGTGCCTGGCGCGGGTCGGCTAGCGTGCTGGTGCTGGCCGGCTGGCCGGGGCGCTGGGTAGTCAGCTGGTTTTTATCCAGCTCAAAGCGTGCTACCGGGCTGAAGCAGAGGTAGGAAAAGCTGTTGTTATTGCCGTGGTAGTCGGAGCTTTCGAGCAGCAGCGTGCCCACAAACTGGTCGCGCAGCCGCAAGTACAGGCTCACCGGCGTGAGCGTATCGGCCAGCAAGCGGCGGTGGCGGCTGTGGACGATGGTGGCGGAAGAAGTAGCAGTGGCGGCCGACATGGCGGAAAAAGACAGGTGTAGGGAACAACAAAAAAGCCCGCTGCGGTGAGCAGCGGGCTTGGAGAATCTCTAAGGGGTTCAACCAACTTATAATGCCTAATGCTCAGCCTCTTGGGAAGGTTGAGTGCCACCAGCTTTGCGAAACGGTTGCGACGAAGGTCATTAGTTGGGGTCGGTTTGCGGGGGCAAAGGAACGACGGTTTTTGGGAAAAGCAAATTCTCGGGCGAGAAAATCTTTGGATACGGCCTGTAGGGAGTTACCACAAAGGGCGCGGAAGAGATGCAAAGGTTCGCGGAGGCTAATCCACGCTGGCCAGTCGGGTTTCCTCCGGTCCCAGCTCTACCAAACCTTGTTTGTAGAGCGAGCCGAGAGCTTTTTTGAACACTTTTTTGCTCATGCCGAGGCGGCGGTACACGTCGTCGGCCAAGCTCTTGTCGCCGAGGGGTAGGCGGCCGTCGGGGCGCTGCTTGAGGGCGGCCAGCACCAGGCTGGCGGCGCTTTCTACCTCGTCGTAGCCAGCCTGGCCGAGGCGCACGTCGAGCTTGCCATCAGGCCGAATTAGGCGGAGGTGGCCGGGTAGCATTTCGCCGATGCGCAGCGGACGGAATACTTCATTGGCGTAGAGCAGGCCGGCGTGCGTGCCGTTAACAATAACCGAGTAGCCGAGCGGCGTTTCTTCCGCGATGAGCACCTGCACGGCCTCGCCCACCGCGCCCACAAACGGCTCGGGGCTGAGAAAGCGCTGCCACTTGGCCGAGGCCACGAGGCGGTCGGTGGCCTCGTCGAGGTACACGTACACCAGCACGCGGTCGCCCACGCGCACGTCCTGGCGCTGGTTGGCATGGGGTAGCAGCAGGTCTTTTTCGAGGCCCCAGTCGAGGAAGGCGCCGGGCGCGCCCACGTCGCGCACGGTGAGGGCAGCAAAGCTGTCAACCACGGCCAGTGGCTCTAAGTTGGTGGCAATGAGGCGGTCCTCCGAATCGCGGTACACAAATACGCGAATGGTGTCGCCCACGTGCGCGCCCACCGGGCGGTATTTCTCGGGCAGCAGCAGGTCGCCGTCGTCGCTGGTCAGGTAGAAGCCGATGCTGACTTCGCGGGCTATTTCGAGGTCGTTAAAATCGCCGAGACGCATAAAGAAAGGGGCGGCAAGCGCAGAAGTTTGAACGCAACGAAGGTAGGGCTGGCGGCTATGCCCAAGGCAGGCAAGGCTAAAGAAAGAATTTTTTGAACAAATAAGAGAATCGTCGATATTATAAAGATAATACTAGAAAATGGACGAAAGTAGTATTAAATTTGGAAAGGCGAACGTAAGGCGTTGGCTGCCGCTATTCCTTATAATTTTATGATTATGCGTTTTTTATCTTGGGTGCTAGTAGTAAATACGGGCTTGGTGGGCTCGGCAATGGCCCAACGCATTGCGGGCCCCGCAGTGGCCATGATGCAGCCCGTCGCCACCACGGGAGGAGCCAAGAGCGCCGCAGTCGTGGCGGCCCCTACCCCCGCTTTCAAGCCCGACTCCATCTTCGTGAACCCCGACGTGCGGCCGCAGTTCACGGGTAGCGAGGCGGGCTTGCGCGATTACCTCATGAAAAACCTGCGCTACCCCGGGCAGGCGCTGCGGCAGCACGTGAGCGGCAAGGTGTACGTGCGCTTCATTCTGAGTGCTACCGGCCGCGTCACCGATGCCTCAGTGGTGCGCGGCCCCGGCATGGGCCTCAACGAAGAAGCCCTGCGCCTGGTGTGGCTGATGCCGGCCTGGCAACCCGCCCGCCAGCGCGGCCAAGCCGTGCGGGTGTCGTGCACGCTGCCCATCACGTTTCAGGAGTAAGCGGCGCCCTACCCCCCTTTGCCAGGTAGGCCGGGGCGAGCGCGTGGTAACCCGTACATTCGGCCTGCCCAAGCTGTTAGAGCTGGTAAAAGATGCGCTTTTTTCGCTGCCTATGTTCGGTCTGAGCTACGCTAAATTTGATTCGGTCACCTACGTTATTCAGTATAAAAACGGCCAGGTAGTGCGCGAGGGGCGCGGCCTGGCGTTTTTTTACGGTACGCTGGGCAGCTCCATCGCGGCGGTGCCGCTGGCTTCTAATGACCTGCCGTTTATCTTCAACGAAACGACGGCCGACTATCAGAGCATCACCATTCAGGGGCAGCTCAGCTACCGGGTGCGCGAGCCGCGCCAGCTGGCCGAGCTGCTCGATTTTACGGTCAATAGCTTCGGGATTTACAAAAAGAATGACCTCGAAAAGCTGAATCAGCGGCTGGTGAACGAGGCGCAGGCGGCCACCTCGGCCTACGTGCACAGCCTGAGCCTAAAGGAGTCCATCCGCTCAAACAAGCAGATTGAGGCCCAAATCAGGGCCGGGCTGCTGGAGTCGGCGGCGGTGGCGCAGCTGGGCATTGAGGTACTGGGCGTCAACATCCTGGCCGTGAAGGCCACCCCCGAGATGGAGCGCGCCCTGGAAGCCCAGACCCGCGAGCAGCTGCAGCAGGAAGCCGACCAGGCCGTGTATGAGCGCCGCAATTTTGCCGTGGAGCAGGAGCGCCGCATCAAGGAAAGCGAGCTGAACACCGATATCGCGGTGGAGGAAAAGCGCAAGCAGATTGACGAAAAGCGCGCCGAGGCCCAGCTGCAGCGCGCTGCCAACGAGCGCAAGCTGCGCGAGCTGCACGTGCAGGCCGATATTGCGGTGGAGGCCAGCCGCGCCGAGCTGCTGACCCAGCAAACCGCCAACCAGCGCCTGGCCGCCGATGCCCAGGGCTACGTGACTGAAGCCACGCTGCGGCCCTTCCGCGACCTTGACTGGCGCATGGTGACGGCCCTGCAAAACCAACCCGACCCGCGCCTCAATATCAGCCTGGCCTTCCGGGATATGGCCGAGAACGCCGCCAAAATCGGGGTACTCAACATTACCCCCGACCTGCTCGACAACGTGCTGGGTGGTAGTAGCCCGGCCGGGGCCGCCCCCCGGCCCACCGACGGCCCCGCGCCGCCTACCCCCCCGCCGGCGCCCAACCCACGCCCGAACCCCAACCCCAACCCGAAGCGCCGCTAATCGCCGATGGCCAAGATTGAGTACGCCATCATTGTGCGGGCCAAAACCCGGCTCGACCAGCTCAAGGCCCGCTACAACACCGCCGCCCAGGCCCGCTTCGTGGTAGAGCGGGCGGGCGGCAACTTCGGCGACTATGAGGCTGAGCAAAACTGCCTCGACCAGGCCGTGAGCCAGGTGCAGCGCGAGTTGAATACGGTGGTGAAAAGCAAGGTAGTAGACCGTGAGTTCCTGCCCTCGTTCATCTTTGCCGACGACCAGGTGGTGGTAGTGGTGGGCCAGGATGGGCTGGTGGCCAACGCCGCCAAATACGTGCGCGGCCGGCCGCTGGTGGCCGTCAACCCCGACCCCGACCGCTACGATGGCGTGCTGCTGCCCTTCCGGGCCGATACCTGCCGCGCCGCCGTGCAGGCCGTGGCGCGCGGGGCCGACTACCCGGTGCGCACCCAGCAGCTGGCCCAGGCTACCCTGCAAGACGGCCAGCGCCTGCTGGCGTTCAACGACTTATTCATCGGGGCGGCTTCGCACGTGTCGGCGCGCTACCGGCTGCAGTTTGAGGGGCGCAGCGAGGAGCACTCGTCGTCGGGCATTATCGTGGCCACGCCGGCCGGCAGCACGGGCTGGCTGTCGTCGGTGTTCAACATGACGCAGGGCGTGGAAGCCTTCGCCCAGGTGCCGCCCCTACCCCCCCCGCCCGGCCCCACCGCCGGCGAGCTGCTGTTTGTGGTGCGCGAGCCCTTCCGCAGCCAGCGCACCCAGGCCGACCTGGTGGCCGGCCGCCTGGCCCAGGGCCGCCCGCTGCAGGTCGAGTCGCTGATGCCCAGCGGCGGCGTCATCTTCTCCGATGGCGTGGAGGCCGATTTCCTGCGCTTTAACGCCGGCAACGTGGCCACCATCGGGCCGAGCACCGAGGTAGCCCGGCTGGTGCAGCCGGGGTAGGAGAGGGGATAATAAGTTCAATTCCCTACCCCCCTATTGCGTGCTGTACTGCACTACGCTGGGCTGCCCGAAGCTAAAGTCGCTGAAGTTGTACGAGTCGCGGTTGGTTTCGAACAGCCGCAGGCCGTTGGCGCTGAGCTGGCCGCGGGGGTAGTAGCCCAGCAAAAACTGGAACGTGCGCAGCACCGTGAGCTCGTTGCGGAAGCGCAGGCCCAGCCCAAAGCCCGTGTAGGGCGCGTCGCCCCCGAAGGGCGAGCCGCCCCCGACGCGCTCGTTCACCAGGGCCAGGTCGGCGAAGGCCAGCACGGCCATGCGGAAACCCAGCAGTGAGAGCGGCGTGTACACGGTGCCCTCGTAGTTGGCCAGGAAGCGGCTGGTGGCCAGTATCTGGCCCGTGGGCTGGAAGCCGCGCACGCCGTCGGGGTTGCTGTTGACGCCGCTCAGCAGCACTTCGGCGGGGTAGCGGTTGAAGCCCGCCGTCACGCGGGCGTTCAGCAAGTGGCGGCTCTGGTAGTTGCCCACCCGGTAGCGGCGCGTGAAGTACAGCACCTGCCCGCTGAGCAGGCCCTGCTCCCAACCCCCGTCGTTGATGCGCTGAAACGTGCCAAAATCGAGGCTGCCGTAGAGGTAGCCCTGGCGCTCGGAGTAGCCCGCCGCCGCGATGCGGGCGTCGAAGTAGCGGCGCGAGCCCACGGCATTCGTCTCGTAGCCCGTGGTGAGGCTGAGCAGCGTGCCCGCCGGCACGTCCTCGGTGCGGCCAAAGCCGAAAAGGTACTTATCCTTATAATAGCGCCGCACCGAGTAGCCCACCGAGCCCAGGAAGATGGTGCGGGTGCGGTCGTCGGGGGTGTTGGCGGGGTTGGTGGTGTGGTGCTCGTTGATGACGCTGCCCGCCACGATGAGGCGGCCTGGGTTCTCGTAGCCCAGGTCGTAGGAGCGCAGGCGCAGGGCGCGGCCCACCCACAGCGTCTGGCTGGTGTAGGAGCGCACCTGGAAGTTGGGTTCCTGACCGGGCAGCGGGGGCGCGTCGCGCGGCAGCACCAGGCGAATATTGAATACGTCGGACGTGAACGCCCCGGCCCAACGGGCGCTGGGCGAGTAGAAGTCGCGCCGCACCGACACCCCGCCCGAGTGCGACTCAAACTCATTGTAGTAATGCCCCTCGGCGTACACGAAGTTGCGAAACGGCACCTGATAGTTGGCTTCGTAGCCCCACGTCTGGGGCAGGTCGCGGCCGTATTGGTAGCGGTTGCTGAGCTGGTGGCCCAGGCCCAAGAAGTTCTGGTCGCCGGCCGTAACGATGGCCGACGCCGGCCCGCCGCGCAGCTCGTAGCCCCCCGTAATGCTGAACACGTCGGTGGTATACACCAGGATATCCACGCTGTCGCGGGTCGCGGTTTGCTCATTCACCAGCACCCGCGCGTCGAGTATCTCGTTGGTTTGGCGCAGCAGGCGCTCGCTTTCGGCCAGGGCCTGGGGCAGCAGCGGCTGGCCCGGCCGAAACAGCAGCACCTGCCGGATGCGCGAGCGCGCCGTGCGGATGTGGATGGCATTGCCCGACTTTTCGAAAAAGGTGCGCGGCTGGCGCAGCGAGTCGTTCAGGCTGTAGCCAAACGCGTCGAGGGGCGTGATGGTGACGCGGCGCACAATCTTGAAGTTGTGCTGGTCGAACTGCCGGTTGAGGAGCACCGCGTCGAGGCCGTGGTCTTCCTCGCGGGGCTTGGTGAGGCGAAAAAACGCGGCCAGCGCCCGGCCCGCGATGGTTTTGCGGCGCGTGTAGCGCTCCAGGCTCAGGCGCACCCGGTCCTCATCAAAGCGCCGGCCCAGCGAGTCGGCGGGCGCGGCCACGGTTTCCTCGGCGGCGTGCAGCGAATCGGGCGGCACCGCCAGGCGCGGGCTAAACTCCTGGGCGCGCACCCCGCCCGGCCCGCCCAGCAGCAAGCCTAGCACGAGCAGGCACAAGGTTAGAAAACTACGCGGCATGGGGCACGGCGGCACTAGGCGCAAGTTACGGCGGGCCACGCGGCAGGGCCCGGCTCGCGCGCCTACCCCCCAACGCTCAGCCTCCGCGTTAAGGTATAGCCCCGCCGCCGGGGGGTAGGGAAAATGCCGGGAAAATAAAGAACGGGATAGGGCGCGCCACTCCGCCCCAATGGGAAACTTTTTCTAAAAAAATTAGCTTATCAAAAGCTTGCCAATTTCAGTGGTTAGCGCTACTTTTACCCCCGCCAAACTACCCCTTTTCGATGAACGAGCGCATTCAGGAGAAGCTAAGCATCTTAGCCGATGCCGCCAAGTACGATGTGTCGTGCAGCAGCAGCGGCGGCAAGCGCAAAAACGAGCAAAAAGGCCTCGGCAACGCCGAAGGCATGGGCATTTGCCACAGCTTCACGGAGGATGGCCGCTGCGTGAGCCTACTCAAGATTCTGCTCACCAACCACTGCATCTTCGACTGCGCCTACTGCGTGTCGCGCCGCTCGAACGACGTGAAGCGCGCCGCCTTCACGGTGGACGAAGTCGTGGACCTGACCATCAACTTCTACCGCCGCAACTACATCGAGGGCCTGTTCCTGAGCAGCGGCATCTTTAGCTCGCCCGACTACACGATGGAGCGCCTGGTGCGCATCGTGAAGAAGCTGCGCACCGAGCACAATTTCAACGGCTACATCCACGTCAAAACCATCCCCGGCGCCTCGCCCGAGCTGATTGCAGAGGCTGGCCTCTACGCTGACCGCCTGAGCGTGAATATTGAGCTGCCCTCCGAGCTGGCGCTGCAAAACCTGGCCCCAGAGAAAAACTACGCCGAGATTCTGACCCCGATGGCCCAGATTCGGGACGGCATTATTCAGAATAAAGAAGAAAAGGCGCTGTTTAAGAAGGTGCCGCAGTTTGCCACCGCCGGCCAGAGCACGCAGCTCATCGTGGGCGCCAGCGCTGAGAATGATTTACAGATAATTAAGCTCTCCGACTCGCTCTACCAGGGCTACGGCCTGAAGCGGGTGTACTACTCGGGCTACGTGCCCATTACCGACGATGCGCGCCTGCCGCAGGTGAGCCAGCCGCCGCTCGTGCGCGAGCACCGCCTGTACCAAACCGACTGGCTGATGCGCTTTTACGGCTTCGAGGCCGACGAGATTCTTGACCCCGCGCACCCCTACCTCGACCTCGAAATTGACCCCAAGCTGGCCTGGGCGCTGCGCAACCGCCACCTGTTTCCGATTGATGTGAACGTGGCCGACCGGGCTCTGATACTGCGCATTCCGGGGGTAGGGGCGCGCTCGGCCGAGCGCATCGTGCAGGCCCGGCGCTTCACTTCGCTCACGGCCGAGCATCTCAAGCAGTTTGGGGTGGTGATGAAGCGGGCGCGGCACTTCCTCACGGCGCGGGGCCTGGCCCCGGCGGCGCTGGGCGAGCTCGACGAGCAGCAGGTGCGCCGCCAGATTTTGTTTGGGGGCAAGGCTACCCGCTCGGCGCTGGTGACGCAGCAGCTCGATTTGTTTGCGCAGGTGGGGTAGTAAGTTTTTTGTTTGCCAGGTACTTATAGGTAGCTTGCCCGGCCGCGGTGGCCGGGAAAACCAACAGAACCCCATGATAATCACCCATCGCGCTCCGGCCGTCGCGTCGGCCCTCGCCGCCGAACCTCTGGCACTATTCGCCGGCCCTACCCCCTTCACGGCAGACAAAGCCCCGCGCCTCTCGTGCTGCTGCCGCCTCTCCGAGCT
>CAZZWL010000157.1:0-11058 GCA_964657755.1 uncultured Rhodanobacter sp.
GGGCTTTTTTGTGGCTATAAAAACCTACTAATGGCTCAGCGTTTTCTCTTTATGCTTGGTAATCTGCCGCTTCAAAGCCTCTACCGCAGCGTCGGTAGCGGCTTCGAAGGAGGTGGCATCTTCCTGGCTGAAGAGCGTGCTGCCGGGCACCATCAGCTTGATTTCCACAGTTTTGTTCGCTACCCCGTCTTTGTTGTTGAGGCGCATAATCACTTCACCATCCGTGACGCGGTCGTAGAAGTGTTCCAGCTTGTTGAGGCGTTGCTGAATAAAGTCGAGCAGTGTTTTGTCGGCGTCGAAATGGACGGACTGCATTTGCACTTTCATGGGCAAAAAGGAAATGGTGGTGAGAATGGTAACCTATCAACCATGTTTGCCACAAGTTAAACTAGAGTTGGACTGCTGGAGAGTGCATCTCGCCAACCATCTAAACACTAGCAGAAAAACGGGCAACCATAGCGCACAAATTAATTACGCCCGCGGGTGGGCTTGCTCAAATACGGATTTCAGGCGGTCAACGGACAAGTGCGTGTATACTTGCGTGGCCGCCAAGCTGGCATGACCCAGCAATTCTTTAATAGCATTCAGGTCGGCGCCCTTACCCAGCAAGTGAGTTGCAAACGCGTGGCGCAACGCATGCGGATGCTGATGCGCCGTCGAGGTCGATACCTGACTCAAGTACTTTTTCACGGTGCGGTACACCAGCTTTTCATAGAGCGGTTCGCCCTTGTCAGTAAGCAGCAAGCAGGCTGAAGCGGCCGACCCAAACTCGGCGGCTCGCCTACCCCGGTATTTTTCCAGTACCAGCAGTAGCGACGGATTTAGTGGCACCAAGCGTTGCTTGTTGCCCTTACCCGTCACGCGCACCGTGCGCGCTCCGGCGTCCAGGTCATCATCGGTAATACCCATCAGCTCCGACAGCCGGATACCCGTGCCATACAGCGTTTCGAGCATCAGCTGGTCGCGGACACCAGCAAAGCTATCCTCGAACTCAAACGAATTCAGCAGCCGATTCAGCGAGTCCTCCGGCACGAATTCGGGTAGCTTTTTAGCCATCTTAGGGGCCTTGATGCGGAGCATCGGGTTGGCTTCAATCTGATGCGTTCGCAGCAAGAACTTATAGAACGAGCGCAGGCATGCCACCTTGCGGTTCACGGTGCGCGGGTCCAGGTCCTGGCTCATCAGGCTCACCACCCAGCCCCGAATAAGCGGATGCGTGGCCTGGGCTGGCTCGGTCAACTCGTATTCCGCACGCAGATAAGCGGCAAACTGCGTCAAATCAGTTTGATACGAAGTAACTGTGTGCGGGCTAAAACGCTTCTCGTAACGCAGAAAATCCAGGAATTCGTCCATTGGGGTAACGTAGTCGGCAACGGAGGGGGTAGGGCGGCCTGCAAAGTAGCGAAAAACTAACTTATAACTCGACTTTTCCCAACGCGAAAAGCCCGTCCGGCTGCCAAATAGCAACCGGACGGGCTTTTAACTTGCTGTGTGCCCTAGCAGGCCGAGTGCCTATTCGCTCTCGGGGCCGTACGTAGCCAGCTTATAAACAGCTTTCTGTTTCAGCTTACGCTTAGTAATGCTAGGCTTCTGGAAGAAGGTGCGACGACGCAACTCTTTCAGCACGCCAGTGCGCTCGAACTTCTTTTTGAAGCGCTTCAGCGCACGGTCAACGGTTTCGTTGTCTTTGATTTGAACGATAATCATATCAGGGAGTGAGTAGTCTCTTTCAGGGCAAACGGGCCGCAAAGATACGCGGGCGCCTAACAGATTGTCAAGCAGAACTTCACTTATTTTAACAATGCCCGCGCAATAACCAGTTTCTGAATTTCGCTGGTGCCTTCGCCAATGGTACATAGCTTGGCATCACGGTAATATTTCTCGGCGGGGTAATCCTTGGTATAGCCGTAACCCCCAAAAATCTGCACACTCTCATTAGCGGTGCGCACGGCCACCTCAGAGGCATAAAGCTTGGCCATAGCCGATTCCAGGTTCACATTTTCGCCCCGGTCCTTCATCTCAGCTGCGCGGTAGGTGAGTAAGCTGGACGCTTCAATCTCGGTGGCCATATCGGCCAGTTTGAACGCGATACCCTGAAAATTACTGATGGGCTGGTTGAACTGCTGCCGCTCTTTGCTGTACTGTACCGCCGCTTCATAAGCTCCCTGCGCAATACCTAAGCTCAGGGCCGCAATACTGATGCGCCCGCCATCAAGCACTTTCAGGCTCTGCACAAACCCTTCGCCGACCTTCCCAATAACATTTTCTTTGGGCACCCGGCAATCAGTAAAAATCATTTCCGTAGTTTCTGAGGCACGCATTCCGAGTTTGTCTTCCTTCCTACCCCCCGCAAAGCCGGCCGTACCCCGCTCCACAATAAAGGCCGTCATACCGTGCGAGTCACCCACTTCGCCCGTGCGCGCAATAACTACTGCCACATCGCCGCTCTTCCCGTGCGTGATAAAATTCTTAGCGCCGTTGAGGATATAGTGGTCACCATCGCTGGCGAGTACGGCAGTGGTGCGCATGTTGCCAGCGTCAGAACCAGTATTAGGCTCGGTGAGGCCCCACGCTCCCAGCCACTCGCCCGAGGCCAGACGCGGCAGGTACCGGTGCTTCTGCTCTTCAGAAGCGTGCTGCAGGATATGCCCGGTACAGAGGGAATTGTGCGCTGCCATGCTCAACCCAATACTGCCATCAATTTTGGCGAGTTCGGCAATTGCCGTCACATACTCTTGATAGCCAAAGCCTGAGCCGCCATATTGTTGAGGCACGAGCACGCCCATCAGCCCCAGGTCTCCCAACTGGCGAAAGACGTCGCGGGGAAATTCCTGATTTTCATCCCAATGCCTCATTTGTGGCTTGATATGCAACTGGCCAAAATCGCGCACCATCTGCGCAATCATGGCTTGGTTTTCGGTAGCTACGGTAGCTTCCATATAGTCTATGTAAAATGGGTGGGTAGGGAGGGAAGAATTAATCTGGCCAGAATGGCCTCGCCTTTGCACCCGCAAAGCTACGGTTACAAGGTCGCTCAATTTCAACGGCCACTGACGCAGAGTGAATAGGCCCTTTTTGAAAGCCCACGGTAAATGGGTTACTTTTGGGATATTTTTTACCATGCAAAGGTGTCCTGCAGCCTGCTACCCCACGCACTTTTGATGAATAATGCTCCTCTTGTCTGTTACTTCTAGTCTTTCGCCCATTGCGCTACGGCGTTTTCTGCTTTTGGCAATGCCGGTCCTTTGCCTACTTTCCTCGTGTGCTACCAGCAAGTATTACAATCAGCGCACGATGTTCCAACTTAGCAAAGGAGCCGATGGCGTAATAGATACGGCAAAGCTGCGCCGAGCCGTTAACCGGACGGACCGCAATTATCGCATTCGTCCCAATGATGTACTAAACGTTCAAGTTTATACGAATAAAGGTGAGCGTCTTATTGACCCCAACGGCGAGTTGCATTTTGGGTCGCCCAGCGTTGGTAGCAGCACCCCGACCACCTCTAACGCAGGGGGTTCAGGGCAACGTAGTGTGGGCCAAGGCGCTGGTTCTATTCCCGGTAGCACCCAATTTGTAGTGCAAGCTGATGGCACCGCACGCCTACCCTTGGTTGACCGGGTAAGCGTGCAGGGATTAACCCTTATTCAAGCCGATAGCATTCTGCAAATTCGGTATAATACCTATTACAAGGAGACGTTTGTCAAGACTGCTGTAACGAATAACCGCGTCATTATTCTTGGCGCCCCAGGTGGACAGGTTATTTCTCTGACTAACGACAATATGAACTTACTGGAAGTGTTGGCGTTAGCAGGAGGAGTAGATGGCGGAGGAGGCGGTGGCGGTGGCGTAGGCCGCTACGGTGGGCGTGTCAGTAATATTCGTATCATCCGCGGCGACTTGAAGAATCCTCAGGTACAATTTATTGACCTTAGCACACTTGAAGGAATGCGTCGGGGAAACCTACAAGTTGAGCCTAATGATATCATTTACATCCAACCAATAAGACGGCCATTACTTGAGGCAATAACCGATGCCTCCCCTGTGCTCAGCTTATTTACTTTACTATTAACAACCACGGGCTTTATATATACTTTGACCCGATAGAATTATTATAAATTAAGGCTAGCCGCTTTTTTCCGACTTCAGCAACTCAACTTATGGCATCCACTGAAAACGCGGAATTAGAAGAATTAATTCGCCGGGCAAATAGCAGCAATGAAGCTACCCCCCCCACTGGCACTGGCTTTACCGAAGAAGAAAATGAATCTGAAGACACCTTTGATATTAGCACATTGGTGTTGGTTGCAAGGCGTAGTCTTCCCTGGATTATCATTCTTTTGATAGCCGGACTTACTACTTCATGGCTCTACTTGCGCTACACCAAACCTATCTATGAAGCTACATCTACACTCAAGATAGATGAGCGAAGCGATGCGAGCGCTTTAGGGCTAGGAGCAGCAATTAGCAACAGTGACAATACCCAAACTTCACAATTGGCTGGAGAGGTAGAACTAATTAAATCTGGACTCTCTTATAAACGCTTAAAGCAAACCGTCCCTCTCGATATAAATTACTATACAAAAGGTACGGTACTAGAAACCGAACTATTTGACAATTGCCCTTATCAGATTATATATACCATAAGTAACCCTGCTTATTACAATCACAAATTTAGTGTTGAATACATAGATTCAAATCACTATAATCTTGCTGTAACAGTAGGAACTTCTTCGCTAGGCGGCAACTATAAAATTGGCCAAGTAGTACAGCTACCCGGTATTAGCATACAACTATTATCTTCTAGAATTCCCCCTCAAACCGATGCGGTCTATTACTTTATTATTTTAGATGACAATACTGTAAATACGTATCTTGACCACAATTTAAAAGCCGAAGTCCTGAATCCTATTGCTAACACAATTAAAATATCGTTTCAGGACAACAATCGAATTAAAGCTCAACGCCTTGTTAATGCACTTGATACAGTATATCGTGATGTCAAGCTAGCACACAAACAAGAAACTACAGAGAAGTCATTGACTTACTTAGATAAACAATTAGCTGAGAATGGTAAAAATCTAGCAAAAGCGGAGGAAAATATCAAGGACTTCGTGCAAAGAACTGGCACTTATGACGCGAAAGGTGAACTTTCAATCATTAACAATAAACTAGAAGACATTGAGCAAGAAAAGTTAAAGTTAGAACAAAAGCTTACGCTTCTGGCTGATGTAAGCCAGCTAGCTGAGCAAGACCGTCTTACTCCCAGCGATGAAGTAACGGTAGCGCAGACTATTCCTGGCTTGGCATTGCTTGAGGACCCGGCTCTATCACAACAATTAGACGACCTGAACACCCTGCAACAGAATTTGCGCCGAATAAGGCGCTCTTATCAGGACCAATTAGAAGCGGTTCAAGGACCTCTAGCGCAGTTAAAATTTGTGCAGAATACAATAAAGAAGCAGCTAATTCAATCAAAAAAACAATTGCGCAATCAATTGGCTCTTCTTGATGTGAAACAAGCTAAATTAAATAATGAGCTAAACTTAATTCCAGAAAAGGAAACGGAGTTAGAGCGCCTCAAGCGACCGGTAGGATTATACGGCAATAGCTACCAAATGCTATCAGAGAAAAAGGTAGAATATAATATTAAGAATGCTGGAACTACTGCCGATTTTCAAATATTATCGCCTGCCTATGCGCCTGAAGAGCCCATATCGCCTAAAAGACTATTGGTATACGCCATTGGCTTGGCTGGCGGATTGGTATTGGGCCTAGGTTTAATTGGAGCACGCTATCTAATGCATAACACGATTACAAGTGTAAGCGAATTAGAGCGCAATACTAAGGCATCTGTATTAGGCGTAATCCCAACTTACGAAAAAGAACAACTGAACGTCTCACGTCTAATCGTAGATAAAAACCCCAAATCTTCAGTATCGGAAGCCATCCGCTCCATCCGCACTAATCTCGATTTTGTTAGCCCTGCCAATAAGAAACGATTAATCTCGGTAACGTCAACTATATCTGGTGAAGGCAAAACCTTTGTTACTGTAAATTTGGGCGGGATAATTGCTTTATCTGGCCAGCGAGTAGTTATTCTTGATTTGGATATGCGTAAGCCAAAAGTTAATTTGGCTTTTGATGCGGAAAATGTTCGTGGCGTAAGTACTATTCTTATTGACCGGCACACCGTCGCGGAATGCATTCAACACACTAGTATCGATTCGCTAGACTTTATATCGGCGGGCCCTACCCCCCCCAATCCGTCGGAACTGATTCTGAACCCTCGTTTCGATTTAATGCTCGAAGAATTATACCGCACCTACGATGTTATCTTGATTGACACTCCGCCGGTGGGGCTAGTAACAGATGGAATTCTTATTATGCGCAAAGCTGACGTGCCAATTTACATTGTACGAGCTAATTATTCGCGCAAGACTTTCCTTAAAAACATGAATCGAATGATGCGTAACAATCAATTTACGCGCATGTCAACTATTCTCAACGATGCGAAGGCGCAAGGCTCTTATGGCTACGGGTATGGGTATGGGTATGGCTACGGTACCAAAGGCATGGGCTATTACGAGGAAACAGAACAAAAGAAAACGTTCGGTGAGCGCATAAAAGGCCTCTTTAGCTAGCCTTTGTATGACAAATTTCTGGAGGCAACTTTTTGGCAGCAAGGGCCTGGCTACCAGCAATGAGCTTTCAGCCGCATTGCCTTTGAGCGCTTTGGGAGCCGATATGCACTCCCATTTGCTACCAGGCCTTGATGATGGGGCCGAAACGATTGCGCACAGCCTGGATTTGTTGCGGGAATTGCGCGCTGTGGGCTTCCGCAAGCTGGTAATGACGCCCCATGTAATGGGTGATTTCTATAAAAACACCCCAGAAGGGATTCGGGCGGCACTGGGAATGCTTCGGGTGGCCGCTGCGGAGGCCGGCATGGCAGATATAGTACTGGAGTGCGCAGCTGAGTATTACCTCGACGAGTGGCTCGGCCATAAGCTAGCCAGTGGCACCGAATTGCTGAGCTTTGGCGGCGACAAGCGTTACTTACTGGTGGAGACTTCTTACCTCAATGAGCCTTTTAACTTACAGGCTACCATCTTTGAGTTGAAAGCTGCTGGCTATTGCCCAGTGCTGGCGCATCCGGAACGCTACGTGTACCTGTACGGGCGCTTTGCTGAATTAGAGAAGCTACGGCAGGAATACGGTGTTTTACTTCAACTTAATCTCAACTCGCTGGCGGGCTACTACTCACCGGCGGCCCGTAAAGTGGCCGAAAAGCTGGTGGATGGGGGGTTGGTAGACTTTGTAGGTACTGATACGCACCACCTCCGCCACACGGCTATGCTAGCCAACAAGACCCAGCACTTGCCTTACTTCCGCAAGTTGATGGCTTTGCCATTACTCAACCCTACTTTGTAGAACCAGTGGGCCAAGCAGCTGAGTGAGGCTGCGCAATGGCTAAGAATAATTTTGGCGCTATGATTTTTGTAACGGGTGGCACGGGTCTTATTGGCTCTTATGTGGTGCAAGAGTTGCACAGGCGCGGGCTGGCCGTGCGGGCTTTATACCGCGGCCCGCAGCCGCCAGCTAGTCGGCCCGGGCTCGAGTGGGTGCAGGGCGACTTAGCCGATACTAGCTTGCTTGCTGCCGTTATTACGAGCGAAGTGACGCACGTAATGCATTGTGCTGGCCTAGTGTCGTATGCTCCCCAAGACGAGGACGCGCTATTGCAGGTGAATGTGGAGGGAACCGCTGCCGTAGTTGACGCATGTCTGCGCTACCCTGCTATCCGGTTGGGCTATGTGTCATCAGTCGCTGCGTTAGGACAAGCAGCTCTGGCCAGCGCACCGGCGATTTCTGCCAGCCCTACCCCCCGCCTACTCGATGAAGCCGCCACGTGGGATTTGGGAGCCAGTCATTCGGCTTACGCTACCAGTAAGTACTTGGCTGAGCTAGAGGTCTGGCGCGGGGTAGCCGAAGGGTTATCCGCCGTTATTGTTAATCCTTCTGTAGTCTTGGGTGCTAGTAACTGGCATCGCAGCAGCACCCAGTTGCTGCGCTATGCCTATGAGGAGCATCGGTTTTACACCCCCAACCAACTCAATTTCGTGGATGTGCGGGATGTGGCGGCGCACTTGCTCCGGCTCACGCTAGACCTACCTACCCTACCCGCTGCCCGCTATATCCTGAACGGAGGGGTACGGCCCCTTGGAGAAGTACTGACTATGCTGGCGCGGGCATTTGGCCGGCAGCCGCCCACGGTGGCGGTTCCGCCGTGGGCAGCCGAAGTTATCTGGCGGCTAGAGCACGCTCGGTCGCTGCTTACCGGCGCCCGCCCGCTCATCACGCGCGATACGGCCCGCGCGGGCCGGCAACCAGTAGCCTATGATGCCAGCAAGGCGCAGCGAACTACGGGCCTGGGCTTTCGCCCTTTATCCGAAACCGTGGCTTGGCTAGCCAATACCCTTGAAACGAACCGGACGGCGCAGCCGTCGGTTGTAACTTAGCCAATCTCGGCTGGCCTCATTTTATTTCTTTAAAGGGGGGTAGCCGATTCGTAAGTTGGCTTGCCAAACGTCCTGTTTTTAGTTGCTTGGGTTGGCATCTTATTAGCAGGGGTAGGGCGAGCTACCTGTTATAATTCGTGATTATTATGCGCATGAACGAACCATTTGACGACCCACGAGCAGCCCAGGATACCGTGCGCCGCTACGAACGCATGTTAGCGGACGATGCGGCAGCATTCTTTGACTTAGAAGAGTTTGAGGTAATTATTGACCACTACGTAACTTCCGCGGCCTTTGATAAGGCCAAGCAGGCCTGTGAGGCGGCCCTTAGCCAATATCCTTTTTCCATCGAGTTGCTTATTGACCAGGCGCAGATTGCCGCGATGCAGGGCGACTATGCCGAGGCTGAGCGCCAGATTGCCAACGTAGCCACCCGTGACCCCGACAACGCTGACGTAGCCGTGACGCGCGGTATTATCTCCACCCAGCGCGGCGACTTCGAAGAAGCCGTGCGCTTCTTTCAATCTGCGTTGGAGCGCAACCCTGACCGGGAAGATATTCATTTTAACTTGGGACTAGCTTACCAAAGCTGGCACAAGTTTAAGAGCGCCGCGCGGCACTATAAGCACAGCCTGCGCCTGCAGCCCGATAACGAGACGACCGTCCAGGAACTGCTTAATTGCCTGGAAACGACTGACCGGCTTTTGGAGCACGAGGAGTTTTTTCAGCGCTTTACCGACGACGACCCGTACTCGGCTACTGCCTGGTATAACCTGGGGCAGTATTACTACCGGCTCGAAAAATATGAGCAGGCCGCGGCTGCTTTCGACTACGCCATCGTTATCGAAGCTGACTTTTATGATGCCCACCACTGGCTGGCCGACACTTTTGTGTGCCAGCAGCAGTACCAGCGAGCTATTGCTGAGTTTGAGCTAAGCTACCCGACGGACGAGCCTACGGACGAAGCGCTCTGTAATATTGGTGAGTGCTACGAAAAGCTGCGCGAATGGGAGAAAGCCAGGCAATTTTACCGCAAAGCCTTGGAAATCAATCCTGAAATGGATGAGGCCTGGTTTGGGCAAGGTGTGCTGTTACAGGAGCAAGAGCGACCATATGAGGCGTTGCATTTTTTTCGCAAGGCCGTGCAGCTCTACGCTGAAAGTGGGGAGTACTGGGCTGCGCTTGGGGCAGCCGAAAACCAGGTTGGCAACATAGTCAGTGCACTCGAAGCCTATGAAAAAGCTACGGAGGTGGCTCCCGAAGATGCCACGGGCTGGGTAAGCTGGAGTGCCATTTTGTATGAACAGGGCCACTACGATGAGGCCGTCGACCTGCTTCGCCACGCGGTGGAGCTACATCCGCATGAGGCCCATTTTCATTACATGCTATGCGCCTACTTGTTAGCCGATGGTCGCCTGCGCGAAGCATACCAGGAGCTAGAAACGGCACTGACACTTAACTACGAGCAACATTCGCTCCTGTTCGACTACTTTCCGGAACTGGAGAAGCAGCCCGCCCTACAACGCCTGATTGACCAGTTTCGCAAGTAGAAGCTGGAATAAGCATTACGCCTACTTTCTGAATTAATTTTGTGCCTGTTCTCCGCTTGGTGAACAGGCCTTTTTTTAGGCTCTTATTTTTTAGACGGGGTTACTACCCACCTTTTTGCGCATGAACTATTCGCTTTCTCAACTTCCCGAGCGCACCCAAAAGCCACGCGAACAAGGCTTTACCATGATGATGGATAAAGGTCTTAGCATGCGAGAGGTAGAAGACTACCTGGAGGTTGCGACTCCCTACACCGACATCGTGAAGCTCGGCTGGGCTACCTCCTACGTAGTCCCCAACCTAAAGCGGAAGCTGGAGATATACCGGGCAGCAGACGTACCCGTGTACTTGGGTGGTACCTTATTTGAAGCGTTTATTATCCGCAATCAGTTTGATGACTACCGCCGCTTGCTCGACAGCCTGGGGTTGGAATATGCGGAAGTATCGGACGGCAGTATTGACCTGCCTCACGACCGCAAATGCGAATTTATCCGCGAGCTGAGCAAGTCGGTAAAAGTGCTCAGTGAGGTAGGCTCGAAGGATGCTGAGAAAATTATTCCGCCCTACAAGTGGATTTCGCAAATGCAAACCGAGCTGGAAGCCGGAGCCATCAAAGTAATCGGTGAGGCTCGGGAGGGAGGCAACGTGGGCCTTTTCCGTAGCACGGGCGAAGTAAGGTCGGGGCTGGTCGAAGAGATTTTGACCAAGATTCCATCGGAGCGTATTATCTGGGAAGCGCCGCAGAAAGCCCAGCAAGTTTGGTTTATTAAACTACTTGGCGCTAACGTAAATCTGGGTAATATCGCCCCCAATGAAATGGTAAGCCTCGAAACTATCCGCCTGGGACTGCGCGGCGATACCTTTTCGCACTTCCTCGATATGGACGCTGTTGACCCCATGTTCAAGCCTGAAGTAAAGTCGGGCAAGCCGGGCACTTCTATGCCCCGCGGCTAGCCCCTACCCCCTCATAAACGCTAAAGCCGGCCCTACG
>CAZZWL010000158.1:0-10986 GCA_964657755.1 uncultured Rhodanobacter sp.
TACCGCGCTCACGTAGCGGCGCTGCTCGGCGGGCCGGGGCGCGAGCGCGGCCAAACGAGGATGAAAAACCGTGCTCAGCACCACCGCCACCACCATAGAGTAATTGCCCGACAGCTTATCCACCGCCTGCCACAAGTCGGTAGTGGCCGGGGTGTAGTGGTGGATGAGGTAGGTGCGCAGCGCGTAGGACACCGCTTGGCCAAAAAGCTGCGTGCCCACGGCCATCAGCACGAAGCGCAGCAGGCCGTGCAGGGCCACCCGGCTGGGGCGGTGGCGCAGCTGCCAGCCCCGCAGCAGCCCGGCCCGGCCGGCTAGCCCCAAAGCCAGCCCAAATGAAAGCCCCTGCCCCACCACGTAGCCCAGCAGCACCCGCCCCAGGGGCTGCCCCAGGGCCAGCAGGCCCGCCACCGCCCCCAGGCCCAGCAGGCTAACCGCCACTGCCAGCGCTATGTAAGCCCCGCGCCGGCCCGCCAGCAGCAGCACCGCCCCCAGCAGGGCCTGCCCGGCCACCAACAGCATGGCCAGCGCAAACACGGCCGCCCGGCCCAGGGGCCACTCCTTCCCGCCCAAGGCCCAGACCAGGACTCCCCCGGCCGCCACCAGCAAGGCCGTGAGCCAGGCGGCCGCCCCCAGCCAGAGCCGGTAGCGCGGCCGCCCCGGCTGCAGCGGAGCCAGGCTGGTCGTGACGCCTACCTGCACGCCATTGGCGGGCAGGGCACCCAGCAAGCCCATGAGGTTTTGAAATTGCCCCAGCTGGGCTAGGCTACCCGGCCCCCCGTACAGCACGACAAGCTTATTGAGCAGCAGCGAGCCGGCGGCGCGCACGGCCAAGGCAGCCCCCGTGCCCAGCGAGCCGCGCACGAAGGTGCGCAAATGCGTGGCCGCGCTACTGGGCGCCAACGAAACTGGGCGGAGCTTAGACGGCAAACGGAGGGGTAGGCAAGGGGTAGGCAAATAAAACTCGGCGTGGCTTAAAGCGTTTTGCACCAGGTAAGTTTGAGGCTCGCCACGCCGCCGAGGTGGCGCTTAAAGCGCAGCAGCGACTCGTGCGGCTCCCGGCCAGCCAGCGTCGAGCGGCCCAGGTCCAGGCTGTGCAGGCCCAAGTCGCGGCCCAACTGGTGCAGGCCGCCCGTCAGTAAGATAGCCGGGCTCAGCTGATTGAATTTCAGGGGGCTAGCGGGGTAAAAATTGTGCAGCACCCGGGCGCTGGCCCGGATGGCCACCGTGAGGGCCGCCCACTGCCCACTGCCCGGCTCGCGCACCGACAGCAAAAAGTGCCGGCGCGGAAACGTTTGAAACAGCTCCTGCAGCCGCTCCAGCGACAGCGACAGCGGGGGCTGGCCCCGCTCGGCCCGGCAGGCCCGCAAGAAGTCGTAGGCCAGCGGCAGCAGCAGCGGCGGCTCCTGCTCCAGCACCAGGCCGGCTCGCTGGGCCGCCCGCAGCCGCCGCCGCGCCGCCGGGTGCAGGTGCGGAGCGTAGTCGCGGGCCAGGTCAAGGTAATAGTTTTCCTCCGCCAGCGCTACCCCGTAGCCGCGTTGGCGCAGGGCTTCGGCCAGCAGGGCGGCCCCGGCCGGGTCGTAGCAGAAGGGGTAGCCCCGGATTTCGAAGGTGCGCTGGCCGTGGGCGCGCAGGGTGCTTTCGGCCTGGTCGAGCAGGCCGTGCAACTGGCCCACCGTGACCCCGGCGGCCAGCTGCACCCCGCCAAAGGTGGCCTGCGCCGGGGAGCGCGCCGCACCCGGCCCGCCCGCATCGGGCACCGCGTAGAGCTGGGCCGTGGTGCGCTGCCGGGCTTCGTCTGCCAAAAAAAAAGCCAGCACCGGGTGCTCATGCCGCTGCAATACCTGGTGCGCGGGCTCCAAATACAGAAAGGGCTCGAACGCGGGCGGCAGCACTGGCGCGGCCGGCAACTCTGCGGCGGCCGTTTCGCGTAAGAGGACCTGGCCGCGGGCGGCCTCAGGGGGGTAAGCTTGTGTCACGGACTACATAAAGTAAAGGCTGGCCTTACTGACTTCCCCGGCAAAGTACGGCAGTAGCCGGCCGTCGCCGCTTTTCGTTGCACCTTGTACCCGGTTTCGTTGCCTTTCCCAGTGCTCTGCTCATGAGTAGCCCCCGCCCGGCTTTTACCCCGCTCCCCCCCCCCGCCACCCGGCCAGCCCCCACCGCCGCCCGGCAGGAGGCCGAAGCTGCCGCCCGCCCCGGCCTACCCCCCGACCCCGACCGCGAGGCCCGGCGCCAGGCCCTCTACCAGCAGGTGGGCCAGCGGCCCGGCACCCTGCACGTGCAGCCCGATGCCCTCAAGCCGCGCTTGTTCCTGATGTCCTACGATGAGCAAACCCACGAGGAAGCCGAATACACCGACCGCTACGAGGAGCTGCTGACCTACCTGCGCGCCCACCCCGAGCTCAAGCACTGGATTGACGTGCGCGGCTACGGCGACCTCGACCTGATGGAACGTATCATGCAGGAGTTTGGCCTGCACCCGCTGCAGATGGAGGATGTGCTCGGCGACTACCAACGGGCCAAGGTGGAGGTGTTTGACGATAACCGGCTGTTTCTGGTGTCGCGCATGACGGAGTTTACGCCCCAGCTCACGGTGCACGACGACCAGCTCTCCATCTTCACCGGGCCCAACTACGTGCTGTCTTTTCAGGACGACTACGACGACTGCCTGGAGGTGCTGCGCAACCGCATCCGGGCCAATTTCAGCCAGCTGCGGCGCAAGTCGGTAGGCTACCTGGCCTACGCCCTCACCGACGTGGTGCTCGACCACTACTACCCCACGATGGCGGCCATCGGCGACTACATTGAGGAGCTGGAAACGAGCATTTTCAACGAGCAGCGCGAGCGGCGGCTGCTGGGTCGCATCCTGGGCATCAAGAAGGACGTGGTGCGCTTCCGGCGGCTGGTGTACCCCGAGCGCGATAAGATGTCGGAAATTCTGCGCCTGCCCGAGGAGGTGGTGCCCGAGGAGCTAAAGGTCTTTTACCGCGATGCCTACGACCACGCCATTCAGGCCCTGGACCTGGCCGAAAGCTACCGCGATAATATCTCGTCACTGGCCGACCTCTTCCTCTCGGACCAGAGCAACCGCATGAACGAGGTGATGAAGGTGCTCACCATTATCAGCTCCATCTTCATCCCGCTCAGCTTCGTGGTGGGCCTCTACGGCATGAATTTTCAGCACGAAGACGCCCACGGCCACGTGCTGCCCCTCAATATGCCCGAGCTATACTCGCCGCTGGGCTACCCCATCCTGCTGGCCGTGCTCACGCTCATTGTGATGGGGCAGCTGTATTATTTCTGGCGCAAAGGCTGGCTGAGCCGCGACTAGTCTCCCAACCAGCCTACCCCCACCGGCCGGTCCAGGCGCTTATTCAAATGAGCAACTACTGGCGGCCAGCTTAATTACTCATTTGGATAAGCACTCTTAACCTACTGGCTGGCAGGGCCGTAGTCTTCGCTATCGATAGGCTGCGGGGGGGTAGGGGCCGCAGCGCCACTGGGCAGGGCTAGCTGCCAGGCCTGGGCCATTTCGCCAAGGGCGCGGTAGTTGGTGAGGTCGAACTGGCAGGGCACCACCGCTACGTAGCCAGCGGCCAGGGCCGCTTCGTCGGTGTCGCCCCCCGGGTCCTGGTTCAGAAATTCGCCCAGCAGCCAGTAGTAGGGGCGCCGGTAGGGGTCGTGGCGCTGCTCGAAGCTTTCCTGCCACTTGGCGCGGGCCTGGCGGGCCAGCCGGATGCCCCGGATGGGGCCGTTGGCATTTTTGGGAATGTTCACGTTCAGGGCCGTGCCCGCCGGGATGCCCTGGGCCAGCGCCTGGCGGCACACCTCCAGCACCCAGGGGCCCACGTGCGAAAAGTCGGCGCCGTCGCCGTATTCGCAGAGCGAAAAGCCAATGGCCGGCAGTCCCTCGATGGCGGCCTCAATGGCCGCCGACATGGTCCCCGAGTACAGCACGTTCACCGAGGAGTTAGAGCCGTGGTTGATGCCCGACACCACGAGGTCGGGGCGGCGGTCTTTCAGGATGTAGTGCTTAGCGATTTTAACGCAGTCGGCCGGGGTGCCGCTGCAGGCGTAGGCCTCCACGGCGGGACCAAAGAGGTCCGACTTATCGAGCCGCAGCGGGTGGCCAATGGTGATGGCGTGGCCCATGCCCGACTGCGGGCTGGCGGGCGCCACTACCACGATTTCGGCATTCAGCTCGCCCATGAGGCGCACCAAATGGGCAATGCCGGGGGCGGTAAGACTGTCGTCGTTGGAAATGAGAATGAGCGGACGAGAGGGCATAGAGGAGGAGAAAAGCACGTCGTGCCGCACGCGGGGAAGCATGATGTGCCAGTGAGTTTGTCTTGCTTACAAAGGTACCTTCGCCCCCATGTTCTTCGCCCCGCTCCTGCTCGCCGCTTCGCTCATAACCACGGGCCCTACCCCCCCGCCGGGCCCGGCAGCGCCGGCCCTTGTGACGCCCTGCGAGCGCGACCCGCGGCACAACACCACGGCCACCTACGCCGAGTGCATTGCCTTTTACAAAGAGCTGGCCGCCGCCTACCCGGCCACCATGCGGCTACGCGCGGCCGGGCCCACCGACAGCGGCCAGCCCCTGCACGAGGTGGTGCTCTCGGCCGATGGCACGTTTGAGCCGGCCGCCAGCCGGGCCAAGGGCCGGCCCGTGCTCTTTATTCAAAACGGCATCCACCCCGGCGAGCCCGAGGGCATCGACGCCAGTATGGCCCTGGCCCGCGACCTGCTGCGCGACCAGCAGCTGCTACCCCTGCTGCGGCAGGTGACGGTCGTCGTCGTCCCGGCCTACAATATCGACGGGATGCTGAACCGCAACTCCACCACCCGCGTGAACCAGAACGGGCCGGCCGACTACGGCTTTCGGGGCAATGCGCGCAACCTGGACCTGAACCGCGACTTCGTGAAGCAGGACTCGCGCAATGCGCGCTCCTTCGCGGCGCTGTTTCAGAAGTGGCGGCCCGAGGTATTCGTGGATACGCATACTTCCAACGGGGCTGATTATCAGTACACGATAACGCTCATCCCGACCCAGCCCGACAAGCTGGGGCCGGTGCTGGGCCAGTACCTGCAACGCCAGCTCCTACCCGCCCTCTACGCCGGCATGGCCCAGAAGCACTGGCCGATGACGCCCTACGTGGACTTTGAAGGCGAAACGCCCGAGAGTGGCCTGCGCGCCTTTCTGGAAAGCCCGCGCTACTCGACCGGCTACGCGGCGCTGTTCAACAGCATCGGCTTCATGCCCGAAACGCACATGCTCAAGGCCTTCGGGCCGCGCGTGCGGGCCACCTACGACCTGCTGCTGACTTACGTGCAAACCCTGGCCACCCAGGCCCCGGCCTTGCTCGCCGCCCGCGCCGCCGCCGACCAGGCGCTAGCGGCTCAAAAGGAATTTCCGCTGGCCTGGGCGCTAAATGAGCAGCCCAGCGGCACGGTGGAGTTTCGGGGCTACGAGGCCGGGCACCGGCCCAGCGCCGTGAGCGGGCAGCCGCGCCTCTACTACGACCGCAGCCGGCCCTACGTGCGGCCGGTGCCGTTCTATAACGCGGCCCACGCTACGGCCCGCGCCGCCGCGCCGGTGGCCTACGCCATCCCGGCCGCCTGGGGTGAGGTGCTCGACAACCTGCGCCGCAACGGCGTGGTGCTGCGCGAGCTGCCGCAGCCGCTCACCGGCCCGGCCGAAACGTACTCCATCGAAGACTACAAAACCGGCCCCCGGCCCTACGAAGGCCACTACATCCACAGCCAGGTCAAACTCTTGACTCGTAGTTCTTCGCCCCAAACCCTACCCCCCGGCACCTACCTGGCCGTGCTGGCCGAGCAGGGCCCGGCCGCCCGCTACCTCGTGGAGGCGTTGGAGCCGCAGGCTACCGACTCGTTCTTCGCCTGGGGCTTTTTTGACAGCATTTTGCAGCAAAAGGAGCACTACTCCGACTATGTGTTTGAGGACCTGGCCGCTGAGTTTCTGACTAAAAACCCCGCCGTGCGCCAGCAGCTCGACGCTGCCAAAGCCGCCGACCCGGCCCTGGCCGCCAGCGGCCCCGCCCAGCTGGAGTGGGTGTACCAGCATTCGCCCTACGCCGAGCCCGGCTACCGCCGCTACCCGGTGCTGCGCTGGCTGGGCGCGGTGCCGCAGTAGCCCGGCTACTCATCATCCTTGGCCAGGGGGGTAGCAAAGTCGGCCAGGAAGCGGCGTTGCTACTCGGACGCGTGCCCGGCCAGGCCGGGCGGGCGTTGGTGGGCCGGCTGGTCCACGAGCGGAAAACAGCCCGTAATGGTGCGCAAATCCTGGGCCTGGGCGGCCTGCTACGCCAGTCCGGAAACATGCGGCCCTCGGCCGTACTCTCGTGCAGCACGAAGACGTGCTCGCAGAGGCTCGACACTTCCGCGTGCGGGCCTTCGAGCACCTGCACAAACTCATGGTTATCAGCGGCGTAGAGTAGCAGGCCCGTGAGGCGGTGGCCCTGGTTGTAGCTCCGCGCCTGGCGCAGCAGGCCGGTCAGGGCCTCGGGGCTCATGCCCCCACCGGCGGCAATGCTATGATAAATAATATGGTAAAGCGGCAGCGGCGTCAGCATACAGGCAGGAATAGGAGTGCCTGCCTTTACACGGAGGGAGCTATTGAGTTGGGAATCTGAGGGAATTATTGGCTATTTTGTCGAGCTTCAAAGCCTGCAACATGCGGGGCCAAGCCCGGCGCGCTTGGTAGTATTGGAGACCTATGGATTGCTCACGAAGCGCCCGCCGCTGAACTTCAGGTTCAGGCTCTTGGCCCCTGGGCGGTACCACTGCGGCGGCAGGGTTTCGTCGTGCTCGGTGCTGTACTCGGCCAGGTCGAGGTGCAGCACCTGTTTGGCCTCGTTAAAATCCATGTCCACGTTGCACAGGTTGAGCGCAGTCTTTTTGCCAAAAACCACGTTGTCGGTTAGCAGATAGTTGCCTTTCAGCTCCACCACGTAGGCCTGGCCCACGTCGCAGCTGCCGTCGCCTTTCTGGCCCCCCAGCAGCAGGTACAGCGTGCGGCCGGGGCTGGCCAGCCGGTGAATTTCATAAAACCCGCACTCCTCGCCCAGGGCGTAGGCAAAAAGCTGCCCCGCCGCGTTTTTCCATTGAAACACCGGCCGGTCGATGGTGCCCCGCGTGCCGCCCGACGCATACGAGTAGGTAAACACTTTGAGGTGGTTGGCATCTCTCGAATCGAGGTAGTCCAACCCCAGGCTTTTGGCTTCGGCCGCCGTCACCTCATGGGCTTTAAGATAGGTTACCAGCCGGCGGGCCGTGGATGTGGTCAGCTTGTCAAAGGCAGCGCTCTCGCCCTCGGTACCCGCCGAGATGATGGCGAAGTTTTTCCTCAATTCGGCGGCGGTGGGCGCGGGCTTGGCGGGCGTTTGGGCCCGGGCCGCAGTGGCTAGGCCGCCCAGCAGGGCCAGGCTCAGTAAGTAGTGTTTCATAAAGAAAGCAAAGTAACGGCCGCAAAAAGGCTACCCGGTCGGGGTAGCCTTTTCGGGGTGACACGGGCCACGCTTACGCCACCGCGTCGGGCTCCATAGTTTGCAGAATATCGTGGCCCATCTTGTCGCGCTTGGTGGCCAAGTACGACTGGTTGTGCTGGTTGGGGGCGATTTCGATAGGCACGGTTTCAATTATTTCGAGGCCGTAGGCGCTGAGGCCAGTGCGCTTGCGGGGGTTGTTGGTGAGCAGGCGCATCTGCCGGATGCCCAGGTCGCGGATGATGGCCGCGCCCACGCCGTAATCGCGCTCATCGCCCCGGAAGCCCAGGTCCTCGTTGGCCTGCACCGTGTCGCGGCCGGCCTCCTGCAATTTGTAGGCCTTCAGTTTATTAAGCAGACCAATGCCCCTACCCTCCTGGTTCATGTAGACGATGACGCCGCGGCCCTCGCGGTCAATCTGCTCCATAGCCTGGTGCAGCTGGGGGCCGCAGTCGCAGCGGCACGAGCCGAAGATGTCGCCGGTCACGCACGAGCTGTGCACGCGCAGCAGCACCGGCTCGGGGCCGGAAATGTCGCCCTTCACCAGGGCCAGGTGCTGGGCGCCGTTCGAGCGCTGGGTGTAGGCGTAGAGGTCAAAATCGCCGTGGGCGGTGGGCAGCTTCACCGTGATTTCGCGCTGAATGAGGCTCTCCTGGGCCAGGCGGTACTTGATGAGGTCCTGCACCGAAATCAGCTTCAGGCCCCACTGCTCGGCCACTTTGCGCAGGTCGGGCAGGCGGGCCATCTCGCCGTCTTCCTTGAGAATCTCGACCAGCACGCCAGCCGGCTCGAAGCCCGCCAGGCGGGCCAGGTCCACGGCCGCCTCGGTGTGGCCGGCGCGGCGCAACACGCCTTCTTTGCGCGCTTTCAGCGGAAAAATGTGGCCCGGCTTGCCCAGGTCCTCCGGCTTGGTAGCGGGGTCCACGAGGGCCAGGATGGTCTTGGAGCGGTCGGAGGCCGAGATGCCGGTGGTCACGCCGTTGGTCAGCAGGTCCACGCTCACCGTGAAGGGGGTAGCGTGCAGGGCCGTGTTGCGGCCCACCATCAGGTCGAGGCCCAGCTCGTCGCAGCGCTCGGCCGTGATGGGCGCGCACACCAGCCCGCGCCCGTGGGTGGCCATAAAGTTGATAACCTCGGGCGTGGCCGAGCGGGCGGCGCAGATAAAGTCGCCCTCGTTTTCGCGGTCCTCGTCGTCGACGACGATAATGACTTTGCCGGCGCGAATATCTTCAATGGCAGATTCGATGGAGTCAAGCATGGTATTCTCAAAAGAAACTCCCCCGAACGTCATGCTGAGCTTGCCGAAGCATCTCGCCGGGGGTAGTAATGTCAACGACACGAGCGAGATGCTTCGGCAAGCTCAGCATGACGTTCTATAAAATTCTAGTTCTTAACAATTATCCCGAAACAAGTTCTCCAGGCGGGCCGTGGCGGTGGCCCAGTCGTAGGTTTCGGCCACAAAGGTGCGGCCGGCGGCGGCGAGGCGGGCGGCGCGGGCGGGGTCGGCCAGCAGGTCAGCTAGCGCATCGGCCAGGGCGGGGGCGCCGTCGGCCACCAGCAGGTGCCGGCCGGGCGTGCCACCCAGGGCGTTGTGCGCGAGGGGGGTAGTGACGCAGGGCAGCTGCATGGCCAGCGCTTCCAACAGCTTGTTTTGCAGGCCGGTGCCCACGCGCATGGGCGCCACAAATACCCGCGCCCCGGCGTAGGCGGTGCGGATGTCGGGCAGCCAGCCGCTGACCCCTACCCCCGGCCGGCGGGCCAGCGCCAGCACGCGCGGCGCGGGCGTGGTGCCGGCTATCAGTAGCGTGGCGCCGGGGTGGCGGCGCTGCACCAGAGGCAGGATTTCCTCGGCCAGCCAGCAGGCGGCGTCCACGTTGGGGTGGTAGCCCATGTTGCCGCAAAAGAGCAGGTCGACTTCTTTGTTGACTAGCGGCTGGGGCTGAAAATACTCAAAGTCAATGCCGTTGGGCACGAGGGTAATGGCCTCGTTTTGCGGGTGCGCGATGAGCCGGCGGTCCTGGTCGCTGATGATGGTGTGGTGCCCAAACCAGCCCCAGGCGGTGGCCTCATAGGCGGCCAGGCGGCGGGCCTCCAGGGCCAGCACGGGGCGCTGCCAGGCCGGCGCGGTGGCCGCGCGCCGCGCCATACCGGCCGAAAACACGTCCATGTAGTCGAGTGTCATCGGCACGTGGCCGGCGTGGGGGCGCAGGTACTCGGCCATGCGGATGAGCTGGCAGTACACGTGGTCGGGCCGAAACTCGGCCAGTAGCTCATCAACTAGGCGTTGGGCGGCGGCTTCGTAGAAGTAGCCCACTTGCAGGGGCCGGCCGGCCGTGGCCAGCGCCCGCGCCAGGCCCCTACCCCTGCCCAGGCGCCCCAAGTGGTGCAGGTGCAGCCCGCCGCGGCAAAGCGGGCGCACGGCGGCTAGCTCGGCCGTGCGCACGGGCTCGTCGCTGAGGGCCAGCAAGCACACCTCGTGGCCCCGCCCGGCCAGGTAGCGCAGCTGGTGGTAGGCCCGCAGCTTGTCGCCTTTGTCGAGGGGGTAGGGAAAGCGGGACAGGAGCACCAGCAGTTTCATGGGCCCGCAAAGGTAACGGCCGGGCGGGGCGGGGCCGGGCGCGGCAACCGGAGTGCGTCGCCGCCAATTTCCGGCAGGCTACCCCTACTTTTGGGGTCAGGCCCAGGGCTGGCGCCGCCGGCGGCTGCCCCAAATGGGCCCTCCGTAATGAAAGAGTTTCTCAAAAAGCTAGTTAAAAGCCTGCCCTTCGCCTTCACCCAAAACCAGCGCTACGACCACCAGACGCGGCAGGTGCTGCGCCGGGTGCTGGGGCCGCAGTCCAACTGCGTGGACGTGGGCTGCCACAAGGGCGAGGTGCTGGAGCAGATGCTGCGCTACGCGCCCCAGGGCCAGCATATTGGCTTCGAGCCCATTCCGGTGCTTTACCAGCAGCTGCTGGTCAACTTTGCCCATCGACCCAACTGCCACTTCTACCAGCTGGGATTGGGCGCCGAGCCGGGCGAGGTTTCGTTTAACTACGTGGTGAGCAACCCGGCCTACAGCGGCTTCGTGAAGCGCAGCTACGACCGGCCCCACGAGCAGGACACGCTCATTACGGTGCAGCGGGCGCGGCTCGACGACGTGCTACCCCCCGGCACGCGCATCGACCTGCTGAAAATCGACGTGGAGGGCGGCGAGCTGCAAGTGCTGCAAGGTGCTCAGGCGCTGCTGGCGGCCAACCGGCCGGTCATCATTTTCGAGCACGGCATCGGCGGCTCGGACCACTACGGCACCCGGCCCGAGCAGGTGTACGACCTGCTGTGCGGCCCGGCCATCAGGCTGCGCATCTCCACGATGGCGCGCTGGCTGGCGGACCAGCCGCATTTCAGCCGCGCCGAGCTGGTGCGGCAGTTTGATGAGAAGCTGAATTACTACTTCATCGCCTACCCCGCGTAGTAGCGCGAACTTTCCAGTTCCTGC
>CAZZWL010000159.1:0-10886 GCA_964657755.1 uncultured Rhodanobacter sp.
CGACGATTAGGAAAGATTGCCGCGCTTCACTTCGTTGCGCTCGCAATGACAAATGGCGCGATTAAGCCCTTAAAATATCTTGCCTGGGTTCAGAATTCCTTTAGGGTCAAATACTTGCTTGATGCCGCGCATGATATTTAGGTTGGCCTCGGCCAGGGCAATGTGCATATAGGGCTTCTGCACCAGCCCGATGCCGTGCTCGCCCGAGATGGTGCCGCCGAGCTTCACGCAGAGCGCGAAAATCTCCGAAATGGGCTCGCGCAGGCCCACGTTCCACTGCTCGTCACTGAGCTCGCCGCGAACGATGTTGACGTGCAGGTTGCCGTCGCCGGCGTGGCCGTAGCACACGCTCTTGAAGCCGTAGCGGGCCCCTATTTCCTTCACGCCTTTGAGCAGGGTAGGGAGCTCGGCGCGGGGCACCACGGTATCCTCTTCCTTATACACCGAGTTGTAGCGCACCGAATTGCCGATGTTGCGCCGGATTTTCCAGAGGTCGTCCTTCTGGCCGGCCGTGTCGGCGAGCAAGATTTCGCCCACGTCATACTTCTCCAGCACTTCGTACACCTGCTCGGCTTCTTTGTAAAGCTCGTCGAGGTCCTGGCCATCAAGCTCGATGAGCAGGTGGGCCGTGATGTCCTCGGGCAGCGTGAGCGGAATTTTCAAATAATCGGAGGACCAGGCGATGGCCTCGCGCTCCATAAACTCCATGCCCGACGGGATGATGCCGGCCCGGAACACTGCCGAAACGGCTTCCGCCGCCTGCGCCTCCTGGCGGAAGGGCACCAGCATCAGGATGTTGTGCTGGGGGTAGGGCAGGAGCCGAAACACCGCCTTGGTGATGATGCCCAGCGTGCCCTCCGAGCCCACCATGAGCTGCGTGAGGTTGTAGCCGGTGGCGTTTTTGAGGGTGTTGGCGCCAGTCCAGATAATCTCGCCGGTGGGCAGAACTACTTGTAGATTAAGAACATAATCACGAGTGGTGCCGTATTTCACGGCCTTGGGGCCGCCGCTGCTCTGGCTCAGGTTGCCGCCCAAAAAGCACGAGCCCTTGCTGGCCGGGTCGGGGGGGTAGAAAAGGCCCACTTCCTTCACCGCGTTCTGGAAAGCCTCCGTCACCACGCCCGGCTCCACGGTGGCCTGCAGGTTGCGCTCGTCGATTTTTAGAATTTTATTGAAGCGCTCCATGCTGAGCACCACGCCGTTGTGGATGGGTAGGGCCCCGCCGCTGAGGCCAGTGCCGGCCCCGCGCGCCGTTACGGGCACCTGGTGCGCGTGGCAGAGCCGCATGATGGCGCTGACCTCCTCGGGCGTGCCGGGGCGCAGCACCACGTCGGGCGCGAAGTGGAAGTCCTCGGTGTGGTCGCGGCCATAGGTGTCGTACTGCTGGGCCTCGGCGGTGGCGGCCGTGAGCACGTGCGCCGGACTCACTATCTGCTCAAAGGCGGATACTAGCGCGGGGGTAAGGGCGTTGAAGGACATGAGTGAAAAAACGCGGCCAGGGGCCGCCGGGCTATATTTGCCAGTAATGCAGTGTGAAAAAACGAAGGTACGGCCGATGCGGAAAGCGCTGCCGGTGGGGTGCCGGCTGGCTGCCCGCGGCGGGTGGCGAGGGTATTACAGCCTGGTAATCGTATTGTTACTACTGGGCAGCAGCTGCCAGCGCAAGCTCAACCAGCGCAACGGCCGCTACTACTCGGCCCGCGACATGGCGCGCCTCAAGCACGGCGAGCGGGTAGCGCGGCCCAGCGGGGGCCGCAGCACAACCGTTAAAACCAAGAGCCGGGCCGCTACTGCTACCGGCAGCACTACTACCAAAACCGTGGTGAAGCGCCCCGCGCGCGTCGGCAACGCCACCGGCACGCTGGCCAGCGTGATTGAGAATGCGCGCTCCTACCAGGGCACGCCCTACCTCTTCGGAGGTACTACGCGCTTGGGCATAGACTGCTCGGCGCTGCTCCAGCTCTCGTTTGCCGATGCGGGCGTTACCATTCCGCGCTCGTCGAACGAGCAGGCGGCCTGGGGCGACCCCGTGAAGCCGACTGAGCTGCAGCCCGGCGATTTCCTGTTTTTTGGGGCTTCGCCCGGCTCGCAGGTGATTACGCACGTGGGGATGGTGACGGTGGTAGATGAAGAAGGAGTGGAGTTTATTCACGCCTCCACGTCGCTGGGCGTCATCGAAAATAGCTTCGAGGCGGATTATTATTTGAGTCGCTTCATTCGGGCGGTGAGGCCCCGTTTATGAAGAAAAGCTGATTTTTGATAAAAGATAGGGGTAGTAAACAGCCAGTTTTTGGTTTGTTAACATTGTCGTAACACGGAGCATCCAAAGGTGCGAAGTACCTTTGTATCCCCATCCGCCGCTCTTTTTTCTCACTTTTTCTTCTTTTTATGAAGTTACTGTACCTACGACACGCGTTTGTGTTGGTAATGCTGCTGCTGTCGGCCCGCCTGGGCTGGAGCCAGGGTACTACCACGGCCGCCATGAGCGGCACCATCACAGACAGCAAAGGCGATGCCCTACCCGGTGCTACGGTCATTGCTGTGCATACCCCGACTAACACGCAGTACGTAGCCCCGACTAACGCCGACGGCCGCTTCAACATCCAGAACATGCGCGTGGGTGGCCCATACACCGTAAAGGTGACTTTCGTGGGCTTTCAAGACTACAACCGCTCGGGTATCAACCTGACTTTGTCCGAAAATTTCCGCCTCGATGCTAAACTGGGCGAAGCTTCGACCCAGCTGACGGAGGTAACGGTAACCGGCCGCCAGAACCCGGTTATCAATGCTGACCGCACGGGCGCGGCCACTACCATTCAGCGCCAGGTTATTGAGCAGCTGCCGACTATCAACCGCTCCTTTGCGGACTACACGCGCCTTACCCCCCAGGCCAACGGCCAAGGGGGCTTCGGCAGCCGCGACGGCCGCTTCAACAACGTGACCATCGACGGCGCGCTGTTTAACAACGCGTTTGGTCTGGCAGGCACTATTGGCGGGCAGGCCAACGCGCAGCCGATTTCGCTCGACGCCATTGACCAGATTCAGGTGAGCATCGCGCCCTACGACGTGCGCCAGGGCTCCTTTACCGGTGCCAACGTGAACGCGGTTACCCGCTCGGGTAGCAATCAAGTGTCGGCTTCGGTCTACGGTTTTTACCGCGACCAGAAGTACGTGGGCAAGCAGATTGGCGACGTGAACAACCCGGTGCCAACCTTCAACCTGAAGAACTTTGGCTTCCGCATCGGGGGCCCCATCATTAAGGACAAGCTGTTCTTCTTCCTGAATGCCGAGCGCGAGCTGCGCACCGACCCGCCGGCCGGTAACTACACGGCCGCCACGGCCGCCAACCCCGCCAACGGCCAAACGGTATCGCAGGCATCGGATGCGGACCTGACGACGCTCAGCAACTTCCTGATGACCAACTACAACTATAACCCCGGTGCTTACCAGGGCTATTCGTTGGCCTCGAACAGCGATAAAATCACGGCCAAGCTGGACTGGAACATCAGCCAAAACCACCGCTTCAATATCAAGTACAACTACCTCAAGTCGTACCGCGACGTGCCGCCCAGCGGCTCGGGCTCCATCAGCAACCGCTCGCAGACGATATACGGCCTGCCTTACTACGGCTCGTACTACCGCATCAACAACAACCTCAACTCGTTCATTGCCGAGCTGAACAGCACGTTTGGGGCGAAATTCTCGAACAACCTGACCGCTGGCTACATCGCCAACCGCGACACCCGCGAGGCGGGCGGCGGCGGCGCTTTTCCGTTATTCCCGCTGGTGGATATTGGCAATGCTTCGGGCTTGAGCGCCGTGGGCGCCCGCGTGACGGCCCCGCAGACGCTGACCTCGTTTGGCTACGAGCCGTTCTCGGCGTTTAACATTCTGAACACCGATACCTACCAGATTGGTGACAACTTCACGGCTTTCCTGGGTGAGCACAACCTGACGATTGGTACTTACAACGAGCTGTATAAGTTCACCAACGGCTTCGCGCCGCAGTACTACGGCGCGTTCGTGTACAACTCGCTGCAAGATTTCTACGCCTCGGCCTCGACGACGGCCGCTCCTTACGGCTACGACTACACCAACGGCGGCACGCCTACCCCCCGCACCGCCGCCGAAGGCCTGCGCTCGGCGCAGCGCTACCAGCTGCGCTACTCGGCCCTGCCCGATGGCTCCTTCCCGTTTGCCGTGACCAACGCGGCGCAGATTGGCCTGTATGTGCAGGATGAGTGGACGCCGAAGAGCAACTTCAAGCTGACCTACGGCATCCGCGGCGACTTGCCCATCATCTACTCGACTATTCAGCAGAACACCGCGCTGGCTAACCTGACGTTCCGCGATGGTATTCAGATTAACACCAGCCAGACGCCTAATCGCAAGGTGCTGTTTTCGCCCCGCGTGGGCTTCAACTGGGATGTGAACAACGACCGCAAAACGCAGCTGCGCGGTGGCACGGGCATCTTTACCGGCCGCGTGCCCTACGTATACCTCTCGAACCAGGCCAGCAACAACGGCGTGCAGTTTGGCTCGATTGACTTGCAGGGTGCGGCAGCTTCGCCCTACGCCTTCAGCGGCGACGTGAATAAGTACCGCACGCAGCTGGCGGCGGGCGGGGCCAACACCTCGTACAACATTGCCGTAACGAGCCGCGACTTTAAGTTTCCGCAGGTATGGCGCTCCAACCTGGCCGTTGACCACGAGATTGGCGGGGGCATCGTCGCCACCATCGAAGGGCTGTATTCGCGGGATTTGAACGCGGTGTACTTCCAGAATATCAACCTGCCCGTTTCGACGCAGCGGGCGGTTGGCGCGGACAACCGCCCCATCTTCTACACGTCTAACGGCAATGGCGGGGTAAATACCAGCCCGTATAACCGCCTCTACGGCCAAACATCGAATGGCGTGGCTACGCCGGCGGCTAACCTGACGGCAGCTAACCCGGCCATTACTGATGCCATCCTGCTGAACAACACCAGCCAGGGCTACTCGTACAGCCTCACGGCGCAGCTGCAGAAAACCTTCAGCAACGGCCTCTACGCGATGGCGGCCTACACTTACTCCGATGCTAAGTCGGTGAACGACGGCGGCACTATCTCGCAGTCGGCCTGGGCCGGCCGCCCCGTGTCGGGTGACCCGAACTCGGAGTCGCTCGGCTACTCGGCCTACCTGGTGACGCACCGCGTAATCGGTTCGCTCTCGTACCGCTTCAACTACGTAGGCCACCTGGGCACTACCCTCTCGGTGTTCTACAACGGCGCACCCTACGGCCGCTACTCGTACACCTACGGCGGCGACATGAACGGCGACGGCGTATCGGGCAACGACCTGATGTACATCCCGCGCAGCGGCGGCGAAATCAACCTGGTGAACCGCACGTTCTTCGCCGGTACGGCCAACGCGTTTGTGTACACCGCCGCCCAGCAGGCAACCGACCTGGAAAACTACATCCAGTCGGACCCCTACCTGCGCGCGCACCGGGGCCAGTATGCTGAGCGCAACGGCGCTTCGCAGCCCTGGCAGCACCAAGTGGACGTGCGCCTGCTGCAAGACATTTTCACCAACATCGGCGAAAACCGCAACGCGCTGCAGTTCAGCATTGACATCTTCAACGTGGGCAACCTGATTAACCGCAACTGGGGCGCCGCGCAGTTCCAGTACACGTCCCAGCCGCTGTCCTTCGCGGGCTACAACGCGCAGGGAGCCCCCACGTTCAATTTTCAATACATCAACAACCCGACCGTGACGAACGGCACGGTGAATGCGCCGACGCTGCTCACTACCCCCTTCCGCAACGACGTGACCTCCCTGGCCTCGCGCTGGCAGGCACAGATTGGCCTACGTTACTTGTTCAACTAAGGCAGGTTACGGAGCGTCCTATCTTCAACTGAGTCAGAAGCTTAGTTGCCTGAAAAGTGGGCTGGCAGCAATGTCAGCCCACTTTTTTTGGGAAATATCCTGAGTGCTGGCTTGGGAATCCGAAAAAGAGCAGTACTTTTGTCCCACCAAAACGCAACCGGCGGCTTGGCCACTAACACGGGGGATTAGCTCAGCTGGCTAGAGCGCTTGCATGGCATGCAAGAGGTCATCGGTTCGACTCCGATATTCTCCACTCCCGTTTTCTACCAAAAGCGTCCGTAAGCCCTGGCTTGCGGACGCTTTTTGCGTTTGGATGGGGGTAGGGCCGCGCTCCTCACCCCGCTAAGGAGGTGATAGCTACCTTCATCCGGCGTTCAAGCCAGCGGGAGAGCTTTGCTTAACCATCACCTTTTTCACCCTTCTTACCAGATGACTACTTTTCGTACGTACACTGCCCGGTTGGGACTGCTGGCGGCACTAGCCGGCACCACGGCCGCCGCCGCGCAGCAAACCCCAGCCACTACTACCCCCTTGCCGGCGCCCAACTCCAGCCGCGCCCTCGTGTACCGGGCCGCCCCGCCCGAGCAGCGCGCCGATAAGATGAGCCAGGAGCTGGCCCGGCAGCTGAGCCTCGACGCCGCCACGACGGCCAAAGTGCGCGCGGCGGCCCTCACGCGCGACCAGAAAATCGACGCTATTCAGAACGGCACGACCAGCAACAAAGACAAAAACACGGCCCTGCAAGCCAATGCCACCGAGTTTAAGGCCGCGCTGCAAGGCATTCTGACGCCCGCGCAGTTTGCGCAGTATTCGGCCCACGGCGGCAAGCACGGAGGGACTAAGAAGGCGGCCCCGGCCCAGCCGGCAACTACGCCCGCGCAGTAAGGCAGCTCAGCCAGAAAGAGGGGGGTAGGGCCGACGGGTGCTACCCCCTCTTCTTTCTTTAGAAGATGAGTACCAGCGTACCGCCGATGATGAGGGCCGCGCCCATTGCCACTTTGAGCGTGAGGGTTTCGCCCAAAAACACGACCGAGAGCACGATGGCCAGCGCCACGCTCAGCTTATCAACCGGGGCCACCTGCGACACCTTGCCCAGCTGCAGGGCGCGGAAGTAGCACAGCCACGACAGCCCCGTGGCCACGCCCGAGAGCACCAGAAACAGCCAGGTGCGCGGTTGAAGGGTGAAAATATCGGCCGGGTTGTCCTTGACAAACACGATGCCCCAGGCCACCACCAGAATCACCACCGTGCGGATGGCCGTCGCCAAGTCTGAGCTCACGCCCTTGATGCCGACCTTGGCCAGCACCGCCGTGAGCGCCGCAAACACGGCCGAAAGCAAGGCGTAGGTCCACCACATGTCAGTTAGCAATTAGCAGTGAACAATGAGCAATTTGTTTGTCATGGCTTCGCAGGCTCGCAAGGACAAACTATTTTCTGTGGAAAACCTGAGTTGGCCTAGCTCTGGCAAAACTGGCAGGTGCCGGACAGCAGAAAATCGCGGCGCTGGGCCTGAAAGCCGCCGGGTAGCTGCACGGCCGGGATGGCCACCTGGCTCAGGCAGTAGGTGTGGCTGCACACGCCGCACTTGAAGTGCACGTGGTTGTCGAAGTGGGCCTCGGCCGAGCACTCGATGGAGCAGGCGGCGTAGCGCAGCACGTCGGTGTCGTCGATGACGCGGTGGATGAGGCCCTGCTGCTCGAAGCTCTTGAGGGTGCGGTAGAGCGTGATGCGGTCGGTGTCGGTGCCAATTTCCTGCTCAATCTCGGCCCCGGTGAGGGCGTAGCCTTTGCCGGTGAGGGCGGCCAGCACGGCCCGGCGCACGGGCGTTTGGCGCAGGCCGTGGCGCAGCAGCGTCTGGGTGAGGCGGTCGGGGGGGGTAGGGAGCGTGGAAGACGACGACATAAGCCAAACTTACGAACTGATGAGAAGCTGCCGGGCGGTGGGGCGGCCTGCCCCGGCGGCGTACCTTTGCGGCGTAGCGGTCCGCGGCCAGATTCTTGCGGACCGCTGCTCCCGAACAACTAACCAAACTTGTGGTAGAATCGTTAGCCCGCCGGGTAATTACGGCTCTTAGCCAGCGTCCGTGGTGGGTGGCGGCCTTCACGCTGGCGCTGGCGCTGCCGGCGCTGCTGCTGCACCTGGGCTGGCAGCCGCTGCTGGTAGACGAGCCCATTCGGGCCCTGGTGGCGCTGGAAATGCACTACTCGGGCCGCTTTTTTTCGCCCACGCTCCAGGGCTTTCCTTATTACAATAAGCCGCCGCTCTTCAACTGGCTGCTGGTGGCGCTGTTTCGGCTCACGGGGCGGCAGGATGAATGGGTGCTGCGCCTGCCCACCATCGCGGCGCTGCTGCTCTACACCACGGCGCTGTGGCGGGTGCTGCGCCCGCAGCTGGGCTCGCGGCTGGCCTTCACGGTGGCGCTGGCGTTTGCCACTACCGGCCGGGTATTGTTTTACGATTCCTTTCTGGGGCTGATTGACCTCTGGCATGCGGCCCTCACGTGGCTGGGCTTCATGGCCGTGTGGTACCTGGGGCAGCGCGGGCAGTGGGTGCGGCTCTTCGTGCTCACCTACGCGCTCACGGCGGTGGGCTTTTTACTGAAAGGGCTGCCGTCGGTGGTGTTTCAGGGCCTGGCGCTGCTCGTTTATTGCCTCGACACCCGGCAGTGGCGGCGCTTGTTCAGTTGGCAGCACGTGCTGGGGGTAGGGGTGATGCTGGCCATTCTGGGTACGTATTTCCTGATTTATAGCCGCCACAACTCCCTCGAAACCGCCCTGGAAACGCTGTGGTCGCAGTCGAGTCAGCGCACGGTGGCCGCCCAGCCGCTGGCCGATTCCATCCGCTACGTGCTGCTGTTTCCGTTCGATTTCATCAAGCACTTCCTGCCCTGGACGCTGCTGGTGGCCTGCCTGCTGGTGCCGGGCGCGCGCCGCTGGGTGCTGGGGCAGCCGTTTTTGCGGTATAATGCGCTGCTGTTTCTGGCCATTTTGCCGGTCTATTGGCTGTCGCCGGCCACCATTCCGCGCTACCTGTTTATGCTGGTGCCGCTGGGCCTCACGGTAGTTATTCCGCTCTACACGCACCAGCGCGCGGCCGGCCGCGCGGGTGGGCTGGCTCGATGCCGCGCTGCTGGCGCTGCTGCTCGTCAGCACCGCGTCGCTGTTGGGGCCGCCCGTGCTGCGGGCCGCCGAGGGGGTAGGGCTGCTAGCGGCGGCGCACGTGGCATTTTTGCGCGGCGTGCCGGCCTCGTGGCCCCTCAGCCTGGGACTGTTCGCGGCGCTGGCGCTGGGCACGTATCTGTTCTGGAAACTAGTTGATTATCGCCTGCTGGTGCTGGGCTACTACCTGCTGGTGCTGCGGCTGGCGTTCGACGTGTTCATCTTCCCGGCCCGCATGCAAACCTCGGCCGAAGTGCCCTACCGCACCGCCGCCGAGCGCATTGGCCGCGAAACCAGGACCCGGCCGCTGCTGCTGCTGCCCGGCACCCCGCTCGACAACGTGGAGGCCTTCTACATTGCCCGCGGCCGGGGCCAAACGCTGCGCACCGCCACCCACCCGCCCCACCCCGACACGCTGTACCTGGGCGACGAGTACTGGCTCAGCGGCCTGCGCTACCGCACCCTCGACACGATGCGGGTGGACCGCAATATCCACTTCCGGCTAATCGAACTCCAGCCGTGAGCCGCCCGCCCGCCCCCGAGGCTGCCCCCCGGCCTGCCCCCCCCTGGCGCCGCTACGCGGCCTTGCTGCTCAAGCTGGCTTTCATGGCCGGGGCGCTGTGGCTGGTGGCGCGCCACCTCGACCTGCCGGCCCTGGGCCGCACGCTGCGGCAGGCGCGGCCGGGCTGGCTGGCGCTGGCGGCGGCGCTGTTCACGCTCTCCAAACTGATTTCGTCGGTGCGGCTGAACACGTTTTTTCGCACCGTGGATATCCAGCTCACCGAGCGCTATAATTTACGATTGTACTGGCTAGGGATGTTCTACAACCTGTTTTTACCCGGCGGCGTGGGTGGCGACGGCTACAAGGTGTACTTGCTGGGGCGTGAGTTTCCGGGGCGGCGGGGCCTCATCTTTCGGGCCCTGCTCTTGGATAGGCTCAGCGGCATGGTGGCCCTGCTGGTGCTGCTGCTGGGACTGCTGGCCGCGGTGCCGGCCGCCGAGCTGCGCCCGGCCGGCGCGCTGGCCCTACCCCCCTGGTGGCGGGCGATGCCGCTGGTGCTGGTGCCGCTGGGCCTGGGCCTGAGCTACGCGCTGGGCCGGCAGCTGTTCGGCGAGTTTCGCCGCGCTTTCGGGCGCACCTCGTGGGAGGCGCTGGGCGTGCAGGGCGCGCAGGTGCTGTGCGCCTGGGCGCTGCTGGCGGCGCTGGGCGCGGCCGATGGGCCGGTGCTGCCCTACCTACTGGTGTTTCTGGCCTCCAGCATCGCGGCGGTGCTGCCCCTCACGGTGGGCGGCCTGGGGGCGCGCGAGCTGACGTTTTTGTACGGCGCCCAGCTCTTCGCTCTCAGCACACCGGTGGCGGTGAGCGTGAGCGTATTATTCTACGTCATCACGGCGCTGGTGTCGCTGGTGGGCGCGCTGGTGAAGGTGGAGCGGGCGCGGTAGCTACCAGGCTGCCGCTGGGTTAACAAGCTGGTACACCATGCCCTCCCCGCTTACCCTACCCCCAGCCCCTTTCCCAAAGGGGAGGGATAGAAGGGGATAGGGTAAGCGGGGAGGGCATGTGGAATAAAACCAAGCGTTCCGACACTTATTTTTTTCTATCTGGAATAAAAAAGTGTCGCCTCACTGTATGAAGCAAGCCAGTACTATTAATGAGCGGTTGACCAAGGTGCGCGAAGCACTTGGTGCCAGCGTACTAGACTTTGCCCAGCGTATAAGTGTGTCTAGGGGCTATTTGAACAATATTGAGGCGGGTCGGCGGGGCGTAAGCATAGAGCTGGCTACATTCTTAGTAGAGAAGATGGACGTAGCCCCCGATTATATTCTAACGGGAAGGGGTCCGATGTTCCAATATGGAAA
>CAZZWL010000160.1:0-10835 GCA_964657755.1 uncultured Rhodanobacter sp.
GTATTAGTTAATCCTGCGGCCTTAATTCGCTCTAAAAAGTCCTCAGCAAAGCGAGCATTTTCTGGGGCGAAGCGTGTCAGATAATCGTCCACAAAATCCGTGAAATCCGGTAAAATCCGTGCTAATCAGTGGTCTGTGATGAGTATGCCGGTTTCCTCGGCTTCCATCAGGCCCAGGGCATTGACTTGGGTGAGGCGCAGGGCGCGGATTTCGCCTACCAGCAGCGGGTCGTACTTGGCGGCCACGCGGATATAGTTGGGCGTGTAGCCCTCCACGCGGCCATCGGTTACGTCATCCTCGAAAAGCACCTCGGTTTCGAAGCCCGCGTGCTGCTCGTAGAAGGCGCGTTTTTTCTTTTCTGAGAGGCTGCGCAGCTGGGTGGTGCGCTCGGTGCGCACGCGCTCGGGCACCCGGCCGGGCAGGGTAGGGGCCAGCGTATTGGCCCGCTCCGAATACGGAAATACGTGCAGGTAGCTGATGGGCAGCTCGTTGAGAAACTGGTAGGTTTCCAGAAAGTCGGCCTCCGTCTCGCCGGGGAAGCCCACAATCACATCGACCCCGATGCCGGCGTGCGGCATCAGCTCCTTGATGCGCGCCACCCGGTCGGCGTAGAGGGCGCGGCGGTAGCGGCGGCGCATCAGGCCCAGGATTTTGTCGGAGCCGCTTTGCAGCGGCAAATGGAAGTGCGGCATGAAGCACCGCGACGCCGCCACGGTCCGGATAATCTCGTCGGTGAGCAAGTTGGGCTCGCACGAGCTGATGCGGTAGCGGCGCATCCCGTCAATTTTATCTAATGCCTCCACCAGCTGCGTGAAGCTCTCGCGCCGCTCGCGCTCGGGGCCTTGAATACCAAAGTCGCCGAGATTAACGCCCGTGAGCACTACTTCCCGCACGCCTTGCGTAGCCAGCTGCTCCACCTGCGCCACCACCGAGGCCACGCTGCCCGAGCGGCTGGCGCCCCGCGCCAGCGGAATGGTGCAGAACGAGCACGAGTAGTCGCAGCCATCCTGCACCTTCAAAAACGTGCGGGTGCGCTCGCCCAGCGACTGCGCCGGGTGAAACTCGTGCGCCGCGCTGATGGGCGAGGCAAACACCCGGCCCGGCCCGGCCGCCGCGCCGGGGGTAGGGAGTTCCAGCTCGCTCAAAATCTCGGCCAGCCGAAATTTCTCGGCCGCGCCCAGTACCGCGCCCACGCCCGGAATGCTGGCGATTTCCTGGGGCTTGAGCTGCGCGTAGCAGCCCACGATGGCCACAAAGGCAGCTGGATTGTGCTTGAGGGCCTGCTGCACCACCCGCCGGCACTTGCGGTCGGCATGGTCGGTGACGGAGCAGGTATTCACGACGTACACGTCGGCGCCCTGCTCAAACTCGACGCGGCGCACGCCGCGCTCTTCAAACTGCCGGCCCAGGGCCGACGATTCGGAGAAATTGAGCTTGCAGCCCAGCGTATAAAAGGCAACGGTTTGGGGAGTCATAAGCCCCCAAAGGTACGACGAAGGTGAAGTGGTGAGAGGATGAGCGTGCGGTAGGGGTTGTGGTCAGCCGCGTACCCATGTAAACCAGGCGCGCAAATTCACCACCTCACAAACTCATCATTTCACCAACTGCGGCCAGCACCCGCGCCGGCGCAATCTGGCTGATATCGGGGTCGGTGGCCGGCGGGCTGAAATCGCCTTGCGCAAAGCGCGCCTCCTGGCTGGGCGGAAACAGGCAGCGGCAGGGCGCTCGCAGCAGGGTGGGGGGGTAGGGAAAAAACTTGCCGTAATTTTCGCCCATCAGCAGCACCAGGCAGGGCGTGCCGGCCTGGGCGGCGAGGTGGGCGGCCACGGTGTCATTACTAATAAGCAGGCGGGCGCCGGCCACCAGCGCGGCCAGGCCCGGCAGGTCAGTTTGCCCGCACCGGTTATCGAGCGGCACGCCGGGCCCAGCCACCTGCCTGATGCGCGTAGCGTGGGCGGCATCGGCGGGGCTGCCGGCCAGCACCAGCCGGTACTGGCTCCCGTAGCGCTGGTGCAGCATGCTGGCCAGTTGGGCAAAGTGCCCGGCCGGCCAGCGCTTCTGCCGGGCGCTGGCCCCCGGAAACAGCACGATGTAAGGACCAGCTACCGCAGCTTCGGCCGCGCCGGCCGCCAGCACGGCGTCGGGCAGGCGCAGGGGGGTAGGCGGCGCGGGAACGGGCCCCGTAGCAGGGAGTAGGGGGGGCAACTCACTGGCGCCGGCCTGCCAATTTCTAAAAAACTCGCGGTTACGGTCGTACTCAAACAGCACCGCGCGCGCGGTGGGCAGCCGCCGCGTGTAGCCCGCGTCGAGTACCTCGAACCACGGTCCGGTGCGGTGCTCGCCCTGGCTGGCTACCCGCACCGGCGCCCGCATAAAGCGGATGAAGTTTTCCACGGCCGCCTCACGCACGTGCAGTGGATATACCACCTCGCCAAAACCCACCGCCCCCACGCCGCGCAGCACTTCGGCCCGGTAGGCCAGGTCAGTAGTAAAGCGCCCAAAATCTACGGCCACTACCTCCTCCACCAAGTCGGCATCCCAGGCGCGGGCCAGCGGCGCCCACAGGGCATTGGCCAGCAAAGTCAGGCGCTGGCCCCGGCCGTGCGCCACTTCGCTCAGGCGGCGCAGCCAGGGCCGGTATAGGAGGTAGTCGCCAATGGAGTCGTTGCGGATAACCAGCAGGCGCGTCGGGTCGGGCGTGGCCTGGGTGGCCAGGGTCGCGGCGTCGGTGCGGTCAAGGTCGGCGCGCTGCTGCCGCTGCCGCAGCTGGCGGCGAAACTGGCGAAAGCGGCTAACCAAATCCCGTAGCATCGCCACAAAGGTACTGGCCAGCCAGAGCAGGGTAGAATACCTTTGGTGGGGACTTGGTCACTAAAGAGTTTAGGGCAGCTATATCTGCCGGAAGATGAGACTGTGATTTTCAGGGCTTTCTGAGCTTAGTTCTAGTCTTTCTTCGATAGTTTATTATGATAGCGGCAATTTTCAGCGCATATAGTCCAGCTAAAATTAGCTGGTTGCGCCCGCAATGTCAGTAATTCGCGGAAGGACCTACTAAAAAGAAGGGTGGGACGAGTAAAACAACCTATTTAGCTGCAATACCCCCCATTTTGTCGGGTATTTTTCCGCCAAATGTATTTTTTTATTACATTTGCCCATCCTACGCCATTTCTCTTAATTCTGACCCAGCCAGTATGGCCATTCTACGCTTCAAAGCCCTCGAACTTGTCGACCAGCGCCACGCGCTGACTGTAAAGCCCTTGGCGGCCCGCCGGTCTGACTCGTTCGGGCAAAACGTGTTCAATCTGGAAGCTATGCGGGCCAACATGCCCGGTGAGTATTTCAAGAAGCTGCAAACAGCTATTAAGCACGGCTCCCCGGTCGAGCGTTCGGTAGCCGACGCCGTAGCCGCCGCCATGAAAACCTGGGCTATGGCCAAGGGTGCTACCCACTACACCCACTGGTTTCAGCCGCTAACCGGCGCTACCGCCGAAAAGCACGACTCCTTCTTTGACCTGAACTCGGACGGCCGGCCGATTGAGAACTTCAAAGGCTCCGCACTCGTGCAGCAGGAGCCCGATGCTTCGTCGTTCCCCAACGGCGGCATCCGCAACACGTTTGAGGCGCGTGGCTACACCGCCTGGGACCCCACTTCACCCGCCTTTATCATCGAAACGGTAGGCACGAAGACGCTCTGTATTCCCACGATTTTCGTGGCCTACACCGGCGAGGCTCTTGATTATAAAGCCCCGTTGCTCAAGTCGTTAGCCGTGCTGGAAAAAGCTGCGGTTGACGTCTGCCAGTACTTCGATAAAGACGTGCAGCGCGTGAATACCACGCTCGGTATCGAGCAGGAATATTTCCTGGTCGACAAGGCGCTCTACGATGCCCGGCCCGACCTGGTTATGACCGGCCGCACGCTATTTGGCCACGCTTCGGCCAAGGGCCAGCAGCTCGAAGACCACTACTTCGGCTCGATTCCGCCCCGCGTCCATGGCTTCATGTTCGACTTCGAAGAAGAGGCCAACGCGCTCGGTATCCCGCTGCGCACGCGCCACAATGAAGTGGCTCCCAACCAGTTTGAGTGCGCTCCCACGTTTGAGGATGCCAACCTGGCCATCGACCACAATCAGCTGCTGATGGATGTGATGGACCGCGTGGCTCTGAAGCACAACTTTAAGGTACTGCTGCACGAAAAGCCCTTCGCGGGTGTCAACGGCTCGGGTAAGCACAACAACTGGGCAATGAGCACCGACACGGGCGTTAATCTGCTTGCCCCCGGCCGCCGCCCCAAGGAAAACCTCCAGTTTCTGGCCTTCTTCATCACTACGGTGAAGGCCGTGCACCGCTACGGTGACTTGCTGCGCGCCAGCATTGCCTCGGCCAGCAACGACCACCGCCTGGGGGCCAACGAAGCTCCGCCCGCCATCATGTCGGTGTTTCTGGGCTCGATGCTCGACGGCGTACTCGACGAATTGGAGCGCACCGCTAAGCTGCCGCTCGACAAAGGCGACAATATCTACCTCAAGCTGGGTATTGATAAGATTCCGGCCATTCTGCTCGACAACACCGACCGCAACCGGACCTCGCCGTTTGCATTCACCGGCAACAAATTTGAGCTGCGCGCCGTAGGGTCCTCGGCCAATTGCTCATCGGCCATGACTACCCTAAACGCCATTGTGGCCGACCAGCTTATCGACTTCAAACAGGAAGTAGATGAGCTGATTGCCCAAGGCAAGAAAAAAGAAGTGGCTATTGTGGATGTTTTGCGCAGTTACGTAATATCCTCGAAGGACATCCGGTTTGAAGGCAATGGCTACTCGGATGAGTGGCGCGATGAGGCGGCCCGCCGCGGCCTAGCCAACGTGCCTACTACCCCCTTAGCCCTCGATGCGATGGTGCGCGACGATGCGGCCGAACTGTTTGCCCGTCACGGCATCCTGTCGGAAATTGAGTTGCACGCCCGCCACGAGATTTTACTTGAGGACTACACTAAAAAGATTCAGATTGAGAGCCGCGTACTCGGCGACCTGGCCATTAACCACGTTATTCCCACGGCCCTTATCTACCAGAATAAACTGGTGCAGAATGTGAGCGGCCTGCGCGACCTGGGCCTTGATGATGAGCACAGCCAGGTAACGGTGGAAATGATTAAAGATATCTCCCGCTACGTATCGACCATCAAAACTACGGTTGATGCGATGCTGGAGGCCCGTAAAGTTGCCAATAAGATTGAAAATGCCCGGGAGCGTGCCATTGCGTACTGCGATACGGTAAAGGATAAATTCGCGGCAATTCGCCGCGCGGCCGACAAGCTGGAACTGCTTGTGGCCGATGAGGACTGGCCCCTGGTGAAGTACCGCGAACTTTTGTTCCGGCATTAACCCCTGGGTTGGAGCCACGGACCAGCGCTGGGTGGGAATTCTCGCTGCGTCCGGGTTTGGAAAGGGTCGTGCCGGGTGGCGCGGCCTTTTTTTGTGCCCTGGGGCTTCAGGCAAATAAGAGGGGGTAGCAAGGCCATGCCTTGCTACCCCCTCTTATTTGCCTGATTGCTAAGTAGTTATTTACGGAGTGCTTTTAGCCGCAGGGGAAGGGACTGGCGCTGGCTCCGCGTAGAAAAGCGCCTGGTCGGTGGAAAGAGTCTGGAGTAGCTGCTGCACGTCAGCTTCTGACTGTAGCAAATTATTTTGGGCCACATCCAGGGCCAGTTGTGCGTGTTTGATGGCCGTGGCTGTTGGCCGCTCGCCCTGCAGAAGATATTGGACTAGCTCCTCCTCAGTGCGTTGTAAAAGCGTTTCCAGTTCGTGGGTATTAATGGGCTGGCTGCCGAGGGCCAGATAAAGGCTTACGCTCCGGCGGAGTTGACTCTGCCAGGCAATATCCCGGCTGAGACTGATGAAGGTAGAGAGAATGGGGGCGGGGGAGTCAAGATTTTTCATCGTCAATACAGTACGAAACCAAGAATGTACTGGATTGACTGAAGAATAAAAAAGCTCTTGGTCAGTTCAACTTCACGATACCGTGAGCAAAACGACTGGGTGCGCGGACTTGGTTTTACCGGTGCAATAAGTTGCTACCACTAAACGGGAAGGGGGTAGGGCCCGCCCCAGGCAAGTATAATTAGTTGACCACGCGCGTTAGGTTGCGGATAATGCGGCCCGCCCGCGTTTTAACCGTGCCCAGGGGGATGGCCAATTCCTTGGCTACTTCCGATTGCGAATAGCCCTCCAAATATAATAGTTCCAGTAATCGGCGGTCGCCGGCACTCAGTAGGTTTAGCCAGTCACGCACGCCAATGTGCTCGGGATGGAAGGTAGTAGGCGCCGCCCGGTCGCTCGTTAGTGCCTCGGTGAGCGGCAGCGTTAGCTGGGTTTTGCGGCGTTGCTCCCGCAGGCAGTCAAGAGCCAGGTTTCGCCCAATTTGCAGGGCCCAGGTAAAGAGCCGTCCCTTGCGGGTGTCGTAAGTTGGAAAGGCTATCCAAAATTTCACCATGCATTCCTGTAGCAAATCCTCAGCTAGTTCATTTTGCCGCACAATGCGCCAGATAGTATGGTAGAGCGCGCGTTTGTAGTGCTTGTAGAAGTGAGCCATCGCGGTTTCGTCCCGAGCGTATAAGCGGCTGACTAGCTGGCTCTCGTCTTCTAGCTGTAGTACTTTCATTAGCAAGGGGTAGGAGGGTGTGCACATACGGCCCCACTTAAGCCCCTGGTTTGGGATACTAATGAAAATAAATAAAGTCCTTTTTCGGAACTTTTTACCGCGGAAAGTGGCGGAACTAGCTGGCGTAGCAGTTCGCCGCCGCTACGCACTGCGGCGCTAGCTGCCTGCCCAGGCCCGGGCCTCGAATAAGGAGGTGAAGTGCCGAAACTCGTAGGGTAGGTCGGGAAGCGCACTCTGATACATCCCGTTGATGGTGATGCGGTTGAGTACCTCTTCCGATTCCAGGTGCGCAAAACGTAGTATTCCCAGCCCGGCCAGGGGTACCAGCACGTGCTGATGTGCCCAATCCAGGTCTTTGGGCCGCACGGCCCCCAGGCGCCGGTCGTCGGCTACCCAGCCCGTCGCGTGGTGCTGGCGGGCCAGGCGCACGGCTTCCGCTAATACCAGTCGAAAATCGGTGCTACCCGCAAACCCCAGCCACTCCGTTTCTAAGACAGTACGCTTGCCGGTGTGCAGCAGCACGTTAAGAAAAGGATAGGTAGCGAGGGCAGTGGTCATATAAAACAGGGGCAGTTACTCTTCCCGGTGCACGGTAGCCGGGCTGAAGGCCGGCACGCAGACTGACCAATACTCACATTCGGTATCGAACGGATTGGAATAGCGGACGCGGGCGCCAGCTCGAATCAACAACGACTCGCCAGCCAGCAACTCAACTATATCACCATCAATTTCAAAGCGTTTACGACCTCGCACTACAATGGTTATCTCGTCAAATTCGGGGCGTTGGTGCGGCTCGCTCCACTGGGGCGGCGCTACCATGTGGGCTACGCTGTACTGGGGTGTTTGGCTGCTGGCCAGGCCCACGTGCTCTTCAATGAGCTTGCCGTCGGTGGTGGGCACGCGGAAGGGTTTAGGGTTGCGGAAGTACTTTTTTTCGGAGGCCATGAGAGAAGGTAAGCTGATGCCGCAAAATTAGGGCCGGCCAGGGCAAGGGCCGGCCCGAAAGCTGAGCAGGCCCGCGTTGCGGGCCACGCAGGCGTTGGCATACGTGAGGCCATTGCAGCCACAGACGGGGCTATAGTCCATTGTGCAGGCAGCCCGTGGATTGATACGGCTCGAATCGAGGCAGGCCGCCACCGAGGTGCTCGGCCCCGTGGCTGCCCGCGGGTGGCAGGCGCTCAGCAACAGGCCGCTGGCGAGGGGTAGGAGGCAAAAGCCAAAATGGCGCATAACAGGAATTTAAGGGCCCAGTGAGGACCGACAAGGTAAGCGGTTGGTGCTGAATGAACCAGCCAGAACCAAGAAAATGAGCCAGCGTCCCAACCTGCGGCCTTACCACCCGTATAGCTGCCAAACCCTGGGGCCGTGGACAACACCGTGCCCGCTCCGACCAACCCACCTTATCACTTTTCTTTTCCTTCTCATGTCGTATCGCGAAGAAGATAACAACGCAGGCAAAATTCTCCTCGCCGCCCTCGCTGGCGCTGGCGCTGGCATTATCGCCGGCATTCTGCTGGCTCCCGACAAGGGTACGGCTACTCTCGAAACCTGGAAGGGTGCCGCCAAGGACTATAGCAATCAGCTGGGCGACCAGTTCAGCAAGTACAGCGCGGACCTTGAAACTAAATTCAAAGGCCTGAGCGATAAGCTCGAAGACCTGGGTGTGCTGGGCGCCGGTGGTAGCCTCAACATCAAGGGTAACTGGGACGATATCAAAGGCAAGCTAAAACAGCAGTACGCGCAGCTTACGGATGAAGACTTGAGCTACGCGGAAGGCAAAGGCGACGAACTCATTGGCAAGCTGCAGGACAAACTGGGCAAAGGCAAGTCGGAAATCACTAAAATGATTAACGACCTTTCCGGCAAGGGTAGTGACTTGGCTGATAAAGCCAAGGATGCCGCTGGCAAAGGTGCCGACGCTGTTAAAGATGCCGCTAACAAAGGTGCTGATGCCGCTAAAGACGCCATCAAATAAAGTACCTGTTACGCTGAGTAGCTAAAGTAAAAGACCCTGTGCTACGCGGCGCAGGGTCTTTTACTTTCCACTTCGTGCTTAGCCGCGTTCTCGTTATTATTCTTCCCTCTTTACGTAGTATTTAGCTTATCTCACTTATGCCCAACGACAACGGAAAAGTCATCGTCTCGCTCTTAGCTGGTGCCACTGCTGGCATTGTAGCAGGCCTGCTGCTAGCCCCCGAAACTGGCGAAGATGCCCGCAACGACCTGCGTGAGTCGGCCCGCAAGTGGTGGGGCGGCTTTGGTAAGCAGGCGCAGGATGCCCTCATCAGGTTCCAGGGCCAGCCTGCGGCGACGGGCAAAAGCCCCGACCAGCACGCTGCCGATGCGCTACTCACTTCTATGAGCAGTACCGAGCCCGGTGACCTCGCTACCCCTGCCGGCGCGGGCAATGGCCGCTCGCTGGCGGGCGATGAAGACTACGTTGCGGACCTTGCCTAAGCGCTGCTGCCATTTTTTATTAGCACAGAATTTCCGCAAAAAAGGCCCGCTTCCCTTCGTTGGGAGCGGGCCTTTTTGGGGTTGGCTGCCAGTGCGGCGCTACGAAGCGCTCGGCTGAGCTTTTTCCTGCGCCACTACTTCGGGCCGCATCTGCGGGAAGAAGAGCACGTCCTGGATGGAGTGCGAGTTAGTCATAATCATGCTGAGGCGGTCGATGCCGATGCCCAGGCCCGCCGTGGGTGGCATCCCATACTCCAGAGCGCGCAGGAAGTCCTCGTCAAGCACCATTGCCTCGGTGTCGCCGCGCTTGCCCAGCTCCAGCTGGTCTTCGAAGCGCTGGCGCTGGTCGATGGGGTCGTTGAGCTCGGAGAACGCGTTGCAGATTTCCTTGCCATTGCAGATGGCCTCGAAACGCTCCACGAGGCCGGGGTGGTCGCGGTGCTTTTTGGCCAGCGGCGACATCTCGACGGGGTAGTCGGTGATGAAGGTGGGCTGGATGAGCTTGGGCTCCACGTGCTCCCCAAAAATCTCGTCGATGATTTTCGATTTGCCCATGCTGGGGTCGAGGCCCACTTTGAGCTTGGCGGCCGTTTCGCGCAGGGCGGCCTCGTCCATCTCGCCGATGGCCACGCCGGTGAACTTTTCGATGGCCTCAAACATGGTGTAGCGCTGCCAGGGGCGCTGGAAGTTGATGACGTTGTCGCCCACCCGCACTTCGGTTTTGCCGTGCAGGGCCAGGGCCACGCGCTCCACCATTTCCTCCACCAGGTCCATCATCCAGGCGTAGTCTTTGTACGCCACGTAGAGCTCCATTTGGGTGAACTCGGGGTTGTGGAACCGCGACATGCCCTCGTTGCGGAAGTCCTTCGAGAACTCGTACACGCCATCGAAGCCGCCCACGATGAGGCGCTTCAGGTACAGCTCGTTGGCAATGCGCAGGTAGAGCGTCATGTCCAGCGTGTTGTGGTGCGTTTTGAAGGGCCGGGCCGCCGCGCCGCCGTAGAGCGGCTGCAAAATGGGGGTTTCGACCTCCAGGTAGCCTTTGTCGTTCAGGTAGTTGCGCATGGCCTGCACCAGCTGCGTACGCTTAATGAACGTCTCGCGCACCTGCGGGTTCACCACCATGTCCACGTAGCGCTGGCGGTAGCGCTGCTCGGGGTCGGTGAAGGCGTCGTAGGTGATTTCCTCGCCAGTCGCCTCGTCCTTTACGCGCCGAACCACGGGTAGGGGCCGCAGGGCTTTGGCCAGCAGCGTCAGCTCCTTCACGTGAATGGACGTTTCGCCCACCTGCGTCTTAAACACGTGGCCCTTAACCCCGATGAAGTCGCCGAGGTCGAGTAGCTTTTTGAACACCGTGTTGTACAGCGTCTTGTCCTCGCCGGGGCAAATTTCGTCGCGGTTCACGTAGAGCTGAATGCGGCCCGACGAGTCCATCAACTCCGCGAAGGAGGCCTTGCCCATCACGCGCACCGACATGAGGCGCCCGGCCAGGGCCACCTCCTGAAAATTATTAAGCTCGGGATGGTAGTTGTCGTGGATTTCCTGGGCCGAAAAATTGACATCAAATAATTCGGAGGGGTAGGGCTCAATGCCCAGGGCCTTCAGCTCATCGAGCTTGTGACGGCGCAGAATTTCTTGTTCGCTCAGGACCACTGATTAGCACGGATTTTAGCGGATTTCACGGATTTTGTGGACGATTAATCCAGGTTCCGAGTTGGTAC
>CAZZWL010000161.1:0-10237 GCA_964657755.1 uncultured Rhodanobacter sp.
CGCGTGGGCGACCCCGCCGACTTTATCCTGGTCAATAACCTAACTGATTTTCAGGTTCTTAAAACCTACCTCGACGGCGTGCTGGTGGCCGAAGATGGCCGCTGCCTCCTACCCCCCGCGCCGGTGGCGATGGTCAACAACTTTCACGCCCAGCCCATCGAGGCCGCCGCGCTGGCCCTACCCCCCCCCAGCGCCGCCAACGCCCAAACAAGTATTTTTCCCGTTATCGAATGCTTTGATGGCCAGCTTATTACGGCGCGGCGCGATTTGGTGCTACCTATTACCGGCGGGCTGGTGCAGCCCGACCCGGCGCAGGACGTGCTCAAGCTGGTGGTGCTGAACCGCTACACGCCCGGCGCGCCGCCGGCGGTGGCTTTTATCAAAGGCTTTGGGCTGAAGCAGGGCGCACTGGCCAGCAGCGTGGGCCACGACTCACACAATATCACAGCCGTGGGCTGCGATGACGAGAGCCTGGCCCGCGCCATCAACCTGGTAGTGGCCGCGCAGGGTGGCCTGGCCGCCGTGGGTGCTGGCGGTGCCGCGCAGGTGTTGCCGTTGCCCGTGGCCGGCCTCATGTCGGACCAGCCCGGCCCCGCGGTGGCGGCGGCCTACTCGGCCCTCGACGACTTTGCTAAAACCCAACTCGGCTCGGGCCTGCAAGCGCCCTTTATGACGCTGTCGTTCATGGCGTTGCTGGTTATTCCTAGCCTCAAGCTCAGCGACAAAGGCCTGTTCGACGGCGAGCGGTTTGCCTTCGTGAAGTAAATGAGTAAGGGGGGTAGGGCGTTCGAATGTGAGAACGCCCTACCCCCCTTACTCATTTACTCACCTGCTCACTTACCCATTGCTTAACGCGAAGCGTTTGGCTAGCAGGCGCTGCATTTTTTCCTCGGTCAGGGGTTTAGTAAGGTACTCCACGTTGGGATACTGGGCCACGCGGGCGGTGTCGGCGGCGTGCATCGAGGTCGTGAGCACGGCCACCACGGTGCGCTCCTGCACGGCGGCGGGCAGCTGGCTGTAGCGCTCCAGAAAATCGAAGCCGCTCATGCCGGGCATCTTCAAGTCCACAAAAACTAAATCGGGGGCCGCCTGCGACGCGGCCGGCTCGCTACCCCAGATAAACTGCGTGGCTTCGTCGGCTTTTGAGAAGGAGGTGACTTGCCGCGCCACACCCAGTCTGCTTAATAAGCGATTGTTTAGAAAGCTCGTCGTCTCGTTGTCCTCTATCAGCACGATGTGGTTGAGCGCGTCAGTCATAAACTATCTCGGGTTAAGTTAACGAAGTTAGCAATCGGGCGTTGCTTTGGCAAGCCCGGCTACCATTTATAGCCAACCCTGCGCCCGCATCCAGTCATCGTTATAAATCTTGCCCAGGTAGCGCGTGCCGTGGTCGGGCAAGATAATGACCATCGTATCTTGCTCCGTAAGGTGCTCACGGGCATACGCTAACGCGCCAAATACGGCTGAGCCGCAGCTCCAGCCCACGAACAAGCCTTCCTCACGAGCCAGGCGGCGCGTCATCAGCGCGGCATCCCTGTCGGTCACTTTAATAAACTGGTCGATAACGCTAAAGTCCACGTTTTTAGGCAAAATATCCTCACCGATACCCTCCGTTTTATAGGGATAAATTTCGTTCGGGTCGAAGATACCGGTTTCCTTATATTTTTTGAAAACGGAGCCGTAGGTGTCGATGCCCAGCGTGAAAACGGCCGGGCTCTGCTCCTTCAAATACTTGCTGCTGCCGCAGATGGTGCCGCCCGTGCCTACCCCCGCCGCCAGGTGCGTAATGCGCCCCTCAGTGCCAGCCCATAGTTCGGGGCCGGTAGTTTCGTAGTGCGCCGCGGTGTTAGAGGTATTATCGTACTGATTGGGGTAGAACGAGTTAGGCGTTTCCTGGTTGAGGCGGCGGGCCACCGAGTAGTAGCTGCGCGGGTCGTCGGGGGCCACATCAACGGGGCACACGACCACCTCGGCGCCCACGGCGCGCAGGATGTCCTGCTTTTCTTTGCTCTGCTTGTCGCTCATCACAAAGATGGTTTTGTAGCCCTTGGCAATGGCGGCCAGGGCCAGGCCCATGCCGGTGTTGCCGCTGGTGCCCTCGATAATGGTGCCGCCGGGCTGGAGGAGGCCGGCCTTTTCGGCATCTTCCACCATGCGCAGGGCCATGCGGTCCTTCACCGAGTTACCGGGGTTAAAGTACTCAACCTTAGCTAGAATAGTGCCTTTAATGCCCTCGGTAACTTTGTTGAGCCGCACGAGCGGCGTATTGCCAAGGGTGTCGATAATATGGTCGTAGTACATACTGCCAGGTGGGGAGGGGGTAGGGAGCTAATTGGCCCACAAAGGTAGGCCCGGCGGTCGGGCGGGGCTGGGTGTGCGGGTAATGGCGGCCCCGGCCCTACTTTTGCCCCAATTCATTCTTCCCAACAAGTTAGCCGCCCATGAGCGTTCTCGTCAACAAAGATTCCAAGGTCATCGTGCAGGGCTTCACCGGCTCCGAAGGCTCGTTCCACGCGCAGCAAATGATGGATTACGGCACCCAGGTAGTGGGCGGCGTAACGCCCGGCAAGGGCGGCACCGAGCACCTCGGCCGGCCCGTATTCAACACCGTGGCCGACGCCGTAGCCGCCACCCAGGCCGATACCAGCATCATCTTCGTGCCCCCGGCCTTCGCTGCCGACGCGATTCTGGAAGCCGCCCAGGCCGGTATTAAAGTCATCGTGACCATCACGGAAGGCATCCCGACCAAGGACATGATTGCCGTGAAGCACTACCTCAAGGACCGGCCCGGCATCACGATGGTGGGCCCCAACTGCCCCGGCGTTATCACGGCCGGCGAGTGTAAAGTGGGTATCATGCCCGGCTTTATCTTCCAAAAAGGACGGGTAGGGATTGTGTCGAAGTCGGGCACGCTGACCTACGAGGCCGTGGACCAGCTCACCAAGGCCGGCCTGGGCCAGACCACGGCCATCGGCATCGGCGGCGACCCCATCATCGGCACCACCACCAAGCAGGCGGTAGAGCTCTTGATGAACGACCCCGAGACCGAAGGCATCGTGATGATTGGCGAAATCGGCGGCGGCATGGAAGCCGAAGCCGCCCGCTGGATTAAGGAAACTGGCAACAAGAAGCCCGTCGTCGGCTTCATCGCCGGCCAAACCGCGCCTCCCGGCCGCCGCATGGGCCACGCCGGCGCCATCGTGGGCGGCGCCGACGACACGGCCGCCGCCAAAATGGCCATCATGCGCGAGTGCGGCATCCACGTCGTGGATTCGCCCGCCGAAATTGGCGACACCATGCTGCGCGTGCTGGGTAGCAAGTAAGTTTTCCCAGCTTAGCCGTTAATCACCTACCTGAATACCCTGGCTTGCTAGCTGGGGTATTCTTTTTTATTTTGAGGTTACTCGATAAGATTTAGCAACTATTGGGGTAGCTTTTCTACTCTTTCCAATATGAAACAACTTGCTACTTGCTACTTGGCGCTACTCGTCGTGCTTAGCACCCTCTTACTCTCTACTCCCGCCAAATCAGCGGCCCTCACCAACTGCTTCTATTCTAGCCGGGCCCTGCTACGCCAGCCTACGGCCGCCAGCCTAACAGCAACACCTAGTAGCCTAGCCGCCTTTACCACGATGGTAGGTACTGCCTCCCCCCAGCAAGGCGTGTACGTGGGGGGCACCGAGCTAACGGGGCCCGTAACGGCTACCGCCCCGGTGGGCTTTGAGGTATCGTGGACATCGGGCACCAGTTTTGGTACTTCCCAAATTCTTACCCAGTCGGGCGGCACCTTCGCCAACGTGCCGCTCTACGTGCGACTGACCGGCACCACGCTGGGCGCGTACAGCGGCAACGTGACGCTGACCAGTCCGGGGGCCGCGCCGCAGGTGGTAGCCGTGACGGGTACCGTCACGGCTATTGCCAATTACAATCCGGTGGCCACGGTCACGAGCATTGCACCAAGCACGGGCAACGCGGGCATCCCTACCGTGGTGGATATTTATGGCACTAACTTCGTTCCGGGTGTCACTGTTAGCCTTGCCCCCATCAGCAACAGTAGCGCGTATTTCACGGTGGGGCCTACTACGTTCATCAGTAATACACACTTAACTGTGCTAGTGAGGCCAAAAGCTGTAACTATCACTATTAGCGGCTCCGTGACAGCCAGCAATCCTGGGCCTGGCGGGGGCGGCAATACCCCGCCCAATAGTATCGTTTATACTGCGCTAGCCTCACCACCCGTCATTACTACCTTTTCGCCTACTAGTGGGCCGGTGGGTACTCGTGTGCATATTGAGGGCTACAACATCTTTGTAAGCGACAGGAGTACTACCTATAACAGTAGCGTTTCCTTCAATGGCACGGCGGCTGGTGTACTGGGCCCCGCCGACACTTACGTGGACGTGAACGTGCCTACCGGCGCTACCACGGGCTTTATTACGGTTACCAACCCCAACGGTGGAGCAGTCACTGCTCTCCCGTTTGTGGTGACGACCCCGCGCACGGGCTTTTTTGAGGACTTTGAATTGGGTACCAAGACAGCCTATGCCCCCGCTTCGGTGCAGCTCCGCAGCGGGGGCTGGACATTCAGCGAAGCCTTGATTGGCACCACGACCGGAGCCGATAAATTCAACGATACCCGCTCGGCAAGGCTGCGGGGCGGTGGCACGCTGGAAATGGATACCGACAAGCCCAATGGGGCGGGCGTGGTAACGGTAAGCGCCGCCACCTACGGTAGTGAAACGGGCGTATCGTTCATTCCCGAAATCTCGACTGATGGGGGCATCACCTATAGCAGTTTGCTGGCAAACGGCGCGGCCCCACCCGTGCTCACGGGCACGCTCACACCTTATTCCTTTGTGGCCAACCGCGGCGGCAACGTGCGCCTGCGCTTCAGCAGCACCAACCCGACTGCAACCACCAACCCGCGCTGCAACCTCGATGACATTGGCATCAGCGACTACGTGGCTCTGGCCACCGCCCAGCCGGGGCGCCTACCCACCCTGCAGTTTTTTCCTAACCCCGCCCATGACCACATAGCCATTACGGGTACCGGGGCGGCGGGAGCGCAGGTATCGCTACTCGATATGTTAGGGCGGCCAGTCCTGGCCCCTAATACGATACCCGATGGTCAAGCTCTCCCACTACCGACTACCCTGCCAGCCGGGCCTTTACTTACTACGGGTGCAAACAGCCACCGGCCAACGCATCGAGCGGGTAGTAAAAGAATAGCCGTTCGCCCGCCGAGATGGGCGAAACCATGCTGCGCGTGCTGGGTAGCAAGTAGGTTTACCCTTCATTAAGAATACAGAGAAAGCTCCGGTATTTGCCAGGGCTTTTTTTGGGTACTTTTATATTCAATGCCCTGCCTACCCCTATGCAAATGCTTACCAAGCTTCTTTTAGCCACTGCTTCTCTGGTGCTGGCGACGGCCTGCAAGAAGGAAATTGAGACGATTACCGTGCAGGTGGATAAAATCTACAGTTGGGCGGAGGTCAAGCAAGTTCCTGGCAGCACTAAAATCATCGTGCAGATGGTTAAGGCTGGCAATTCGATGTATTTGCAAGAGGCGGGCTACCTGGGTAGCTTCAATCCTCAGCCTACTGCCCAGCAGCGCTACTTCAGCGCCTACAGCATGCTCTGGTCGCCCTTGCCCTATGACCTGCGCGACCGAATGCCGATGAACGCCAACTTCTTTTTCAATCGGGGGCAGCCGGGCGACTCGCTCCCGCAGGTATATCCCACTGCCTACCATGCGCCTAGCAACATGCTATGCGAGATTCACCTGCGACAGCTCGACCCCCATGCCGTGCGGTACGTCGATAACTTGAGCGGTCCCTATTTTTCATTCGGTGCCATTAACCGCAATGATTATTCGCTTTTCGGTTACCTTACCGATATACCCGGCGACAACTCGCTGCACTTGGTGCTTAGCAAGCTGTCTACCGACTTTGTGGGCAGCCCCGCCACGGCCAAATCGCAAACGATAAGCGCGCCGCTGAACAACCCCACTACCTATGGGGCCTACGTACAGATAGTGGCGATGGATGATTACTTCTTGGTATGCGGCATCAATTCGGGCCTCTTCAAGGTGCAGCAGAATGGCTCGATTAAGAAGGTTTTTACTTCTAATAACTTGGCCATTACCAATTTATACAAATACCAGGGCCTGTTATACGCGGTAGAGTCCAATGGGCAGAATAGTATTCTGACTTCGACGGACGATGGCGAATCCTGGCAGTACCATCAGGGTGTGCCCGATTATTTTCGGGCCAGCGGGTTCTACTCTGTAGGCGACAGTTTGGTAGGCATCACGCACCAGATTGAAACCAACAGTCTCTATACGCTGCGCTGGAACGGCAATAATTACCGCGTGCGGGAGCTAAAAAACGACGGCCTGGGCAAAGCCGATTTTACCGACCTCGTGCAGCTCGGCGACACGGTGTACCTAGGTACTACCAGTGGCTTGTTCAAGCGGCCGCTGAGCAAGTTTTTTGAGAGCAAGCAATAACGCACACTTCTCACTGCCTGCCGCCTGGCGAGCCGGACCAGCGGCTGAAACCAGCCCGGTTTCGTGGCCCGAGGGCGGCTAGTGACCAGGCTGCCAGATAATGCCTAAGCTAGCCACCGGCACCGGCAGGCCAGCCGCAAACCACCGGTCGCTTTCTTGCTGGCTGCCCGCGCTGCCCGCCGGCTGCAACGAGCTAAACGACATGCCCACCGCTGATTGCAACTGCCAGTTGGCCGCCGCGCCAAAGACCCGGTGCGAAGCCAGCAGTACTTCGTGGCGCCGCGTTTGAAAAGGGGCGAGCGGGCCCAGCTCCGTCTGGAGCTCGCGGTAGTCGACACGTGCCAGCCGGTAGCTGAAGCTAACGCTCCCCCACTCGGCGAGGTAAGCGAGGCCAGCTTGCCCAAATGCTTTGGTATAGGTACCTGCCCGGCGCTCGGTACCCCAAAACGCGTATTGGCGGTCGACGTAGGCATAGCCGCTGCCAACCAGCGTGTTCATCAGCCACTTGGGTCCCAGGTTCCAGTAGCCGCCCAGGCTGGCTTCTGCCTGCCGGGTAATGAGGTAATTTTGCTGGCCAGTGCGCACCGCCCCCGTGCCCGCCCCAGCCACTACGCAGTGCGGCAGGGGCGAGTAGGCGGCCGTGGCCTCGAGCCTGGTAGTGGGCTGCAAGCTGGCGCCGGCCTCGACCTGCCCGCGCTGCCGGACTAAGGGCATCACGGCCTGCATGGGGGCATATACCGTGCAGCTAGCACCTACTAGCAGGCAGCTACCAGCCGCCATCATTGAGCCTGAGATTGCCATAAATACTTAGCTGAAGGGGATTTAACCAGACTACAGAATAGACCCATAACCTGCCGGTGCCAAGTTGCTTGCCTTACCGCCCGCTGCGCCCCAGCAGGTCGGGCCGAAAAATAATGCCCAGGCTCACGAGCGTGGAAACCGGCGCGGTACGCGGATTGAGCGGGTTGCTACGGTCGCCGCCGGTGGGCAGCGACAGGCCCAGCGTGCCTTCGCCCTTCACCACGCCGTGGCCCAGCCGCACAAACAGCGTGGGCTCGACGAAAAAGTGGTTAGTGGGCGCCAGCGGCTGGCCTTCGTAGGTGAGCCGGGCATAGTCGACCAGTGTGCCGCGCACCGAGGCCCCGGCCGTGACGAGCGCCCCCAGCGGCCGCGCCGCATAGAGCTGCCCGTAGTAGCGCAGGTACCGCGCCTCGTAAAGACCTGATACGTAGGGCACCGGAAAAATAAAAAAGTACCCCACGTCGATGCTATGCAGCTCGACGCTGGCAAACCCTACCCCCCCTACCGCGGCCCAGTACCAGGCCGAGCGCGCCGTGGGGGCCCGGTAGTAGCCCAGGCCTACCCCCCCCTGCCGGTGCGAATTGTGGTAGGTAGTGGTGACGTTATTCGTCGTCGTTTCAGTAGTACTGCCCTGAAAGGCCGACTCGCCGGCCAGCAGCAGGTGAGCGGTGGGCGCCCAGGCGGCAGCCACTTCGAGCGAGCTAATGCCGCGCAGGCCAGCGGTTATTTCTACCTGATGCTGGGTGAGGAGCGGAGTACTGGGCACCGTGGGCACATACACGGCGCAGCTGCCGAGTAGCAGGCCGAGGCCGAGGGGGTAGGCCACGCGTAGATTTTTTACAAGGGCAAGGGGAAAGAGGGCCAGGGCCAACGAGCCGTAAACAACGGGCCGCTGCCCCTACCCCCGCAACCCTATCGGACGTTCAATCAGACGCCAGCCCAGGGCTTGCCCCCGGCTATATAGGGCCTACTTTGTTTCAAGAAGCCACTTATCAGCAATGCCTTACGGGACTTTAGCCCGCGCCTCTGTTGCCCCTGCCAGAGCAGGCGCGGCACAATGGCCCCGCCCAGCAAACCGAATATCCGGGTAAGAGTCGACTCGCGCAGTGGCAGCAATACGTGGTTCTGAGCCGCCCAACGCAGCTGCGAAACCCAGCGCCGGGCGGGGCCACGGGTGTGGCCCCCATGAATTTTATTCCAGTTCGGCTGTTCGTGCCGCCCCCGCTTTACGTATGGGTAGGGCCGCTGCATCCGGCGGTTTTTCTGCTTATTATGCCTGATTATTCCTGCGACGCACTCATCATTGGCTCCGGCCAGGCCGGCAACCCACTGGCCAAAGCGCTGGCTGAAGCCGGCCGCACTGTCATGCTGGTTGAAGAAGCCCACTTGGGCGGCTCATGCCTCAACTACGGCTGCGTGCCCACCAAAACGCTGTTGGCCTCGGCCAACCGGGCGCACGAGGTGCGCACGGCCGGCGAGCTGGGGATTCGGGCGGGCGGCGAAGTTGCCGTCGATATGCCCGCCGTGATAGCCCGCAAAGACGCCCTGCTGGCCAAGTCGCGCCACAACCTGCGCGAGTCGCTGGCCCCGGAACACCAGAATATTACGGTCGTGCACGGCCACGCCACCTTCACGGCCCCGCGCCAGGTGCGCGTGCAGGAAACCCCCGACCGCGTCCGCACCATCACGGCCAAGCAGGTGTTCATCAACACCGGCACGCGCGCGGCCGTGCCCGAGGTGCCGGGCCTGGCCGAGGCCGGCTTCCTGACTACCACCGAGCTGCTTGATATTCAAGAGGTTCCTACCCACCTTCTCATCCTGGGAGGTGGTTACATCGGGCTGGAGTATGGGCAGATGTTCCGGCGCTTTGGCAGCCAGGTGAGCATTATCGAAACCGGTGGGCAGGTGCTGGAGCGCGAAGATGACGACGTGTGCGCAGCATTGCAGCACGCCCTTGAGGGAGAAGGCATTGAGTTCCTTCTGAACGCCGAAACGCATAGCGTGGCCCGCAACGCGGCCGGCCACTACACCCTCACCATTGCTACCCGCCAGGGCACGCGCCACCTGCACGGCAGCCACCTGCTGGTAGCCACCGGCCGCCAGCCCAACACCGACCACCTGGGGCTGGAAACAACGGGCATCAAGACCGACGAGCAAGGCTACATCCAGGTTAATAGCCGCCTCGAAACCAATGTAAAGGGCATTTTCGCGCTGGGCGACGTGCACGGTGGGCCGCAGTTTACGCACCTGAGCTACGACGACTTCCGGGTGGTGCGCGACAACCTGCTGCACCAGGGCCCGCGCCGCTCGGCCAAGCAGCGCCCCCTGCCCTACTGCGTGTTTACAGACCCCGCCCTGGGCCGCATTGGCCTGAGTGAAAGCCAGGCTCGGGACCAGAAAATTGCCTGCCGCGTGAGCACGCTTCCGGTGCGCAGCGTGAGCCGCGCCCAGCAAACGGGCCAAACAACTGGCTTTTGGAAAGTGCTGGTCGGCCCCGACGACCGTATCCTGGGCGCCGCCATCGTGGGGCCCGAAGCCGGCGAAATCATGACCATGCTCCAGATTGCCATGACTGGCCGCCTGCGCTATCAGCAGCTGCAAAACATGGTCATTGCCCACCCCGTGTGGGCCGAGGGCTTGAACGTAGTGTGGCGGGAGCTGAAAGATAAGTAATCAGAGCGGGGAAGTAGTAGGAGGGACCGCCCAGGCGAGCTTACTTAGCACGTTCGCCTGGGCGGTCCCTCTCACTACTTCCCCGCTTTCACTACCCCCACCCCCACCGACATAATGCCGGGCAGCTGGTTTTGGCGCATGTACTGCTCCAGCGTCAGCTTGTACGTGCCCGGCTGGGCAAAATGCTGGTGCGGCAGGGCCAGAAACTGGTGGTCGAAAATATCGCCCGCCCCGGCTCCCAGGGGTTCCCCGGTT
>CAZZWL010000161.1:10247-10822 GCA_964657755.1 uncultured Rhodanobacter sp.
TTAGGGTTCATCAGCGTCATCTGGTGCAGCAGGGCGGGGCCGGCCGGCCGGCCGGTGGGGCCGGTGAGCGTGTGCTTAAGATACAGGTTATAAAACCCGTAGCCCGCGGCATTGCGCACATCGAAGTACACATTATAGCGGGCGGTGGTGTCAGTAATGGTGAATGCGAACGTGGGGCGCTGCTGCACATCCCACACGTAAGGGTCGCCGGAAGGCGATTTCAGGTCCACGTTTTCCTCATACACGCGGTTGGGGTCGCAGGCACCGAGGGCCACGGCCAGGGGCAAAATGGCCAGCCAGCCCCGGCGGGCCAGCCGCCGGTTGGTTGGGAGCGGGCGTTGCTGCATAGGTTAAGTTGCGCTGGGGGGGGTAGGGGCGGCGCCACCTTCGCTGCCGCGGCGGCCGCTGCCACCCCGGCGGCCCCGGTTGCGGCCGGTGTCACCCTCGGGGCGGGGCTGGTCGCCGCCTTCGCGGGGCGGGCGGGGGGTAGGCGGGCCGGCGGCGGGCTCATTGCGGCGCGGCCGGGCCTCCGGGCTCGGGTCGCGGGGCGCGCCGTTGGCCTCACCCCCGTCGCG
>CAZZWL010000162.1:0-10821 GCA_964657755.1 uncultured Rhodanobacter sp.
CTGTTTGCCTGGCGCGTGCCGGTGCTCACGCTGCTGTTTGCCCCGCGCCTGGCGGCGGCGGCCCCCCTGATGGCCCCGCAGCTGGTGGGCGATTGGGCCCGGTTTCTGGGCTGGCTGTTTCAGTATACTATCCTGGTGCGGGGCCGGCTGGTGCCCTACCTCGCGGTGCAGGCCGGGGGGGCCGCCCTCTACGCGGTTTTGCTGGTGGCCCTGGTACCCCGGCTGGGCCTGCCGGGGGTGGTAGATGCCTACGCCCTCGACGGCTGCCTGACGCTGGCGGGCTGCGTGGGGTGGTTTTATGGAAAGCGCCTGCGCCTACCCACCGGCCTTCGCCACTGACCCGCCGCTACTTGCCGGCCAACTGGCTACTCTATGAAACCCCTCGTCTCCATCATCGCGCTTTGCCACAACCACGCCCGGTTTTTGCGCGCGGCCCTGGATTCGGTGCTGGCCCAGGACTACCCCCACCTCGAAGTGTGGCTCGTGGACGATGCCAGCCGCGACGGCAGCCCGGCCATCCTGCGCGAGTATGCCCAGGCGCACCCGGCCTGGCACCTGCTGCTGCTACCCGAAAACGTGGGCAACTGCCGGGCTTTTAACCAGGCGTTTTTTCAGAGCCGGGGCGAGTTTATCGTCGATTTTGCCACCGATGACGAGCTACTGCCGCAGCGCATCAGCCAGCAGGTGGCGCTGTTCGAGGCCCTACCCCCCACCTACGGCGTGGTGTACTCCAACTGCGAGCTGCTGCGGGAGGATGGCCAGTCGTTGGGCTTGCACCAGCGCCCCGACCCGCGCCGCCCCGGCCAGTTGCGCCCGCGCCCGGCCGCGGGCTGGGTCTTTGCCGACGTGCTGGCGCGCTACTTCATTAGCGCGCCTACCATGCTCATGCGGCGCGCTACCCTGCTGGCTCTCAACGGGTATGACGAAAGCCTGAGCTACGAGGACTTCGACTTCTGGGTGCGGGCCAGCCGCGACTGGCAGTTCTATTACCAAGCCGAGGTGACGACCCGCAAGCACAAGCACCCGCGCAGCAAAAGCGCGCAGGTGACGGCTCGCCGCGACCCCTACCTGGCTTCCACCATCCGCGTTTGCCACAAGGCCCTGGCCCTGTGCCGCACCGCGCCCGAGCTGGCCGCCCTGCGCGTGCGCCTGCGCTACGAGCTGCGCCACGCCCTGCGCCGCCGCCGGCTGCCCGAGGCCCGCGAACTAGCCCGGCTGCTGGCTCAAACGCGCCCGCCCGGCCTGCCCGACCGCCTGCTGGCGCTGCTGCGCTACTGGCCCGGCGGGGCCTGAGTCAAGCCCCGCGTAGCAGTGGGTTGTATGCTGTAAAATCAGCTAATCAGGGTCTTCCCGCACGTAATCGGCCTCGTCGTATTCCTGCGAGGCCAGGCACAGCAGCACCGCGCCGGGCCCAAACCACACCTCGCGCCACGAGCCGGGCGGCACGTACAGGGCTTGGTTGGGCTGGCTGAGTTCGAAGGTGTGGCGGGCAAAGCCGGGGGCCTCCACCGTGATGCGCAGCGCGCCGTTGAGGGCCACGAAAAGCTGCTCCAGCGTGCGGTGGGTGTGGCGGCCGCGGGCCTGGTCGGCGGGCACCGCCGTTATCCAGTATGCGCGCTTCACGGCAAAGGGCAAGGTATCCGCTTCGGCCACCGTGAGCCAGCCCTCGGCGGCCGCGCCGTGGGTAGGGAGCGTAAAAAGGTAAGGAAGCGTCATGCAGTAAGGGTGGCCGGCAAAGATAAAGCCGGCCCGCCGGGCGCGGCCCTACGGCAGCTTGCTCACCTCCACGCGCCGGTTGCGCACGTCGGGCGAGGGGTAGAGCGGCCGGCTGTCGCCGTAGCCCACGGTTTCGATGCGCCCGGCGGCCACGCCAGCCCGCACCAGGTAGGCCTGCACCGCGGCGGCGCGCTGCTCAGACAGCACCTGGTTTTTGCCGGGCTCGCCAATGCGGTCGGTGTGGCCCGCCACGCGCAGGCGCAGCGTGGGGGCCGCCAGCAAGTCGGCCGCCAGCTTGTTGAGGGCCGGGCTCGCTTCGGGTAGCAATTCGGCCTGGCCTTGCTTAAACAGCACCGTGGGCAGCACCACCGGCGCGGCCGCCACCACCGGCGCCGGTGCCCCCACGGCGGGTGCGGCCACCGAGTCGGGCCTGGCCGGGGGGGTAGGGGCGGGCGCCGGGCGCGGCGCGGGCGGCGCTTTCACCTGGCCCTTCACCAGCACGGTGATGGGCGTGGCCCGGCTTTCGGCGCTGGGGTAGTAGCCCTGCGTGATGTAAAACGTGGTGGCCTTGGCGAGCCGGGTGCGGTAGCTATTGCCGATGCTCAGGAGCTGCTTCTGCTCGGCATCGGCAAACCAGCGCACGTCGCGGCCCGACACGCGCAGCGTGCTCGCCGCGCCCGCCGACACCGTGGCGGCCGATTTCAGCCGGACGCGGTAGAAGGTGAACTCGCCCGTGTCGCAGGAGCCGTGCGGCGCGTAGGTGGCGTGGCCGGTCAGCTTTTCCTCCCGGGCGTCGTAGCTGAACGTGATGGCCCCGTCGCACCAGTAGCTGCCATACGTTTGGCCGGTTTCGTTCAGCTTGCGCACGTGGCTGAGGTTCAGGCGAGTGCCTCTGTAGGCCCCCCGCATCTGGAAGTTGACCGTAATTTCCGGCTGCCCGCCCACTTCCTGGTAAAGTACTCCCAGCAGGGTGGCGTCCTTGCCTTGCAGGCGCAGCACCACCGGCCAGTAGCGCGGGTCGCCGACTTCGGTTTCTACCCCCTGCCACGCGCCGGTCAGGGTTTGGGCCTGCCCTGGCCCGGCCAGAAGCAGGCCGCCAATGCCATACCAAAAGCTGCGTTTCATACCCCGAAAGTAGTTGTTCGCCAACACGGCTATCCTAATTAGTTGTTATCTGCTTGCCCATGAATGCCCCGCAACGCTACCGCACCAGCCGGAAGTACACCTGCTCGCGCCGCACAAACTGCCCCACGGCCGCCGAGGCCACGAAGTCGCCGATGGTGAGTGCTTTAGGCTGCGCCTGCTCAGCCGCTGCCCGCCAAAACGCCGGTACCTGCTGCTGCCAGATGCGCCGGGCCAAATGATGGTTGAATGGCCAGCAAAATAGAGCCACTGCGGTTTTGAGCAGCCAACCAACCAGAAAATAAATCATAGCCAGCAAGCAAAACAAGGGAGCTACGGCGTCCATTCCTTCGGGGCTAATGAGGCCTGTAAAATCGAACGCCATGACATCGACGCGGTATGCGTCGGCGAATTCGGTTATGGTTTCTACCAAGTCGTCGCCTGTGAGGCTAAGCTCATTTTCCAGCTCCGTTCGCAGTGTGGGCACGGTAGTTTCGCCGGAGCGCTCGGCTAGGTAGGCAGGTATGGCCGTAGCCAGCCGGCGCAGCTCCGCGAAGCGGATGGGGATTTCCTGGCGTTCCATAGTCGAATATACGTTGGCAGTAGCGCAAAGTGGAAACTTTGCGCTACCATCATCGCTACCCCAAATAGGCCATTTCCTCGGCGCTCAGCTGGATGTCAGCCGCCGCCAGGTTCTCGCGCAGGTGCGCCAGCGAGGAGGTGCCCGGGATGGGCAGCAGCAGCGGCGACTTGTGCAGCAGCCAGGCAATGTTAAGCTGTGCCGCCGTCACGCCGCGCCGCTTGGCCAGCTCGGCCAGCTTGTCGCCGGCCTTGGGCAGGCCGTGGATGAGCGAGAAAAACGGCACCAGCGGAATGCCGTGCTGCTCGCACAGGGCCAGCACTTCTTCGCCCCCCTTGGTTTCGCCGTGGGCCTCGCGCAGGGTGGTGCGCTGGGCGTAGCCGTACATGTTTTCGACGGTGGCGATTTCGCCCATCTTCAGGCCGGCTTCCAGTTCCTGGGGGCCCACGTTGCTCAGGCCCACGTGCTGGATTTTGCCTTCCTTCTGCAGCTCAAACATGGCGCCCAGCTGCTCATCCAGCGGCACACTGCCATGGCCCATCAGCCGCAGGTGCACGAGCTGCACTTGCTCCTGGCGCAGCGTGCGCAGGTTGTTTTCGATGCTGGTGCGCAAGTTGGCGGGCGTGTTGAAAGGCACCCAGCTGGCATCGGGCCGGCGGGTGGCGCCCACCTTGGTGCAGATAACCAGATTATGGGGGTAGGGATGCAACGCCTCTGCAAGGAGGCGGTTGGTTACGTCGTCGCCGTAGTAGTCGGCCGTGTCGAGAAACGTAACGCCGCTCTCAACGGCGGTTTTTAAAATTTGCAGCGCCTGCGGCCGGTCAGCTGGCTCACCCCAAATCTGGGGGCCGGTGAGGCGCATGGTGCCGTAGCCCAGGCGGTTGACGGTGAGCGGCTGGGCCGAGTGGGGAGCAATGGTGATGGTGGACATGAGAAGAACCGGAAGTGAAAAAGTTGCGCTGTGCAAACAGTCGCTTTCGGCCCGCGGTTATTTTACCTGCGCGCCGCGCTGGCCTGAGAGGCGGCAGTTCAAGCCTCGGTGTCAGAGTAAAAGCGGGCTCAGCCCTAGGCTATGGAGGCTGTGCTTCCACAGCCGTAGCGCGGCAAGCCACGGTTGCGCAGCGGAGCAGAATTGCCGACCGACTAGGCCCCCGAAGCTGCTGAGCCCGCCGCCGGCCGAATGCCTTCCTTGTCCTTGGTCAGCACTGGCTGCCGGGCTTTGCCCTTGGCCCGGCCTTTCTTGAAGGTGATGGTCCAGATGCTGTCGTAATCATCGTCGGGCCATTCCTGGGGCTCTTCGATGCCCAGAGCCTCGGCAATTTTCACAATGTTGTGGTGCTCCCACACCAGCAGCACAGTGCCACGGTGGCGCCGAAGCTCCTTTACGAGGCCCTTTATTTCATCGGGCGCGTAGTCGCTGTTAATGGTCAGGTTCTGTTGCACGGCGTACGGCAGCACGGTTTGCATCATCCGCACCCGGGTGGTTTCGTCCTTATCGGTGCCGATGCACGGCACGTAGGTGAAGTGGGGCGGGCGAGGCAGCAGCTTATTGAGCACCGCCGGCAAAGCGAGTGCCCGCTCGAAGCCCTGCGCCGAAAGGTTGTCGCCCTCAGTAGGCTTTTCGCCGTGCCGGATAATTACAATCTGGAGCAACGGGCCCTTGGGGACGGGCGGGGCTTTGGGGTGCACCGGATTGAGATGATACAGCAGAAAAAGCTTGTGTCTATCTAATTCAGTGAAATGGGTTATCATAAGGTAAAGGCGGTGAATAGCGGCCGGAATCAGGCAAAGAATACCCAACCCAGCAGTAACGTAGCCAGCAGCCGGCTTTTGATATGATTTGATATGGTACTGATACGATAAGAACAGGAGCCGTAACCTATCCTAGCGAAGTAACTAAAACTTGATTGAAAACTCCAGATGCCCGCCCAGCCCATCGGCGATGATGCGCTGCAACGTGGAAAGCCGCACGTCTTTCAAGTCGTTTTCCAGCTTTGAGATGTACGATTTATTGGTGCCCGATAATTCAGCCAGCTGTGCCTGCGTCAGTCCCTTTGCCTGCCGCGCCTGTTGCAGTAGCACGCCGAGTTTAAACGTTTCGTAGCCGGCCTCAAACTCTTCGCGCTCCCGGCTACCGGGTACGCCGTGCTCTTGGTCGATGAACTCGCTTAAGCTGGTGAGATTCTTAGAGGCTTTCATAATATTCAGCTTTGATTTTGTGGGCGCGGTCAAGCTCGGCGGATGGTGTTTTTTGGGTCTTCTTGGCAAAGCCGTGGCCAATGACCACCACGTTGCCTTCGTCGAAAAAGCAGAAGATGCGGAAAATGTCGCTGCCGACCTGCACCCTGATTTCATACAGCCCGTCGGTGCCGGCCAGGTGCTTGAAGTATAGCTCGGGAATCTGGTCAAGGTCTTCTACTACGCGCAACGTCCACAAAATCTTCTTCTTGACTTTGTCCGTCTGCGCCTGGTAAAAGTCGCGGAAGTAGTTTTTGAAAAAGAACAAGCTCCGCTTTTTCGCCATGCGGTAAAGGTAGCCGAAGTTGTCCAATCAGACAACTTGGCGCTAGGGTAGTTGGTTCCGGCTGAAACGAACGAAGCCCGTAGCCGGCGAGCTACTTATCTTAAAAGGAAATAACTAGACAATAAAAAAATGAATGAGAGAGAAACTAGTGAAATTAAAGTATCAATTCTATATTCCTCTTCGACTGGAGCGGGAGTTCTCTCAGTACTACCTCTGGTTCTACCCTCACTCTTTGCTTTTTGATAAAATTTTTCAGCTTTAGCATTACTCATAAGTGGGAGAATCAAGGAAATCCCTCCAGTTGTCATTATAAATAAAAGCGCAAAATCACTCGATACTGCTTTTGAATATGGACTATAATACAAAGCGACTAACAATGTAGTCAAACAAAAGCAGTATAAGATTCTGAAAAAAATCATGTCGAGAATATGATATGAAATTTATATACGTGCAAAATTTCCCTTTTCCAGAAGCCAGTTAGTTAAGCTTACACGAGTGATTTGTGCAGCAATTTTATGCAGTCTAAATTCTTTGTCTTGGGCTTCTTGCTTTCTCCAATTTTGATGTGCATCGCCTAGTAAGAGACCACCCTTATGGGCTATTTCAGACCGCATATTATAAATTTTACCGTATATTTTCCTATCTTCTTCACTGTCTGATACATAGTAAGACAAGAAATCTACGAACTTTTTCTTGACTTCATACTTTAGCTGTCCACACGATTCGCAGCGCGTCTCTTTCTCAGTGGAAGTCATCTTTTGTAGAGCTTCAATTGCCGATACAAAAGATAAGAAGGACAGGCTTTTCATTCTTCCAATTAAGGCAAGGCCATTGTCTATTAGCTGTGTGACAGCATCAATCTTAATTTGAGTTTTGGTGTCTAAACGTGTGTAAGAAGAAAGGGCTTCTGAAGCACAATGCGGAAAGACTATTTGGTCTGGATATTCTGAATGCTTTCCATCAAAATAATAATGGTAAGTGCTGTTAGCATCAGTCGCTGAAACTATAGGGGCTAGTAGTTTATCCGATTGAAGTGTGAATTCTTCGCCGTATAAATCTTCGCCGATTTCGGGCCAAAAAAAGGTTTCTTCGACCCAAATGCTCTTAGCTTCTGTATCTACTTCATCAGTTTTGACTATTCCCCAAATTCCAGAATCAATAATTTCATCTTCTTTGAAGAAGTGATGGTTTGTTACAGCAGATAGTAATCTAGCCAAACAGTTGGACAAATCTATTTGCCGTTCTTTCCAATCCATGAAGTCTTTCGTTTGTATGGAAAGTCTTGTAGGATATTCAGGCCGTTTGTATTCTAGCACAATAGGAAAGTGCTTCGCATACTTCGATTCAGGCGCGCCTGGGAATGAACAAGGATATAATGCCAAACTATCGTTTGATACGTATTTGCCTTGAAGTTCTGTCAGACAGAAGATTATGGTTCTACTAAAGTTTTGCATTACATATTGCGCCGGTACTGCCCGCCGACCTCAAACAGCGCATTCGTAATCTGACCTAGGGAGCAGGTTTTCACCGTTTCCATTAGCTCGGCGAAGAGGTTGCCATTCTGCACGGCGATTTGCTGCAAGCGCTTCAGGGCGGCGGGGGTAGCGGCGGCGTTGCGGGCGTGCAGGGCGTCGAGCATCGTAATCTGGTACTGCTTTTCCTCGTCCGTGGCGCGGATGACTTCGGCCGGTACCACCGTGGGCGAGCCCTTGGACGAGAGGAAGGTATTGACGCCGATAATGGGGTATTCGCCGGTGTGCTTCAGCATCTCGTAGTGCATGCTTTCCTCCTGGATTTTGCCGCGCTGGTACATGGTTTCCATGGCGCCGAGCACGCCGCCGCGCTCCGTGATGCGGTCAAATTCGAGTAGCACCGCGTCCTCGACCAGGTCGGTCAGCTCCTCGATGATGAAGGAGCCTTGCAGCGGGTTTTCGTTTTTGGCCAGCCCCAGCTCGCGGTTGATGATGAGCTGAATGGCCATGGCGCGGCGCACACTCTCCTCGGTGGGGGTAGTGATGGCCTCGTCGTAGGCGTTGGTATGCAGCGAGTTGCAGTTGTCGTAGATGGCGTAGAGCGCCTGCAACGTGGTGCGGATATCGTTGAAGTCGATTTCCTGGGCGTGCAGCGAGCGGCCCGAGGTCTGGATGTGGTACTTCAGCATCTGGCTGCGGGCGTTGGCGCCGTACTTCAGCTTCATGGCCTTGGCCCAGATGCGGCGCGCTACCCGCCCAATTACGGCGTACTCGGGGTCGATGCCGTTGGAGAAAAAGAACGACAAGTTGGGCGCGAAGTCATTGACGTTCATGCCCCGGCTCACGTAATATTCCACAAACGTGAAGCCGTTGGAGAGCGTGAGCGCCAGCTGCGTAATCGGGTTGGCGCCGGCCTCGGCAATGTGGTAGCCCGAGATGCTGACGGAGTAGAAGTTACGCACCTTCTCGGTGATGAAATACTCCTGCACGTCGCCCATCAGGCGCAGCGCAAACTCGGTGCTGAAAATGCAGGTATTCTGGGCCTGGTCTTCCTTCAAGATGTCGGCCTGCACGGTGCCGCGCACCTGGGTCAGCGTTATGGCCTTGATTTGCTGGTACACGTCGGTGGGCAGCACGTCTTCGCCGGTCACGCCGAGCAGCAGCAAGCCTAGGCCGTTGTTGCCCTCGGGCAGCTCGCCCTGGTAGCGGGGGCGAGGCTGCTGCTTGGCGGCGTAAAGCTGGTCAATTTTGGCATCGACCTCGGCTTCGAGGCCGTTCTGGTGGATGTACTTCTCGCAGTTCTGGTCGATGGCCGCGTTCATGAAAAACGCCGCCAACGTGGCTGCCGGGCCGTTAATAGTCATGCTCACCGAGGTGGCCGGGTGCGAGAGGTCGAAGCCCGAATACAGCTTCTTGGCATCGTCGAGGCAGGCGATGCTGACGCCCGCGTTGCCGATTTTGCCGTAGATGTCGGGCCGGTGGTCGGGGTCTTCGCCGTAGAGCGTCACCGAGTCGAAAGCCGTGCTCAAGCGCTTGGCGGGCAGGCCTTTACTCACGTAGTGGAAGCGTCGGTTGGTGCGCTCCGGCCCGCCTTCGCCCGCAAACATCCGGGTAGGGTCTTCACCTTCGCGCTTGAACGGAAACACGCCCGCCGTGTAGGGAAACTCGCCGGGGAAATTCTCCTGCATGGCCCAGCGCAGGCGGTCGCCCCAGCCCAGGTAGCGCGGCACGGCCACCTTGGGTATGCTGTTGCCCGACAACGACTTAGTGTGCGTCTGCACCCGGATTTCCTTGTCGCGCACCTTGTACACGTACTCCGGGTTGCGGTAATTTTGGAGCGTGTCGTCCCAGTTTTCGAGCAGTGCCTGGGCGTCGGCGTCGAGGCGACGCAACTGGGTTTGCACGTTTTTGGCGAAGTCCTGGGCAGTGGCGTCGGCGCTATCGGCGGCGCCGTAGTGCTTGGCGAGGGTCGCAAAAGAGCCCGCTACTTCGGCAATGGCCACCTGCTCGCTCACGCGCTTGTCGTAGGCGCGGTTGGTTTCCGCAATTTCGGAGAGGTAGCGCGTGCGGTTCGGCGGAATGATGTAGACTTTTTCCGACTGCTCGGCGCTGGTTTCGAGGTGTGAGGCGAACTGCGCGCCCGTCTTTTCTTCCAGCGTGCGCAGGATGGCCCGGTAGAGCCGGTTCATGCCGGGGTCGTTGAACTGCGAGGCGATGGTGCCAAAAACGGGCATTTCGTCGAGCGGCGAATCCCACTTCTGGTGGTTGCGCTGGTACTGCTTGCGCACGTCGCGCAGGGCGTCGAGGCCGCCGCGCTTGTCAAACTTGTTGAGCGCGATGACATCGGCAAAGTCCAGCATGTCAATCTTTTCGAGCTGCGTGGCCGCGCCGTACTCGGGCGTCATCACGTAGAGGCTCACGTCGGAGTGCTCGATAATTTCGGTGTCGGACTGCCCGATGCCGCTGGTTTCCAGAATAATTAGGTCGAAGTCGGCGGCCTTTACCACGTCCACCGCGTCCTGCACGTAGCGGCTGAGCGCGAGGTTGCTCTGGCGGGTGGCCAGGCTCCGCATGTACACCCTGGGCGAGTTGATAGCGTTCATCCGGATGCGGTCGCCGAGCAGCGCGCCGCCGGTTTTGCGCTTGCTAGGGTCCACCGAAATGATGGCCAGCGTCTTCTCCGGGAAGTCGAGCAAAAAGCGCCGCACCAGCTCATCGACCAGCGACGACTTGCCCGCACCGCCCGTACCCGTGATACCTAGGATGGGCGCGCCCGGCGTTCTGCCGGGTGTTAGCAACTGCGAGCTGTCGCTTTCCTGCTGCTGAAACTCCGTCACCAGCTGGCCCTTCACCCGCTCAAACTCCTCGGGGAAGTTTTCCGCCGCCGAAATCAGCCGGCCGATGCTGCGGGCGTCCTTCTCCTTAATGTGCGAAACCTCGCCGTTCAGCTGCTGGCCGGTGGGGTAGTCGCTCTCTTCCAGCAAGTGGTTAATCATCCCTTGCAGGCCCATCGAGCGGCCATCATCGGGCGAGTAGAGGCGCGTGATGCCGTAGCCTTGCAGCTCCGCGATTTCGGAGGGCAAAATCACGCCGCCCCCGCCACCGAAGATTTTGATGTGGCCCGCGCCGCGCTCTTTCAACAGGTCAAACATGTACTTGAAGTACTCGTTGTGCCCGCCCTGGTAGCTGGTGATGGCAATGGCCTGGGCATCTTCCTGAATGGCGCAGTCCACGATTTCCTGCACCGAGCGGTTGTGCCCCAGGTGAATAACCTCCGCGCCGCTGCTCTGAATGATGCGGCGCATGATATTAATGGCCGCGTCGTGCCCGTCAAACAGCGCGGCGGCCGTGACGATGCGAACGTGGTTATGAAGCTTGTAGGGGGCGGCTGGGGCGGGATGCATAGG
>CAZZWL010000163.1:0-10813 GCA_964657755.1 uncultured Rhodanobacter sp.
GTAACGACTGTGAGCAGGTAAATGACCAGGAGGCCGCGGCCATAGCCGCGCTGGTGGCTACGTGCCTCGCGGCCGGCCTGGCGCCCTCCCAGGTGGCCGTGGTATCGCCCTTCCGCCGGCAGGTGTTAGCCTTGCGGGCAGCCCTGCGCCAGCGGCTTCCGACCCTACCCCCCGAGTTGATTGTGGATACCGTCGAGCGCCTGCAGGGCAGCAGTGTGGAGGTTGTTATCGTCTCCTACGCTGCCAACCAGCCTGCTTACCTAACAGCTATCCGCCGCTTCCTGCTCTCACCTAACCGCCTCAACGTGGCTCTTAGTCGTGCGCGCTCCAAAGCAATATTCTTCGTCAGTGACACCCTTCTACAGCTGCAACAAGCCGACATCCAACCTGAACTGAGTCAGTTGAGCTTTTTACGGGAAGCCGCCGCTGATTACCTTGTGCTGCCCCACTTTTTCCCGCCCCACTCATGAGGCTTTACGCCGGTTCTTCTACCGACTTTATTACAGCTACCGCTCACAACGCTATTGTGGGCCAGCTCAAGTCGGCATTTTTCGACTACTACCGCACCGAGCCTCAGCCCAACGAAGTCACTTCCTGGCATAATTCTCTCCAGTGCGTAAGCCAAGTGTTCCAACAGGCTGGCCTGCTCGACCACGGCGTGTTGCTTGAATACCAGTTGCCCCTGACTTCCAAGCGGCTCGATTGCCTCATCTGTGGCCACGATGCCCAGCAGCAGAGCCAGGCCGTCATAATCGAGCTAAAGCAGTGGTCCGATAGCCAGCCCTCAACTGGAACCAACGAAGTAGTCACCTGGCTCGGGGGCCAGCTCAGCGACGTATTGCACCCCTCGGCTCAGGTCGGCCAGTACAGCCAGTACTTATCTGATGTGCACACTGCGTTCAACGGCACCGAAGCAGCCATTGGCCTCCATGCCTGTGCCTTCCTGCACAACTACTCGTTCAAGCCCGCTGATGCTATTCTGGAGCCCAAGTTTACCGACCTGCTGCAGCAATACCCCGTCTATGGAGCACAGCAGGAAGCAGAGCTAGGCACCTATCTGCAGCAACGCTTGGCCGGCGGTAACGGCCAGCCAGTGCTACAGCGCATCGATGCCGGCCGCTACCGCCCCAGCAAGAAGCTGCTGGAGCACGTCGACAATATCATGCGCCAGAAGAGCAGCTACGTGCTGCTTGATGACCAGCTGCTTGTGTATGACCGGGTACGTACCGCCGTGCTGGATGCCCAGGAGAAGCAGGTGAAAACCGCCGTACTGGTGAAAGGTGGCCCCGGCACCGGCAAATCTGTGATTGCGCTTCACCTCCTGCACGACCTGCTTCGCCGCCAGCTCAAGGCCCACTACGCCACCGGCTCCAAGGCCTTCACCGAAAACCTGCGTGACCAGTTTGGCTCCCGCAGCAACGGTTTTTTTACCTACTTCAATGCCTACGGACGCGCCATTCCCAACTCCCTCGACGTAGTCATCTGCGACGAGGCCCACCGTATCCGTAGCTCTAGCAACAGCCGCTACACACCCACCAGCCAGCGCAGCGAATTACCTCAGGTCGAGGAACTGCTTCAGGTAGCGTGGGTATCAGTGTTCTTCATTGACGATTACCAGCGCGTGCGCCCCGGCGAAATCGGCTCCTACGACTCGCTGAAGAAGGCCGCCGAGAAGCAGGGCGTCACTATTGCCGAATTCAAGCTGGAGGCCCAATTCCGTTGCAGCGGCTCCAACGGCTTTATTAACTGGCTCGACAACACGCTAGGCATTCAGCGCACCGCCAACGTGCTGTGGAACGCCCGCCAGGGCTACGACTTCCAGGTTATAGCCTCGCCCGTGCAGTTGGAGGAACTGCTCGAGCAGCGTCGCCAAGAGGGCTTCACCGCCCGCACAGTAGCCGGCTTCTGCTGGCCCTGGTCCGACCCGTTGTCTAATGGTCAACTGGTCGACAACATCATCATCGAAACCGACGAGTTCAGCTACCATCGCCCCTGGAATGCCAAGGACAGCGCCGGTCGTCTCGCACCTGGAATTCCAAAGTCCTCCTTGTGGGCCACTGCCGCCGGTGGCGTCAACCAAGTGGGTTGTATCTACACCGCGCAGGGATTCGAGTTTGACTATGTCGGAGTCATCGTGGGTAATGACCTAGTTTATCGGCACCAGCAGGGTGGGTGGGTTGCCCAAGGCAACGCCTCATCCGACTCAGCAATCAACAACAGTCGATTGAGACCTCAAGAACAAGCTGAGTTCCTTCGCAACACTTACAAAGTGCTGATGACTAGGGGTACCCAGGGATGCTACGTATATTTCCAGGATAAGGAAACGGGCCGATTTTTTCAGAGCAGAATGGAGTAAGTAAACCACTGCCATGCCGTTTTATTAAGTAGTAAATAGTTGCTTCTGCTGAAAGATGAGCAAGAAAAGATTGTACACTGGTAATTGGTTCGTTCCTGGGAATGATACACAATACCCTGGTGTACTCCGTATTAAAAAGAAAGAACAAGTTATTAAACTGACCATTTACAGTAAAAGCTATGTAGATGGCGAGGATGCATCTATGGCTTTTTCTGACAAGCCAATAAATAATCTGCCAGTTATACTTGGAAGATTCGACGGACATCCAGTTACCCTATGCTACTGCAATTGGTCCAGGACCGTGCATATTAGTGAGCTTCTTCACAAAATAACTTACACAATTGGGATTCTTGTAAAGTTCGCTCATTTTAATAGGCTAGAGGATATTATAGTCAAGAATGTTCGTGTTCGATACCCGTATTTGTCGTCATGGTATGATGGCTGGGAGTCATCATCGGATGACCAATTGATTGATACAGAAAAAAAAGAAATTCAGACTATACAAATTAAGCCTAGTCTCAATCTTATGTTTGAAGATATCAAAGTTGATAATAAAGCACGCATACGACTTAAATACGATAAGCTTGCTAATTTTGAGTATGTTGACGGTGAGAAATTCGAGGCATCGAGAAAGGATTTATACAAATTTGCCCGTTTATTGAAACTCGCTACTTCAAAAGAAATTAATTTTGAAATACTATCAATAACTGTAAGCACTGCCTATGCTATCGACGGATTTCCACTTGCTACTAAAAATGGAGATGTTGTATGCTCAATTACAACCTTTGCATATGGTAGATATGATAGTAAAGCAAGTGACTGGATTCACCAAAATAGTATGATTTTCAGCCGTTGGAAAGTGTCGTCCAATGTGCTTGATGCAGCAGTTAAGTCATGGTTTGAGACGAACTCTTTTTCACATATTTACGACTACTATATTGATTCCAATACTTGGCCGAAAAATAATATTTTTGTGATAACGAACGTAATGTATAATAATAAATTTTTAAACTTAATACAAGCCCTAGAAGCGTATCATTATCAATTGAATGAAACCTATAGTCCTGATAATACCGCTTTTGTTTTGGCTAGACAAAGGGCATTAAATATGCTTGATAATAATTCAAGGGAATGGGTGAAGAAACATTTAAAATTTCCTAAAGATTTTAAATTGCAGGACAGATTATGTAGTTTGATTTCAAGACATAAGAAAGTTATTGAATATTTTTTGGGTGATTCAAAGTATTTACAATTTTTCCCAGAAGATGCAAAGGAGTTTCGTAACAAATTATCTCATGGCAATTTAAGCGAAACTTACCAAGGTGATTATTTCCAAGATGTACTCCGCACTGCTCAATTTTTGCTTTGCTTATGTATAATGGAATCATTGAGAATGGAGGATATTATAATTATTAACGCGTTACGCTACAATTACAAGCTTGCTGATGATTTATTTTATATTAAAAAGGCTTACCAGGACAAAATGAGTGGCGCGAATACTATTTAGCGGGGCTGCTCCTATGATACATACTACTGATGCATCCATCGCTAATATTCTCAAGCACGATAATAAGACCACCAGCTACAAAATAGCCCTCCTTCGAGCGCTCAATGACCTCGTCCTATCATACCCTGGTCTGGCCCAGCACGAGCAGTCTGTAGCTGTTCCTCTAGTCCGCATTGCTGAGTTGTGGGCCGCCTACTACTGGCCATTCATGGACGAGCACCAGCCCATCTACCAAGGTGCCCGTGCCCAGCGCGACGGTGCCTTTCGCAACGACGTAAGTTTCCGGCCCGCCCTCACGCAGCTCCGCACCGAGTGGCATCAATTGCTGCTCACCGCTACCGAGCCAGCCGACGGCTTTTTTCTGCTCACCGAGATGCGTACGCCCCGCCGCCGGGCCACCTACCCGGCCCAGCTGGTCCAGGCCTACACACAAGCCCTGGCGGCCCTCGTCACGGCCATCAAAATGCCCATTCAGTATGCCGGTCCCGAGCAGTGGAGCATCTTCCCCAAGCCTGCCCGTCTCAGCCAGCTTCCTAATGCCCTGCCGCTTCCCGGTACCAGTCCCACTGACGTTTGTGTACTGCTCACCGCGTCTTTGTGGCAGTCCTTTCACCAGCTTTCGCTTTATGTCGAGGCTCTTTGCATCCACGAGTGGAGCCTCTTTACTGAAGGCGTAGCCCAGCCCGCTACGACGCCCACCAGTCGCGGCCACATCTACACGCTGCTCACAGCTCGCCCTAATAATCGCCGTCCGCTCACCTGGGAGCGCAACCAGGTCGACATTCTGCTGCACGAGCAAGTTACCTTCACCTGCCCTTGGACGCAGAAACTTCTTACCCAGCCTCAGCACTATGACCTCGACCACCTGCTACCCCTGGCTCTGTACCCAATTAACGAGCTTTGGAACTTGCTTCCTGTTGACCGGGAATTCAATCAACGCACCAAGCGTGACCACGTCCCCTCGTCTGAACGCTTAGCCAATGCTATCCCGCATTTTGCTGCTGCCTACACTAATTACCTAAGCTCGCCAGCGCTGAGCCTTTCCATATACGCTGATGCTGCACTTCGATTCACTGGCCTGAAACGTTCTGCCGAATTTCCCAGCCAACTCGCCCAACATACAGCCAGCTTTATCACTGATGTAGCTGATGCACGTTACGCTTCTCGCTTTTAAATCAATTAATTATCTGTGAGTACATCTATTGGTCACAGTTGCCTCAAGCTCTAAACTCGCTGTAGTTAATCAAGTACTTTGTGCACGAAAGCCGTCATAATTGGCTGGGCTGTGGAGGGTTGGCCTAGTGGTCGTCGCTTGAAATAGAGCAGCCAGTCATGGGTCTCAAAAGACAAAGGACCAATTTTATACAGAAATTCTGCTGGCACCCGGCCACCGTCTGGAGTAACACAGAAATCTTGGCGTTGGAAGTCTTGATTACCTCCTGCATATGCCTGAGCAGTAGTAAATGAGTTCGCATAAACACCCATGCAGGTATCACCAAGCTTATGGCAGCCTACAGGTCCTTTATTTACTGCAAAATCCTTGTGGTTTTGCCCGACAACTAAGTGATAGACTGGTTGATTGGCAGTAGGAGTTCGTTGCTGATAAAATCTAAATGCTTCTGCTGTTAGAGCGGGCACCATCATCCCGACTCGCACATCTCTATGCGCTGGAGTTGGAATACTATCCATCATACCCTTGAGCTGCTTTTCATAATCTCCTGCGCTTTGGTCATCGAATGCATCATTATTCCAAAGTGCTTGTGTAATTACCACTCCACCAGCACTGTGAGTAAAAAACCGTAGTGGAATTTGAGTATCGGTCTGGCGTAGCACTTCCCGTAAACCCAGCCCAGCATATCGTGCACTGGCTTGCGCCGCCCCCCAAATTTCCAAGGGTGTGTTCTGAAGTCCATCCCAGTAGACTTCTAGCCATACAGCATCTTTCAAAGCGGGCCGTAGTGTTATAAGCGCGTTCTGAATATCATCATAATAGGGATTGTGTCTTCCTGGCTTTGCTGGGCCGCATGGTGTAGCTACAGCATGCTCATAATCAGCTACATTATACCCATGTATGAGTACAACAAGCACTTTCTTTCCATGTGCAGTTGCGGTATTAATACTGCCCGCTAGCTGCTTAGCCATCGCGCGGCGCAACTTGTCCCACGCTATGTTGTCATAATCATACCCGACTTGCGGTTGCTGCGGCGCGGCCACGCCATATTTGGCAAATAGTTTATCGCGCGTTGGCTGATTGGTAGCGCGGTCGAAATACCACTGTAAGTCACATTCGCCATTGCGCATACCGCCCGGCCAGCGAATGTCTTTAGGATTGTCAGGTAGAAACTCAGCTTCTGGGTAGATATCACCTCCGCTATCTAAATACAGTCGCATTGTAGTTGGCCGTCCGGCGACTGCTGGAGCTGGATTCTTTATCAAGCAACTAAATACCGCATGGTGAGCAGGGTCATTAATAATACCCGCCGCAAACGGCACCTGTAGCGTCAACTCAGCAGGCTGGTCGTTGTGCAATCGGCAGTCAAAAAATAAGATGCTGGCCAATCCAAGTATACTAGCCTTGACAACCAAAGAAAGTGCATTATTTAGCATGGCCAACGCGTTAATTCTGCTAGAATTGATGCGCAAAAGTGCCAAATTCTAGATAACTAACCATCAGTGCCACCACTGAAATTGCAGCTATAATTACGAGGTATACTCAACAGTCCACTTAGTAGAAGACTATCTATGTCTCAGGAGCTTACGCTTGCTCGTCTTCTTCTAGCAAGCTCTTAATCATCTGCTCGTACTCGCCTGGTGGATAGAGTGCTGCGCACTCCTCAGCACTCGCTATTAGGTCTTGTTCTGGTAGATGCAGATTGATTAGGTCGCGGTCTATCTCTTTTGTAGAAATATTGTGATTCAGATTGTAAGGCTCTTCAGTGGGCTGGAAAGTGTCGCTATTCATGGGTATAAGAACTAAGTAAACCAACGAGTTATCGCTAAAGTAGTAAGCGATAATGGGTCGTGAAATCAAGGCTTTCGTGATTCCCGAAAAATAAGTCATTGCCAGCTATTACCGCTTCCGTTGCTGTCGCGCTTTCACCTGCTCCCCGCACCACATTACCGCCTCAAACGCCTCCGCCGAAAGCACCAACACCGAGTAGCGCACCCGGTCGCGCAGGATGTAGTCGCCGATGGTATCGTGATGCCCTAGGCGCCGTATCTCGGCTGCCTCACCGGGCCGCAGTGCTTTCGCCATACTAATCTGATACTCTCCGGTCGGGGTAATAAGCACGCTGATGCGCCGGTTATGCAGCCGCTGCGTAAAGCTGCGGCAGCTCTCGTAGTGCGCCGGACTACCAGGCAGGTGCGCCGGCGGCGTAAGATAGTGTTTCTGCCGCGGCGTGGCGATGGTAGGCTGCTTGCGTGAAATCTTCATAAAAAACTGGTTACCAATTAAAAGTCGTTTCTGCTTTGCTACTTGTCCTAGTTTTATTCGCCTGTCTGCTCCCCATTAGCGCCGGCAATGGCTAGTCGCACTACTGTCGTAAGTGTTTCCCATCCCGTCAACTCGGCCTCCAGCGGTAGCTGCCGGGCATACAGCTTCACCACGTACTCCACCAGTGCCCCCGAGCCGGGCAGTTGGTCCAGCAGCGCTGGCAAGTCAGCCCGCCACGCTGGCGCATTAGGCCGCGATACCACAATCTCCCTTTCCGCCCCAAGTCGTTTTTGCACATGGGCCCCTATCATAAACGTGGAATTTTCCATTTGTCACTGTTAACTGAGAGTAAATTAATTTATACTTAATCAGCACTTTACGTCCCATAATTCACCCCAGCTCGTCGTATAGGCCGGGCTTTTCGCTTCGCGCCGCATCGCCCAGGGCTCGCGCTGCCCGGGTTTGGCCACCGCCGCGCCCATCTTCACCGTGCCGGCCCCAAAGCGCCCGTTCAGCGCATCCAGCGCCCGCATCAGCTCTGCCCGCTCCGGCGGTGGCCCCGCGTCCCCAAACAGCGTGGCCTGTGGCCCCGCCCCGGCCCGTTCCAGTCCGTCGAGTACTACCCCCGCCTTCACGTAGCGCCGGCCCGGCCGCCAAATCCGCTCCAGCCCGCGCTGCGCGGCCTGCACCAAGGTCAGGGTGTCATCGGTAGCTACCGATAAGGTTAGCTGCGCCGAAAAGGAGTGGGGTGGGGGCGCGTCGGCAAATCGGCTGGTTTCCACAAATACCGTCAGCAGCCGCGCCGCCAGGCCTTGCCGCCGCAGCTTCTCACCGGCCCGCGTGGCGTGCGTAGCCACGGCCCCCGCCAGGTCCGCCAGCTCCGTCAGCGGCTGCCCAAACGAGCGGGTGCAGGCCAATGACTTTCGGGCTTCATCCTCCACCACCACGCCCGCGCACGAAAACCCCCGTAGCTCGTGCAACAGGCGCGCTCCTACCACCCCGCCCAGGTTCTTGCGGGCCCAGGCATCCCCCACGCCCGCCAGCTGCGCGGCCGTGCGCACACCGACCGCGTGCAGCTTCATCGCCGAACGGCTGCCTACCCCCCACACGTCCTCCACGGCCACCCGGCCCAGCGCCTCGCGCCGCTGCGCCTCATCATCCAGCACCAGCACGCCCGAACCAGCCCCGGCGTGCGCTTCCTGCTTGGCTAGCCGGTTGGCCAGCTTGGCCAGCGTCTTGGTCGGCGCTACGCCCACGCACACCGGAATGCCCGTGCGCTGCCGCACCTCTCCGCGCACCTCGCCCGCCCAGCCCGCCAGGCTGTGCCAGCGCTGCATGCCCGCCAAATCCAGAAAGGCCTCGTCAATGGAGTAGACTTCTACTGCCGGGGCCACGTGGCTCAAGTACCACATCACCCGCCGGCTCATGTCCCCGTACAGCTCGTAGTTCGACGAGCACGCCGCTACCCCGTGCCGGGCCACCAGCTCCCGAATCTTAAAGTACGGCTCGCCCATGCGCAGGCCCAACGCTTTGGCTTCCTGCGACCTGGCTATGACACACCCGTCATTATTGCTCAGCACCACCACCGGCCGCCCTTCCAGCTCGGGCCGAAAAACTCGCTCGCACGAAGCGTAAAAATTATTACAATCAACCAAGGCAAACATAGGGTGGGAGAGTAGGAGTGAGCAGGAGGTTGGAAGCACATTGCTTCAGCAGGCTCCCCCTCTCCCCAAGGCTTCGCGCATTCAGCGAACTGGGGGCTGAGGTGCCCGTCCGCTTACCGAGGGCGCATGTAGGCCAGGCCCCGCCGCCCTTCGTCTACCAGCGGGTGGAGCACCGCTACTACCACGCCCCAAATGCGCAGGTCTTCCGCATTGTGTACCTCTATCGGCGCGTAAGCGGCATTCTCCGCTTCCAGCACGACCGAATTAACCCGCTTGCGCAGCCGCTTCACGGTGTATTCCCCCTCAATGCAGGCCACCACCACGTCGCCATCCTGCGCCCGCATACTCCGGTCCACGGCCAGCACGTCCCCGTCGTGGATGCCGGCCCCCACCATGCTTTGCCCCGACGCCCGCGCCAAAAACGACGCATCCGGATGGCGCAGCATCAGCCGGTTTAGGTCCACTAGCTCCGATTCATAGTCGGCGGCCGGCGACGGAAACCCGCACGGTAGTCGGAAGTCCACAAACGGTATCGCCTGAGCCAGCGGCTCTATCAGCCCGAGTATCTCCACCTGGTTCATACAGCAAAAAAAATTGGTTAGCAGCTGCAAGTATACGGCAGTGCTAACCAATTTAGTTTTCCGCTATGCTATACTTTTTGTTCAGTGACTTGACTATCGGGTAATTAAAATTGTATAACACTTGTTTTGCATACCTACACTTCGAAGTGCGGCCGGTCCTTGAACCCCGGCCAGTCACCACCCCAACGCACCTGAGCACTGGCCGCTTTCATCAGCTGCGCAAACCGCCGCAGCAGTTCCACCGACCAGCTGACTTGCCCATTATCAAGCAAGAACGCCACATCCAGCGCCTGGGCAGGCACCAGGTTGTGCTTCGATTCCCCGCCGCGCTTATACGTCACTATCAGCCCAGGCTTAGTGCGCCCTTGCGTAAATAGCTCGTCCTGCTCAGCCGGACTCCGATAGCCTTCCACTATAATTGGTCTACCCAGCCGCAGTAGTTCCGGTTGACCTAACCACATTAGTAGTGCTTTGGCGAAGGCTTTCTTCAACTCCATGCATACGGGTGCGAGTCGTGCTGCTTGCCTGTCCGCTTGCGCGCTAGTAAGCTGCCCTGCCATCGCTGCTCGACTGGTTGGTCGTTCGTTCATCTTTCCCCAGCGGAAGCGCTTCGGCGGGCACTTTCACTACTTCCTCCGGCCTTTGCATGGCTTTGCGAACAGTAGCCCAAATAGTTACTAGCGCTACTACCGCCTGAATTATCAGGTGCCCGTAGTTCTCAATCTTGTTGGGGTCCGGCGGAACCAACGAGCTATTGGCTACCTGCCCCAACAGGGCGGTAGCGCCAATGTGGGCCAAGTGCCCTGCTTTCGTGCTGCTAAATACCATAATGCAGTAGTTGAAAATGTTAAATAATACTTGCACTGCAAATGTACTGCAAAACATAAATTTTAGTTGTATAATGGCAGTAAGTGTTATTTGATAAAATTGTACTTTAATAAGCAAGTGTGCGGATTATAGGTTGGGCGGCTCCCCGGCCCTCCGCTCTGCTACGGGCCGGGGCCAGGCTATCCGCCACTCCGCTGCGCTGCGGCCCTGCGGGCAGCTTCCCGTTGGTCGGCTTGGCTACTATCCTTGCCGCATCCCGCCGCTGCTAGCCGACACCAGCCGGGCCACTCGCCCTCCGGGACGAGCCGCCCGCTCCCGCTACCCCAGCTGCCAGCCCTGACGCAAGCCCCCACACCCGGCCCGCCTTCCGCTGGTCGGCCAGCCTTACCCTCGCACTCCCAGACGCCCAGCCCCCGCGTCGCCACCCGCGCCACCAGCCCC
>CAZZWL010000164.1:0-10735 GCA_964657755.1 uncultured Rhodanobacter sp.
GGGGGTAGGCGTCTCGCGCACGGGCTCTACTACCGCTTTGGGGGTGGGCTTTTCGGCGGGCGGGGCGGTAGTGCCGGCGTCTTCGGCGTCGCTGGTAATGACCTTTTCCTGGACTTGGGGCTGGGGCGCGGGGGTAGGCTCGGCGCGCGGCTGGGCGGGCTGGGGCGTGGGCTGCGGCTGGGTGGCGGCGGGCGGGCGCGAGTCGGCGCGGTTCTGGGAGGCGTTGGCGGTGGCCATCGTCTGGATGTCGCCCGCGCCGGCCTGGTCGAGGCCGTAGTTCAGCTCCACGCCATCGCCGCCGAGGGCGGTCAGGGGTGGGTTGGGGCCGTTGAACTTGAGGAAAAAGCACACCAGCGCCAGCAGCAGCACGATGGCCGCCGTGATGGCCAGGGCTTCGCGCCGGTGCTCTTCGGGATAGTCGAGGGCCATGATTTTCAATTAGCAGTTATCAGTGAGCAATTATCAATCACTGTCAGACCTGTAGAACCACTGGATAGTAGGCAGTCTGAACTATCTAAGGAGCCGTTTAGCGGATAGGCAACCCGATAATGAAGGACTGCTGATTGATAAGTGAAATTACCGCTGGGACTGGGTGGCCATTACCATCTTCATCTTGAGGCGGTTGCCGATTTCCAGCACGTCCACCAGCTTCTGCACGTTCAGGCCCGAATCGACGCGCAGTACTACGGTGGGCTGGTTTTCGGGGGTAGTGCCGGCGGGCAGCAGCGCCCGCAGTTCGGGCTCGAGGGTGGCGGCCGTGACGGGCTTTTTATTCACGAAGTACTCGCCCGCCGCGTTGATGCTCACCGTGATGGGCTGCTTCATCACCTGCTTACTGCTCTTGGCATTGGGCAGCAAGAGCTTGATAACGTTGGGGTTGACCATCGTGGACACAATTAGGAAGAACAGCATCAGGAAGAACATGATGTCGTTCATCGAGCTGGTCTCGACGTGCGAAGAAGCGTGGCGGCGGCGGGAGAGGTTCACGGGGCGTAATGTGGAAATTCGAAAATGCGGGAGATGTGATAATGCGCTGCTACCAGTTGCGCAGCAAGCTGATTTCCACATTTTTCATCTCTCACATTTCCACATTAAAATTAATTGTCTTGCAGGATATCCATGAACTCGATGGCCGAGTTTTCCATGCGGAACACCATGCGCTCGACCAGGATGCTGAGCCAGTGGTAGCCGATGTGGGCGATAATGCCCACGATGAGGCCGGCCGCCGAGGTCACCATCTTGGTGTAGAGGCCGCCGGCAATCTGGGTGATGCCGAATTCGCCGCTGCTCGAAATGGCGTAGAAGATTTTGATAACGCCGATAATCGTGCCCACGAAGCCCAGCATGGGCGCGATGCCCGCGATGATGCCTAGGATGCTGATGTTTTTTTCGAGGCGGGCAATCTCAATCTTACCCACGTTCTCGACGCTGGCCTCAATCTCGGTGATGGGCAGGCCGATGCGGCGCAGGCCTTTCTCCACCATGCGGGCCAAAGGCGAGGGGTTTTGGGCGCAGTAGAGCTTGGCGCCCTGCAGGTCGCCCTTCACCATGAGGGCCCGAATGCCGGTCATGAAGCTCTCGGGGTTGCCGCCCGCGCTGCGGATGGTGAGGTAGCGCTCGGCGATGATGTAAATCGAGACGATGAGCAGCAGAAAGATGGGGAGCATTATCCAGCCACCCTTCAAAATCAGGTCGATAAGGGAGAGGCCGGGCGCGGCGTTGGCCATCGCGTTGGCGTGGGCGGCGGCGGTATCAGTGGCCACCGCCGTAACGGCGGGGCCGGCTTGCAACAGGAAAACGAACATTCAGCGGAAGAAGGAGAACGGGATAAGCAACGAAACTACTACCCCACCGAAGGGGGTAGGCGGCCAAGCTAGTAAGGAAAAACCGTCAGGCCATTATCAACGCGCGGGTTTTTGCGCAGCTGCGAGGCTGCCACTTGCGCCGCGGGACGGTCGGCATAATCGGCGGCCGACAGGCGATAGTGGCGGGTGCCGGGGTAGGGCATGATAATCTTCGCGTTGGCGTGGCCGGCGTGGAGCAGGTTGCGCCGCCCCTGCTCGGCGCGCGCCCGGGAATCGTAGGCGGCCACCACCACGTAGTAACGACCAGTGCGCGCGTTAATTGCCCCGGCAACCGCGGGCGCGGCCGGCGACGCCACTTTTTTAGTCGCCAGTGGTGCCAGCTTTTTAGGTTTGGCTTTAGCAACAACGGGGGCCGCGGGTTTGGCTTTGGCCGGCACTGACCAGGCAGCGCGGGCTGGCACTTTGGCCAGTACTCCCCCCCACTTTGCCTTAGCCGGCGCAGCTGCTTTAGAAACAGCTGCTTTGGGGGCAGCCACCACCGCAGCCGGGCGGGCGGGCGCGATGGCTACGGGCGCGGCGGCCGGACTAGCCGGGGCGGGTAGCGGGGCCGCGTTGCGGGCCGCCGCATAGGACGTTGTAACCAGGGTCGGCGTGCTCGCTTTGCGCAGCGCCATCGGGATGGGCCGGGCAACGTTGCTCTCATTGGCCACCGCGATGGCGGCGGCGGCGGGCAGCCTGCGCGCCTTGCCCCGGCGGGGCGCAATGGGGCTGAGCACGGGCGCGCGCCGGGCCAGCATCGCATCCACAGGGTCAACCGTTTGGGGAGGGGCCGTCTGCGCAGGGGCCGCCAGGGTGACGGCCGCGGGTGCCAGCACCGCCAGGTCGGGGGCTACTGGCGCGGGCGCTTCAACTGGCTGAGCCACCGGCTTAACAGCCACCACGGCGACCTTTGCGGGGGTAGTCGCGGCCACTACGGGGGTAGCGGCCAGAGCAGCTGGGGCTACGAATTCGCGGGCCGCGGCCGTGGGCGCCGTGGGCTCAACAGCCGGCAGCGAGAAGCTAGACTGAGCCAGGGCGGCCTGCTGCGGGGCGGCGGGGCGGCGGCCCTGCTCCCAGCGGGGCACGTGGCTTTGCCAGGCGGCGGGCAGGATGGTGGGGTGAAGATTAACCAGATACAACCCGGCCACAGCCAGGCCAGCCAGCAGGCCAATGGCCGCGCCCGGCACCAGGCGCCGCAGCCGCAGGCCCCGCCCCGCCGAGCGCAGGCGCGGTACCAGTTGCGCCTGCTGCTCGCGGGCCAGCCGGGCATCGATAACCGACACGGGCAGAACCGTTAGCTCGGGCAGGCCAAACACGGCGGGCAGCAGGTCGTTGGCGCCGGTGTACTCAAATTGCAAACCCCGGCCGGCCAGCTGGCGAAACACGCCAATGCCCGGCAGCTCGGTGCGCTGCTCGTTTTGCAGCTCGCGGTAGAGGGCGGCCACGGCCTGGCGCAGGGCCTCGCGGGCCTCGGCGGCGGGCAGGCCCAGGTGCTGGCCCAGGGCATCCACGAGCAAGCCGTCGTTGCGCGTAAGCGCCTGGTTGAAAGCCACTTGCCGGGTAGGCGGACTGAGTTGGTGCCTACCCCCCGGCTGCACCCTGGCGGGCACGTATGCGGCCACCAGGCCCCCAAAATCCGGGATTATCACGCAATCGTGGTCGCGGAGCAAAGGGCGTAGGTGGTCGGCTAAATTCATCGCGGAGAGATAGTTTGGCAGGCAGGCAGTTAAGTAGTTAGGGGGCTAAAGTTAGGGCAGGAACAAGCCAATTTATTCCTCCCTACCCTATCCGTTCGCGCCCGGCACTTTCTCAGCTGCTTAGAATGAGTACGTTAGCCCGCCAATGACGTTGATTCCCTGGCTCTGGTAATTCAGGTAGCGCTGGTAGTGGCGGTTGGTGAGGTTGTTCCCCAGCGCAAAGATGCTGAATTTTGGGGTAAGGCGGTAGTCAGCCCGCAGGCTGAGGTCGACGACCGAATTGGTCTGCCGGTCGGTAGCTAACCTAGCCGGGAAGGCGGGGCTATACCCTACCCCATAATTGGCCGAGTAGTAATACAGATTGGCGCCGAGCAACAGCTTGTCGAACACATTATACGTGCCGTAGAGCGTGCCCAGGAACGCCGGGCGGCCGTAGGCCTGCGCCAACGCCTTGACGCCGTAGTGGTTGTAGTCAGCCTTGAAGCCGACCCGCACTTTTTCCGAGGCGCTGTAGAGTGCTTCGGCGTGCACGTTCACCACGTTGATGGTGGTGCTGTCGTAGACGAGGTCAAACTTGGTGGTATCAGTCAGCGAGTTGCGGTAGAAATACAAATTGCGCGCCCGGCCGAAAGTGGCTCGGGCGGCCAGCTCGAGCCCGCTCACCGGCGTCGAGGTAAAGCCGCCGTACACGGTGGGGCCGGCGTGGGTATCGAGCACCGTTTGGCCAGGGGCCAGCCAGGGGTTTTCCTGGCTCAGGTCGTAGCGCGTGACGCGCTGAATGGCGCCGCCCAGGCCGCCGTACACCACGAATTTTTCGGGTACCACGGCGTAGCCCAGCCGCACGGCGGGGTTAATCATGCCCTTGCCGGCGCCATAAAAGTCATCGCTGCTGTAGCCCAACGTGGCGCCCAGGGTCAGGGTGAGGCCGGTTTTGCCGGTCAGTACGTAGGCGGGGGTAGCCTGAAAGAAATTGCGGGTGCGGGCAGTGCCTACCGGCTGCTTGTCGGAGATAAATGAGCCCTGCGCATCGACCGTAATGCGGCTGGTTTCGCCCAGTGCGTAGCCGGCCTTGGCATCGAGCAGCAGGTTGTTCTCGCTCACGCCGAAGTAGTCGCCAAAGCGCCGGTACCCTACCCCCACCTCGTAGGTCAAGGTAGCGTCGGGAGCGCGGTTGCGGGCGTAGGCCCGCACGCCGAAGCGGTTGAACGTCTGTTTAAGCGCATCGCGTTCGGGCGTGGTCACCACATTTCTGGTATTGTAACCGTAGAAATTGTAGCGGTCGTGGGCGTAGTCGAGGCTGGCGCCGAGGGCGGTGGTGCCCAGGTAATACTCGCCGGTGAGGGCGGCGCTGGTCTGGCTGGCGCCCGAGTTGGTGCCATCGACGGGGCCAGTGCGCGAGCTGTTGTGGCGCACGTCGAGGCCGTAGCTGTACTGCTCGTTGCGCACCGAATGCAGGTGGGCGCGGCCGTACACGCTGCCGTAGTTGCCGAAGCCCAGCTTGAGGTAGTTGCCGGTGAGCGGCTCCAGCTCCTCCTGGGCCACGGTGAGCACCTGCACCGACGGGCTGAGGCGGGTGACGGGCAGCCGGAAATCGGGGTAGGTGTAGGTGACCGGCCGGGTGGGCTTGGGCGGGGGCGCGAGCCGGATTTTCTCGAAGTTGCGGGTGGCCTCGGGCAGGGTATTCACCCGGTCCTTCACAATCTCAATCTCGGCATCCTGGATGGTGCCGCGCGCCTTGCCCCGGCCGGGCTGGCCCTGCGCCTGGGCGCCCAGGGCCAGCGCGCCACTCAGGCCAGCGGCCAGCAGCAGGGGCCGCCCGGCGGCAGTAGTAAAGCTTAATTTTATTACCTCTAAACGTTTCATTACAGCGAGTTTATGCCAGCGAATAGCTAATGGGCTTAGGGCCGGGTGGCCGACTTGGCGGGCGGGGTGGCCGGGGTGCGGCCGGGCGTTTTGGCGGGGGTAGGCGCGGCGGCCGGCGCCTTGGCGGGCGCCGGTTTGGCCGGGGTGGCTTTGGCCGGTTTGGCGGGGGTAGGCCGGGTCGTTTCGGCGGCCGGGGCGGGCGCGTCGTCGTTGGCGGGCAGGGCCTTGAGGCGTTGGCGGGCGCCCTCGATTACCTCGGGTACCGGAAATTTATTGTCGATAATCGAGTTGAGCGTGGCGCGGGCCTGAAAGATGTCGCGCTGGGCCGTATACACATCGGCGAGTAGCAAAAAGGCCCGGCCCTGCCACTGCTCGTAGGCGCTGTAGTTGGAGTTGACCTTGAAGGCTTCGGCGATGGCCTCGTCGTATTTCTTCTGCTTGAAGAGGACTTCGGCCAGCGTGTACTGGGCCTCGGCGCCGTTCACGTCGCTGGGCGCGGCGGCCACGGTAGCGGCCAGCTCGGTGGCTGCCTGGTCGAGGTTGCCGAGCTGAAAATCGGCCTTGCCCTGGTAGAGCAGCGCGGTGTTGGTGGCGTTGGCGGTGGCGCCAGCCAGGGTACTGAGGTCGGTGGCGGTGGCGCGGGCCTTGGCGTAGTCGCCGCCGTCGTAGTAAGCCTTGAGCAGGCCCAGCGTGGCGGTGGCCACCTCGCGGCGGTTGCCGGAGGCCTGGCGCAGACGGTCGTAGTACTTGGCGGCCTCAGGGTAATTCTTGTTCTCCAGCTCCAGGTCGGCGACCCGGCCCACGGCGCGGTTCACGAACTCGCTCTTGTTCTCGGCCACCACGGCTCGGAGCAGGGGTAGGGACTTCGTTTTGTCGCCGGTGCGCAAATAAGAGTCGGCCAGGATGAAGCGGGCGTCCGGCGCCAGGGCATTGTCGGGGTACTGCTGCAAATAAGCCTGCACGCGGGGCAGCGCCTGGGCGTATTTCTCGGCCAGGTACAGCGACTTGGCCGCCTCAAACTCGACGCTCTCGGTAGCCTTGCTGTTCGGGTTCTGGGCCTTAAAACCAGCCAGCGCCTGGTCAAATTCCTCATTGCGACCCAGCGCGGCCAGGCTCTCCTGCAGGCTGTAGAGCGCCTGCTGGGCGGCCGTGCTGCGCGGATAGTCGGCCAGCACTTTCTGGAAATCGAGCACGGCCTTGTCCTGCTGCTCCAGGTTGGCATAGGCTACGCCGCGGCGCTGGTAGGCGTCGGGCAGCAGGCTGGACGTGGGCCGGTTCTGGATGAGGCGCGTGTAGCCATCCACGGCGGGCTGATAGTCGCCGGCCTGGAACGCCAGCTGGGCCTGCTGAAACACCGCCTGCTCGGCGTAGCGCGAGTTGGGGTTGCTCTGCAGTAGCGCGGCCAGCGTTTGGTTGGCCTCGTCCTTCCGGCCGAGCAGGCCCAGCGTCACGCCCTTCTGGTAGTAGGCGTAGTCCTTGTCGGGCGCGTTGGCCTGAATCACCTTGTCGTACTGCGCCAGGGCCGAGTTGTAATCCTTGGCCACGTAGTAGGTATCGCCGAGGCGCAGGGTAGCGTCGTAGTAGTTTGGTTCAGAAGGCTTAGCGGCCGCATCGTTCAAGTAAGCCTGAAACTGCGGCTGGGCCTTGCTGTACTGCTTCGTATTGTAATAAGCGTAGCCCAGGCCGTAGCGGGCCAGCTGCACGTACTGGGTTTCCTCATCGCTTACCCCCCCCTGCCGGGCCGAGCGCGCGGCGGCGGCGTAGGCCGTAATGGCCTCGGGGTACTGCTGGCCCACGGAGTAGATTTCGCCGCGCAGCACCTGGGCGGCGGCGCGCAGGCCATCGTCCTGCGGGTACCTGAGCGACTTATCGAGCAGGGGTAGGGCCTGGCTGTACTGGCCGTCGTTGTAGAGGGTGGCGGCCTGGGCGTAGGCCACGCGCTGGTAGGTGGCATTGAGGGTGGCGCCGCGGTCGTCGCCGAGGCCGTCGAGGTAGGTGAGCGCCTGCTGGTAGTCGGTGCTCGACAGGAAGCCGTCGCTGAGGAGCTGGTCCACCACGGGCTGGCTTTTCGAGCGCGGGTACTTGTGGCGGAAGTCGCGCAGGGCGCTGATTACCTCGGGCAAATTACCCAGCTCGTACTCTACCTGGGCGTACTTGAGGGTCGCGTTTTCCGACAGGTTCTTCTCAATCGTGCTCTGGCGGGCGGCGTCGAAGGCGGCCAGCGCCTGGGGCTTCTGGCCGGCCTGCAGGTAGCTCAGGCCAAGGTGGTAGGCGGCGTTCTGGCCCAGCGAGTCGCGGCGGGTGGCCACGTTGCGCAGGTTGGCAATGGCGCTGGCGTAGTCGCCTTGCTTGTAATTGGCAAAGCCGATTTTGTACTGCAAGCTGGGCGCCAGCTGGCCCTTGTGCGCGGCGGCGTATTGGTCGAAGTAGGTGCCCGCCTGCTTGTAGTCTTGCTTCTGGTAGTAGGCGTCGCCGGTCAGCAGCTGAATTTCGTCGGCGCTCTGGGGCGGCGGGGTTTGCTGCAGGGCCTTGGTGGCGTAGGCAATGAGGCCGTCGTAGTCTCCCTCCTTGTAGTAAATCTGGGTCATCACGGCCGGCACTACCCCCCGGTAGGCGTCGTTTTCGGCGGCCACGGTCAGGTCCTGGCGGGCGGCGGCGTAGTCGCCGGCGCGGTAGGCCAGGTAGCCCGCGTAGTACGAGCTGGCGTAGCGGTACTGGCTGTTTTCCTTCTTATTACGGTCGAATAGGATGCGGGCCGGCTCGTATTCCTTGAGCTGAAAATGGCTGTAGCCCAGCTTGAAATCAGACTCGGCGCGCTGGCTGGCACTGAGGTTGGCGGGGGCCACTTTCTGAAAATACGTACTGGCCTGGGCGTAGTTCTGGCGGTCGAAGTAAAACTTGGCCAGCTCGAAGTAGGCCACGGCCGCCCGCGGGTGGGCCGGGTGGCGCTCCGCAAAATCCAGGATGAGCCCCTCGGCGTCGGGGTGCAGCAGGTAGAGGCCGCTCACGGCGTAGTAGTACTCGGCATCGGCCAGGCGCTCCTGCCGGCCCGAAGTGGCGGCCGGCCCGCTCTGCTCACCCACGCGGGCGGGGGCAGTTTGCACGTACTGCTGCATAGCCTGCTGGGCGGCGCCGTACTGCTTTTTATCAAACAGGTCGAGGCCTTCCTGGTAGTAGCGCTCGGCGGCGGTATTGGTCTGGGTGAGCTGGGCGTGGGCAAGCCGGGGCGCGGCGGCGGCCGGGCCCAGCAGGGCGGCGGCCAGCGTGAGCCGGGGGGGTAGCTTCATGGAGGGCAGCGGTTCGGTGGGCGGGCGGGTCGGTTCAAAACCCGGCCGGATTCGGTCAAAAGTAGCGAGAAATCGCGGGTTGGGGCATTTGGCCCGCTGGGCGGGGGGTAGGGAACGCGGGCCGGGCCCGGTTTGGTACGCGGCGCTTCCTGGCCGGTCGCCCGGCCGGGCTTGCACTTGCCAGGGCTGTGCTTAGTTTAGCGTTGGCAGCCCCCACCTCCCCTGGGCCCTGCCTCAACGCCTACTTCCCCCGCCTGTATGCGCAAACTAGTTGCCGCCGTGTATCTTAGCCTGGATGGCGTGATGGAAAATCCGGCCTGGACGGGACCTTATTTCAACGACGAATTGGCGCGGGCCCAGCACGAGCTGCTGTTTGCCAGCGGCGCGCTGCTGCTGGGGCGCCTTACCTACGAGGGCTTTGCCGCCGCTTGGCCGGGCATGACCGATGAGCAGGGCTTTGCCGACCGCATGAACCGCCTGCCCAAGTTCGTGGCCTCGCGCACGCTGGCGGAAGCCGACTGGAATGCGACCGTCCTGCCCGCCGACGTGCCCGCCGCCGTGGCGACGCTCAAGCAGGAGCCGGGCGCCGACCTGCTGCTCTACGGCAGCGGCCAGCTGGCCGACACGCTGCGCCAGCACGGCCTCATCGACGAGTACCGCCTGCTGGTGTTTCCGGTGGTGCTGGGGCAGGGTAAACGGTTTTTTCAGGCGGGCGCCGGGGCCAGCACCCTGCGCCTGCTGGCCGCCCAAACAACGAGCACCGGCGTGAGCCTGCTCACCTACTGCCCGGCCCCGGCCTAACCAGCCGCCAGCCTGCGCCATTCACCTTTTTTTGCGTCTCACCCCGTGGCCCCTACCCCCCCCGCCCCCGTCATTCGCGTGGCCCACCTCAGCAAGCGCTACGGCGCGCAGGTTGTCCTCGACGACGTGTCGTTTGAGGTGGCCCAGGGCGAAACCCTGGTGCTGCTGGGCCCCAGCGGCTGCGGCAAAACCACGCTGCTCAAAACCCTCAACCGCCTCATCGAGCCCGACGGCGGCACCATTGAAATCAACGGCCGCGACGTGCGCCAGCAGGCGCCCGAGGCGCTGCGGCGCGGCATCGGCTACGTCATTCAGCAGGTGGGCTTGCTGCCGCACTACACGGTGGCCCAAAACGTGGGGGTAGTGCCCGGCCTGCTGGGCCGGCCGGCCGCCGAAACGGCCGCCCGCACCACCGAATTGCTGGAGCGCCTGCACCTGCCGGCCGCCCGCTTTGCCGCGATGCTGCCAGCCCAGCTCTCGGGCGGGCAGCAGCAGCGCGTGGGCCTGGCCCGCGCCCTGGCCGCCGACCCGCCCGTGATTCTGCTCGATGAGCCCTTCGGCGCGCTCGACCCCCTCACGCGGGCCGCCGTGCGCCGCGACTTTCGGGAGCTGGACGAGCTACGCCGCAAAACAATGGTGCTCGTGACCCACGACGTGCCGGAGGCCTTCGAGCTGGCCGACCGCATTCTGCTGCTCAACGCGGGCAGAATTCAGCAACTGGGGCCGCCGCGCGAGCTGCTACTGGCTCCCGCCAACGACTTCGTGCGCCGCTTTTTCCAGGCCGAGCGCCTGACCTTGCAGCTGCGCGTGACCACGCTGGCCGAGGTAGCGCCCTTCCTGACGCTGGAGGCGGAGGCCGCGCCGCCCGGCGTGCCCACCCTACCCCTCACCGCCAGCGTGCAGGCGGCCATCGACCTGCTGGCCGCCACGCCCGCCGGGCGCTTTTGCCTGGCCGGCACGGAGCCGCCCGTGGCGCTGGGCCCGCTGCTGGCCACGCTCAATTACCTAGTAATCAATTACTCATTTCAAATAAGCCAGCACGTCAGTCAGCGCCTCGACGCGGTGAAAACGCACGCCGGCCAGCTGCTCGGCGGGCACTTCTTCGTGCACCCACACGGGGTGGTAGGGCACGTGGATGGCCCGCGCGCCCAGCCGGGCCACGGGCAGGATGTCTGATTTCAGCGAGTTACCAATCATCACGAACTCCGCGGGGCGCACGCCATAGCGGGCCAGCAGGCGCTGG
>CAZZWL010000165.1:0-3535 GCA_964657755.1 uncultured Rhodanobacter sp.
TTTGATTACTAACCCGACGATTCGAGCGAGATGCTTCGACAAGCGGACGCCAGATGAGCATGACGTTCTTATACCTATAAATTTATGGCTGATTTAACGCCTCTTTCCCAGCTCGGCGAGTTTGGGCTCATTCGCCGCTTGCAGCGCGACATTACCCGCACGCAGGCTTCCACTGTCCTCGGCATCGGCGACGACGCGGCCATTCTGGCGCCGCCGGCCGGGCAGGAAATCGTGGTCAGCACCGACTTACTGGTCGAGGGCGTGCATTTTGACCTGTCGTTTTCGCCCCTCAAGCACCTGGGCTACAAGGCGGTAGCCGTCAACGTCTCCGACGTGGCGGCTATGATGGCTACCCCCACCCAAATCATCGTGGGCCTGAGCCTACCCCCCCGCTTCACGGTGGAGGCCGTGGAGGAGCTGTACGCCGGCATCAACCTAGCCTGCGAGGCCTACGGTGTGGACCTGGTGGGCGGCGACACCACCGGCAGCCGCGGCGGCCTGGTTATCAGCGTCACGGCGCTGGGGCAGGTGGCCGCCGGCCAGGCCGTGCGCCGCAGCGGCGGCAAGCCCACCGATATTCTGTGCGTGAGCGGCGACCTCGGCGGCGCCTACCTGGGCCTGCAAGTGCTGGAGCGCGAAAAGCAAGCCTTCCTGGCCGACCCCGACACCCAGCCCGAACTGGATAACTACGAGTACATCGTGAACCGCCAGCTCAAGCCCGAGGCGCGCCTCGACATTGTGCACGAGCTGCGCGAACTGGGCGTGCACCCCACCGCCATGATTGATATTTCCGATGGCCTGGCCTCCGAAGTGCTGCACCTGTGCGCCGCCAGCGGCACCGGCGCGCGGGTATTCAGCGAGTACCTGCCGCTGGCCAACCCTACCCTCGAAGCGGCGGCCGAGTTCAACCTCGACCCCATCATGGCGGCCCTCAACGGCGGTGAGGACTACGAATTGCTCTTTACCATCCCCGTCACCGACCACGCCAAAATCAAAAACCACCCCGATATCACCGTCATCGGCCACCTCACCGAGCACGACGACGCGGTGAATCTCATCACCAAAGCCGGCCAGGCCGTGCCGCTGCAAGCGCAGGGCTTCCACCACTTTTAATCGCAGATTTTGCAGATTAAGCAGATGTCGCAGATTCGAACGGCGCTACATTGCTTTCCGTTCGAATCTGCGACATCTGCTTAATCTGCAAAATCTGCGATTTAGTCTTCCGGGTAGGGGATGTACACGAAATTCGTAAACTCCTCATCTACCACGAAGAGGCAGCAGAATTCATCGGGGTCTTTCCAGGTTTCCCGGAAATCGTCGATTTTGTCGGGGTCTACGATGCCTTGCTGAGTCAGGATTTCGAGGTAGCTGGCGAAGACGTGCCACTGCAAATCGAGCTCGTCGCCGTTGATGAGCAGGCTGCCGAGCTGCACCGTTTGGCGGGCGAACACAAACACCGGATACTGCGAAATCTCGCGCTTGCGGATTTGGTAGGAAGCTTCCTTAATCGTGTCGGAGGCGGTTGCAAAATCCTTGGTAATTGTGCCTAGGTATTTACCGTTTAGCTCGGGGTCGTTGAAGTAGTCCATTTGTAAATTATGCCTCAATAAATTGGTTGGACCCCTCTACGCGTACAAGGTCAGTGCCTATTGGGTAGTGCAAATACGGGATAATTGCTGGGTCATAGTTAGCAATAGTATTGACATCGTAAATGGCTGAATTATTCGAGTCATCCATGTATTCTTGGGATTCAGTTCCAGAGAAAAACTGCCAACCACTGTCAATATTATTATCCGGCTCTTCTCGATACATAAAACGGACTGGTAAGCCTTCCACTGTTATCGTATCCGGAGCTATACAGCCACCCATAGGTTCGATAAGCTGCTTGAAATCGCTGGCTTTGAGTTTGTAGTTTTTCATATAAATCGCGATTAAACCTACCGCAACTCCAACAGCACCACATTCTCCACGTGGTGCGTGTGCGGAAACATATCCACCGGCTGCACGCGGGTCACTTTATACACCTCATCCAGCAGTTCTAAATCACGCGCCTGGGTGGCGGGGTTGCAGCTGATGTAGATGACGCGGGGCGTGCGCAGGGCCACGAGGCGCTGCACCACGTCTTCGTGCATGCCGGCGCGGGGCGGGTCGGTGATGATAACGTCGGGGTGGCCGTGGTGGCTGGTGAAGGCCTCGGTGAGCAGGTCCTTCATGTCGCCGGCGAAGAACTCGGTGTTCCCTACCCCATTGATTTCAGAATTTACGCGGGCATCGAGCACGGCCTGCTCCACGTACTCAACGCCGACCACGCGCTTGGCCTGGCGGGCCACGAAATTGGCAATGGTGCCCGCGCCCGTGTAGAGGTCGTAGACGAGGTCGGTGGGCTTGATTTCGGCGAAGTCGCGGGCCACTTTATAGAGGTTGTGGGCGCCGGCCGAATTGGTCTGGTAAAACGACTTGGGGCCGATGCGGAAGCGCAGGCCTTCCATGTCTTCCTCGATGTAGGGCTTGCCCTGGTAGCACACCACCTCCAGGTCGTGGAAGGTTTCGTTGCCCTTGTTGTTGAGCACGTAGTTGAGCGATGTGATGGCCGGAAACTTGGCGTACACCGCGTCGAGCAGGGGTAGGAGGGCCTCGTCGTCGTGGTAGCACTGCAAAATCACCATCGTTTCGTCGGTGCTCTCGGCCGTGCGGATGATGAGGTTGCGCAGCAGGCCGGTCTGCTTCACCATGTCGCCGAAGGGCAGGCGGTGCTGGCGCGCATAGTCGCGGATGAAAATACGGATTTCGTTGCTCGGCTCGGGCTGGAGCCAGCAGTGCTCCACGTCCAATATCTTATCGAAGCGGCCTGGCGTGTGGAAGCCCAGCACGCGGCGGTCGTAGTGCGCAGCTTCGTCCTTAATCTGCGTCTCCGTCAGCCAGCCGTTGCCGCTGAAGGTGTATTCGAGCTTGTTTCGGTAATACGTCTGCGCGGGCGAGGGTAGGATTCGCGCTATTTCGGGCAGCGCCACCTTGCCGATGCGGGTGAGCTGGTCCTCCACCTGCTGGTGCTTGTAGCTGAGCTGCGCCTCGTAACTAATGTGCTGCCACTTACAGCCGCCGCAGGTGCCAAAGTGCTGGCAAAACGGCTCGGTGCGCAACGCCGAGCGCTGGTGAAACTTGGTAGGCATGGCCTCCATAAACCGCTTATGCGCCTTGGTAATGCGCAAATCCACGATGTCGCCGGGGGCCACCTGGCCCACAAACACGACGAGGTTTTCGATGCGAACCAGGCATTTGCCCTCCGCCACCATGTCCTGGATTTCGACGTTGCGGAGCGCTTCGGGCGGGATAGAATTAGCGAGTTTGGTGGCTTTGCTGGGCATAACTTCTGTTCGGTAGGGCCGCAAAGTTACGGCCGGGGGTACCGCAGACTCTGCACGGACGGTGCGCCTCACCCCCCTACCCCCTCTCCGAAAAGGAGAGGGGGAGCCAATCGGGTAAAATGGCTCAAAAATGCCTTAAGAGAAAACCAAAAAAAGGCCGCTCAAAAGAG
>CAZZWL010000165.1:3545-10650 GCA_964657755.1 uncultured Rhodanobacter sp.
TTAAAAGCAACCGTCCACAAAATCCGTGAAATCCGGTGAAATTCGTGCTAATCAGTGGTCTACTTCACCACCTCGACCCAGCCTTTGGTGCTGGTGCCGTCGGCCAGCTTGAAGAGGTAGTAGTAGACGCCCGCCGCGATGCCGGGGTCGGTGCCCCAGGCGTTGGTCGTGTTGTTGTAGTTGGTGGTGGCAAAAACCTCGCGGCCCCAGCGGTTGAAAACCGTAAGCGAGTTGCCCGGATACAGCGTCACGTTGTCGATGATAAGCAGGTCGTTCTGGCCGTCGCCGTTGGGCGTGATGATGTTGTAGAAGGCCGTTTTATTGGCAAAGTCGACGCACGAGGTATTCGAGTTCGACTCGCGCGGCGTGGCTTCGGCCGAGAAGGCCACTACCCGGAAGCACTGGTTGAAGCCCGTGCCGCTGGCCACTACCGTGTTGCCCACGTCGGTCTGCTGGGCGCTGGCGGGCAGGGTGGCCAGCAGGTTGTAGCCCGCGTTGTCATTCTGCTGGTACACGCGGTAGCCCGCCACCGTAAAGCCCTGGTAGGCGGTCCAGGTCAGGTGCGTCGAGCCCTGGTTGCGGCCGCCGGGACCGGGTAGGGCCACCGCCTTCAGCAGCACCGTGGTGGCTGACGCGGGCGCCGTGAACACGTCGCCGCAGCCGTTGGTGAGGGCCAGGCTATACTCGTAGGCGGTTTGGGCGGCGTTGGCGGTGGCATCGACGAAGGTGGTGGCCGTGGCCGCCACCGTGCCCACTTGCGCAAAGGCGCCGGTGCTGCCCGCGTCGCGGCGCAGCACGCGCACCGGGTTGGGGGTAGTGCCGGGGTTGGCCACGCCGAAGGTAAGGGTCACCTTGGTGTTGTCGGTCGGCACCACCGAGGCCAGCGTCAACTGCGGGGCCTGGGCATTGTCGGGCACCACCGTAATGGCCACCGGCAGGCCCGCGCAGCCATATTGCGAGGTTTCGGTTACGCTCACCGTGGCATTAGCCGTGGTACCGGCCGCAAAGCCCACCGTGATAGTCGCCGTGCCCTGGCCGCTGGTGAGCGTGCCACCCGTCACGGCCCATTGGTAGGTGGAGGAGGGGGTAGGGTTGGCCACGGTGTAGGTGAGACTGAGGCTGGCCGGGCACACGAAGCGCGGCCCGCTGATGGTGAGCGCGCCGGGCCGCGGGTCCACGATAAACGTCTTGGTATAAAGCGGGCCCGCGCAGCCGCCGGCGTTGGTTTCGCGGGCGGTGAGGGTGTAGGTGCCCACCGCCGTGCTGGCCGGAATGCTCACCGTACCGCCCGTGTTGGCGAGGGTAGTGCCATTGAGCTGAAACACGTAGGTCGAGCCCGCCGCGCCGGGTAGGGAATAGGCTTGCGCGCCGCTGTTCACGCAGAAGCGGGCCGGCCCCTGAATGGCCAGGTTGGCGGCCGGTGAGGGCTTCACGGTGATGTAGAGCGTGTCGCTCACGCCGCGGCAGATGCCGCCGGCCGGGTTGCTGGTTTGCGTCACCACCAGCTTGGCCAGGCCCGCCTGCGTGAAGGCGATGCTGGTGGTATTGCCCGTGCTGGTGAGCGTGCCGGTGGCCGAGCCAAACAGCTGCCAGGCAAACGAGGAGCCATTAACGGCCGGCGTCGAATAGCTGTATGGCCCGTCGGCCTGGCACACGCTGACGGGGCCGGTCGGCTTCACGGTTCGCAGCACCTGGTTGATGACGACGGGCAGCGTGGAGGTTGGCGAGGCGCATTCCTGATATAAGCCGATGGCCGACGCGCTGACGGTACCTACCCCGGCCGCGCCCCAGTTCACGGTAATCGCGACGCCGCCTTGCCCGCTGGCAATGGTGCCGCCCGCCACCACCCACTGGTAGGTGAGGCTACGCGGATTTTTAATGGAATACGCGATGCCCGTGACCGTGGGGCACACCGACTGCGGCCCCGCGATGGAGTCAGCCACCGGCCGCGGGTTAATGGTAATCAGTACCGAGTCTTTGGCCGAGCAGCCCTGGGCCGAGGTGGCCAGCACCACGTATTTCTGCACGATGGGCGCGCTGGTCGGGTTCACGCCCGTGAGCACGGGCTGGGCTACGGTGCCGCTGCTGAGGTTGGTCGCGGGCGTCCACTGGTACGAGTAGCCCGGCAGCGCCGCCGCGCCCAGCGTGATGGTAAACTGCGCGCACACCGCCCGCGCCGGGCCGGCCACGGCCGTGGCGGCCGGGTTCACGGTCACGACCACGTTGTTGGTGGCCACGCAGCCGCTGGCGGTGTTGGTTTCGGTGAGGGTGTAGGTCTGGGTAAGGGCCGCGCCGGTGGTGTTGGTGAGCGCCAGCGTTGGGTTAGCCACGGCACTGCTGCTAAGGCCGGTGGTGGGGTTCCACCTGTACGTGCTGCCCGCCACGGCCGCCGCGCCCAGCGCGATGGGCACGCCCGAGCAGGTGGCGCGGGTGGCCACCCCCACGTTGGCGGCCGGCAGGGGCACCACCGTCACGGTGGCCTGCCCTACCCCCGTGCAGCCACCCGTAGTGGCCGTGCCCGTAATGGTGTAAGTCGTGGTTTGGGTGGGCGTCACGGTGAAGGGGCCGGCGCCGGTCTGGGTGGTGCCGCCGCCCGTGAGCACAAACGGCCCGGTGCCGCCCGCCACGGTCAGGGTGGTGCTACCCCCCTGGCACACGCTCAGGGTGCCCGTCACGGCCAGCGCGCCCGCCGGTGCCACCGACACCGTCTGCGACGCCGAGTCGGTGAGGCAGCCGTACCTCGATACGCCGCGGGCCACCACGAGGCCCGTGCCAACCGTGGTCCAGCGCACTTGCACGGGGTTGCTGGTGCGGCCATTCACGAAGGTGCCGCCCACCACGCGCCAGCTGATGCCGGGGGCCGTGCCGCCGCTGGCCGTGTAGGTGCTCACCGTGTTCAGGGCGCACACCAGGGCGTCGCCGGCCACGGCCGTGGGGCCCGAGGGCTTGGTCACGGTGATGCGAATGACGTCGGCCACGATTTTGCCGCCGCAGCCCACGTCTTTCACCGTGAGGGCAATGTCATAGGGGGTAGGGCGGGCGTCGGCGCAGGCCGAGTTGTACACGAAGGTGCCCGTGACGGTGCCGGTGCCGCTGGCCGTGGCCGTGCCCGTGAGGGCGCCCGTGGCCACCGTGCCGGCGCTGTTGTTGAAGGTGGTCGCGAAGCCGCCCGGCCCATCGAGCAAGGCGCTGTTCAGGGTCATTATGAGCGGGTGGCCGTCGGGCTGGGTGGCCGTTATCGGAATGGTCAGCGCCTGCCCCGCCTCAATGGTGTAGCTGCGCGGCGTGACCACCGCCGTGGGCAGCACCGGCGCCTTGGTCGAGGGGCACTGCGCCACGATGAGCTGCAGGTCGCGCCGGGTGGTGCCAATGAGCACCTCGCGCCCGTTGATGGTGCGGTACTCGCTCACGTCCACCGCCACCACGTACTTGCCCTGGGTGGCGGCGCCGTACCTGGCAATGCCGGTCGAGGCATTCAGGATGGCAAAATTGCCGGCGCCCGTGCCAAACGGCGCGGCCATCGAGTAGCCGGCGTAGTAGGCAATGGGATTGGGCAGGGGCGGAAAAACGTTCGGCAGGTTGGCCCCCGACGACGGAAAGGTGCCAAAGGGCGAGCCGAACGCGTACACCAGCCGGTCGCCGTCGGCGTCCACCGCGTTGTTGAGCGAGATGGTCGTATCGTTCTGGCACACAATGGCCACGGCCGTATCCGAAAACACCGGCGAGTGGTTGGGCCGCAGCGCCGGGGCCATCGTGGTGTACAGCGTCAGCGGCTGGTTGTTGTTGGAGGTGTTGAGGTTGGTCACGTCCACGTTGCGGGCGCTGCGCGTAAACACGGCGTAGTAGCCATCGAGCGTAGCCGGCAGGTTCACTACCCCCACAAATTTCTGCAACCGAAAGGGTTGCGCCGGTCCGCTCACCGTGCAGCCGGCCGGCACCTTGGGCTGCAGCACGGCCGAAATAGTGTAGTTGGTAATGTCCATCGAGCCGCCGGCCGCCGAGGCGCCCGAGCCTACCAGCACGTTGACGCCCTGCACCAGCTGGATTTTGGCGCCCGTGGTGGGGTTATAAATCCCCACTACCGCATCGACATTGGGCTGCGCCGCGTTGGGGTTCGAGTTGTTGTAAATCGTGACCGTAATCTCGTAGCGCACGGGGGCCGCCGCCGGGCCGTTGGCATCGAGGTAGCGGTAGGTCATTTCCCCGCCCAGCAGGTGGGTAGCCTGGGCCGGGCCAGCCGCCAGCACCAGCAGAATGAGCAGCAGCGGCCAGCGACGGAGTAAAGTTGCAAGCATAAAAACAAGGGGGAGAAAGCAGAAAAGAAGGCCTGGTAGACCAGCGCAGCTTGGTGTGTTTTGAAAGGAATTAAACAGTAAGAATGATAAATTAAAAATCTGGCTGTCAATTTTTTAATTTGTCATTTTTAATTCCTTTTAGTCGCGCACCACGCGGCGCAGCGCCGCCTGGCCCTGGGCGTTGGTGAGGCGCAGCAGGTAGAGGCCAGGGGGTAGTGCGCTCAGGTCGAGGGTGGCGGGGGCGGTGGGGCTCAGGCGCAGCGACTGGGCCAGCAGGCGGGCGCCCAGCGGGCTCAGCACCTCCAGGTCGTAGGGGCCGCTGGCGGTGGCTTCGCTCACCCGCACTTGCAGGCGGCCATCGGGGGTAGGGTTGGGGCTCACCGTGAGGGCCGCCAGGGCCAGCGCCTCGCGGGCGGCCAGCGGCTGGGCCGCGTTCACGGGGTAGTCTTCTACCTCGGCCTCGCCCTGGAAGGTGGCGCAGGCATTGGCCGTGTTGTTGGTGATATTGACCGCGATGCGCATGCGGGTGCTGCCCACGGTGCCGGGCACCGCTACGGCCACCGAGCTGGTGGCGCCGGCCACCAGCGTGTTGTACACCAGCTCGCCGCCCGCGCCGGTAGTGTTCGAGAATACCCCGTCGTGGTTGTAGTCAATCCAGATGAGCATGCGGTGGGTGTAAGTCTGGTTGGTAGTCACCGCAATGGTCTGGGTAGCGCCCGCCACCAGGGTCACGCTCTGGTTGGCGAAGAAGGTGTAGCCGCCCGGCGAGTTCGCGGAGGCATTGCCAAACGCCGCCGCGCCGGTGGCCGCGCTCACGGCCACGTTCGTAATCCAGAGCGAGCTGGTGGCCGCCGCGTAGCCCCCGTTGGAGGCGCAGTAGGTGAGGCAGGGCACCTGAATGAGCAGGGGCGCGCTGGCGGCGGTGGTGCTGCCGTTGGCGTTGCTGGCGCGCAGCGTCACGGTGTAGTAGCCGGCCGTGGCAAAGGCCAGCTGCGGATTTTGCGAGGCGGCCGAGGTGCCGCCCACAAACGTCACGCCCGTGCTCGGGCTCACCGACCAGGCCCAGGCGGTGGGCGAGTCGGCGCTTTGGTCCGTGAAGGTGAACGTATTGGCCGGGCTGGTGCACACGCCCGCCACGTAGGTCGAGGTGAAGGCGGCCGTGGGCGGGCTCGTGTTCGGGACGGCCGTCACGGTGTAGTCTTCCACCTGGCCGGCGTTGGGGGCCGCGCAGGGCTGGGGGTTGTTGCCCACCGCATCGGCCACCAGGCGCAGGCGCAGCGGCTGGTTGAGCACCGCCGTGGTGGGCACCGTGAGGGTCAGGCTGGGGCTGGCCGTGTTCAGGACTTCGGCCACCTTCTCGCTGGCACTGAATACGCCGTCGTTGTTGAGGTCGAGCCAGGCGCGGGTATCGTGGGCCGCCGTGCCGCCGGTAGTTAGTATAAAATTATACCGCTTGCCCACCATCAGGCTGGTGCGCTGCGGGCAGGTAAAGTCCTGGTAGCCCGCGCTGCCATCGGCCGAGGTGTTATCAATCGTGTTGAGGCGCACCCGCGTGATGCCGTAGTTGCAGCAGTTGGCGGTGGCCGCCAGGCCCGCGCAGCTGGCCGCCACCGGCACGCTGCCGTTGTAGGTGATGGCCGTGGCGGCGCTGGTGCTGCTGCCCACCGCGTTGGTGGCCGTCAGGGTTACCTGGTAGGTGCCGACGGTGGCGTAGGTGTGGGCCGGGTTTTGCAGGGTGCTGGTGGTGCCGTCGCCAAAATTCCAGCGCCAGCTGGTGGGCGCGCCGGTGCTCTGGTCCGTAAACTGCACCGCCCCCGCGCACACCGTGGTGGCGCTGGCCGCGAAGGCCGCCGCGGGCCGGCTGGTGTTGGCCACCAGCGTCACGGCGTAGTCCTCATCCTGCGAATACTGGGGCGTGGAGCAGGCCGTGGGCGCCGCGATATCGGCAAAGTCGGCGGCCACGCGCAGGCGCAGGGGCCGGCCCGTCACGGCCGTGGCCGGCGGCGTAATGGTGCCCGTGTGGAGCCGCTTGTTATCAGAAGTAAACGCCAGCTCGTCGGCCGTAAACACGCCGTCGTTGTTGTAGTCAATCCACACCCGCACGTTTTCGTTGGCCAGCGTGCCGTTCGTGATGCTGAGGGGGGTAGGGGTGCTTGCCGTGAGGTTGGTGCTCACCGCCCCGGTGGTGGCGCAGCTAAAGTCCTTGTAGCCTTCGGTATAGCTGCCGGTAGTGTTGTTGATGCTGCCCAGCGTTACGTTATAAATACCCATGCCGTAGGCCGAAGCCAGGGCGTTGATTGCCTTGCCCGGCGTGCAGGAAGCGGCAATTGGGCACTGCGCCTGGCTCAGGGCCGGCGCAAGCAGTAAGCTGAAGCTGGCCAGCTGGGTAACCCACGAACGTAGAGGTAGAAACATGCGGTAGAAAAAGGCGGGAAAAGACGAGCGCTGGCCGACCCCGGTAAAGTACAGCTCACTCTTGGGATAGGCCCTAAAGGTAAAGCCAAAGCCCGCGCTTTTACCGCCACCGTACGGCGAAAATCGACTAATCCAGGGCACCATCAGAAATTTACCGGGCTGGCGTCGCCGGGCCGGAGCCCGGCCGTAGGTTTGCGGCCCGGCAGGGGGGTAGGGCGCCCCCGCTAGCCACTCATTGGTTCCTCCTCACGCATTATGAAAAACAGCGTAGTTCTCATCACTGGCGGCACCTCGGGCATTGGCCGGGCCTGCGCCCTGGAGTTTGGCCGGGCGGGCGCCCGCGTCGTCATCACGGGCCGCGACGCCACCAAGCTGGCCGCCACCGCCGCCGAGCT
>CAZZWL010000166.1:0-3755 GCA_964657755.1 uncultured Rhodanobacter sp.
CTCGCTCGCATCGTTCGGATAATGCGAGCGAGATGCTTCGACAAGCTCAGCATGACGTTCGATTTTCTATTCAATTCTTTCCCACCACCGAAGCCCTGCTGGCCGAGCTGCGGCCGACTGACTTCCAAAACGAAACTATCCTAATAAAAGGCGCCCGGCGCTTTGGCTTCGAGCGCGTGGTGACGGCCTTGCAGCAGCCCCAGCACGGCACGGTGCTCGAAGTGAACCTCGACGCGCTCACCCACAACCTCCAGTACTACCGCCAGCAGCTGCGGCCCGGCACCAAACTTATGGTGATGGTGAAGGCCTTTGCCTACGGTAGCGGCTCGTATGAGGTGGCTAGCCTGCTCGAGTTTCAGCGGGCCGATTACCTGGCCGTGGCCTACGCCGACGAGGGCCAGCAGCTGCGCGACAACGGTATTAGCCTGCCCATCATGGTCTTAAATCCGGGTCCCGACTCGTTCGGCCAGCTGCGCCGCTACCGCCTGGAGCCCGAAATCTACTCCCTGGAGCGCCTGCGCGACTACCTGCAAGCCGCCCGCGAAGCCCAGGCCGACGGGGCCGGCGCCCTACCCCCCCTCCACCTCAAGCTCGATACCGGGATGCGCCGCCTGGGCTTCGCCGAAGAAGAATTGCCCGAGCTGCTGGCCCTGCTGGCCGCCCACCGCGCCGCCCTGCCGGTGGCCGGCATCATGACCCACCTGGCCGCCGCCGACGACCCGGCCCACGACGACTTTACCCGGCAGCAGCTGGCCACTTTTCGGCGCATGGCCGCCGCTATTGAGGCCGTGCTGGGCTACGCCGCCATTAAGCACGTGCTGAATTCGGCGGGCATCCGGCGCTTCCCCGAGGCGCAGCTCGGCATGGTGCGCCTGGGCGTGGGCCTCTACGGCGTGGAGGCCGGCGCCGAAGACGCGCACAACCTACGCCCCGTAAGTACCCTGAAAACCACCATCTCCCAAATAAAAACCCTACCCCCCGGCACCACCGTGGGCTACGGCCGCCGGGGCGCCGCCACCGCCCACGAGCGCCGGGTGGCCACGCTGGCCATTGGCTACGCCGATGGCTACGACCGGCGCTTCAGCAGCGGTGGGGGGGTAGTGCTGCTGCACGGCCGCCGCGCGCCGGTGGTGGGCTCGGTGTGCATGGACATGGTGATGGTAGACGTGACCGACGTGCCCGAGGCCCGGCCCGGCGACGTGGCCATTGTGTTTGGTGACGGTCTGAGCACCAGTGAGCTGGCCCAGCGCATCGGCACCATTCCCTACGAACTGCTCACCAACGTGAGTGAGCGTGTGAAGCGCGTGTTCGTGAGCGAATAAGGATTGGTACTTTGTTTGCCTGCCCGCACCTGTGCGCTTGAGAGGGGGTAGGCGGGCGCGGTTGGCCGGCTCCCGAATAAATTTGCACTGGTATTACTGCTTTCTACTTGAGCCAAGTAATTTACTACCCATTTAAATGATTACTGTTCGAACTATTCTTTACGGGTTTTTAGTCCTTTTATTGACTTTTTCCTTGCCAGGCCACGGCGCCGCCCGCCCAGCCGACGCGCCCCTCGATGGCTACTGGAAAGGCCCGCTCAAGCTGCCCGGCGGCCAGCTCGAAGTTATTTTTCGCTTGGTGAAGCTCAGCAGCGGTGACTATTTCGCGACCCTCGACGTGCCCATGCAGAAGGTGAGCCGCTTGGCCGTAACGGTGACGACGCGCGCCGATACGGTCGTTTTTCTGTCGGCCGAAGCGGACTGCCGTTTCACGGGCCGGCTGCTGCCCGATGGCAAGCAGCTGCAAGGCACCTGGCAGCAGCCGGGCTTTAAGGCCCCGCTGACGCTGGCGCACAGCGCCTTGCCAACCGTGGCCGCTGGCACCAAAGTGCGCCTCACGCCGCCCTACCGCGAAGAAAACGTGACGCTGGATAACCAGGTAGCCGGCGCCCGCCTGGCGGGGATGCTTACGGTGCCGGCCGGGCCGGGGCCGTTTCCGGCGGTGGTGCTACTCAGCGACGCGGGTTCGCAGGACCGCAACGGGACCGTGGGCGACTTTGGGCCGATGGGCTGGCTGGCCGATTACCTCACCCGGCGGGGGGTAGCGGTGCTGCGCTTCGACGACCGGGGTGTGGGCGAGTCGACCGGCGCGGCGGCGGCCACTACGGCGTCGCTGGTGAGCGATGCGCAGGCCGCGCTCAGCTTTTTGCGCAATCGGCCCGAGCTTGACCAAAATCATCTGGGCTTGATTGGCCACGGCGAGGGTGGCAACGTGGCCCTGCTGGCCGCCGCGCAGCTCCAGCCGCCCGCCTTCGTGGTGGGGCTAGCCCCGTATGGCTTGCCGGGGGCCGAAATTGCGCTGCACCGCCAGGAGGCCACGCTCAGTAGCCTGCAAACCATGCCGGGCCAGCTGGCAGCGGCCATTAAGCGCCAGCAGTCGATGATTGACGTGATTCGGCAGACCATCAACAATAGCCAGGCGCGGGCCATTGTGGCCAATATCTTGCGCAAAGACAACCCCGTGCTCGACGAAGCGACCATCCAGGCGCGGGCCACCGAAATGGTATCGACCAGCTACCGCGCCTTCTTGTCATTTGACCCCACCAGTGGCATTGCCCCCGTCACCTGCCCTGTGCTGCTCCTCTACGGCAGCGCCGACCAGACGCTTAATGTTGAAGCCAACCTGGCGGCGCTGACTAAGGCCTTAAAAACTGATAAGACTGTTACCGCGCGCAAGCTGCCGGGCGTCAACCACTTGTTTCAGCCCGACCCCGAGCAGTGGCCCATCGTGAGTGGCCAGTCGCAGCCCAACTTCTCGCCAGCCGCCGAGGAGGCCATTCGGGCCTGGATAATGGCGCAGGTTGGTAAGTGAGCACCGGCGCCAACATCGGGGGGTAGCCTACGTATGGAGAAGCTCTTTCACGCCTAATTAGTGGCACTCACGCTCTCCACGCACCCATGTTTAACGCAACCTACCCCCTCCTCGCCGCCGCTGTGCTGCTTGCTAGCTGCAGCGACCTTAAAAAATCGGACGAAAAAAAGACCCTTGGCGATGCTACTGCCGACACCGCTGTAGTGGCCCGCACGGGTGCTACCGTGGGCGACGTTGCCGCTAGTGCCGCCAACTCAGTTGACAGTACAGCTAGCAAAGTAGGCACTGCCGTTAGCAACGCGTTTGATGTGACCAAGGCCAAGCTGGCCGATGTGAAGCTGCCCGAGGTAAGCTTATCGGGCGTTACGGTGCGCGGCAACGAGGACTACCAGCTATACGGAGTAGACGAGAAAGTGCTTTTCGACACTGACAAAGCAGTGGTTAAGCCCAGCGCGGCCGAGGCTCTGAAGCAAATCAGTGCCTCCATCAACAAGCGCTACCCCGGCAAGGATGTGCGGGTTCTGGGTTTTGCCGACGCCCGCGGCGATAAAAGCTACAACCGCGACCTGAGTAAGCGCCGCGCTGAGGCCGTTAAAAACTACCTTATCACTACCGATAAAATGGCCGCCGACCGCCTCAGCACCGAGGCCTTCGGCGAAAGCCAGCCCGCCGCTACCAACGCTACCCCCAGCGGCCGCCAGGAAAACCGCCGCGTCGAAATCGCCGTGCGCATCAAATAAGAATCGCAGATTGGCGCTGATTGAGCAGGTTTCGCAGATTCGGTCGTCAGCAGGCAGCCCAACCTTGCGAGATTAATGGACTCGATTTACTGCTTTTGACACGGAAGCTTTTTGAGTTTTTCAGCAACTGCACCAAAAAAGAAGAGCCACTCCGCAGAGTGG
>CAZZWL010000166.1:3765-10648 GCA_964657755.1 uncultured Rhodanobacter sp.
TCTTCTTTTTTGGTGCGCGGCGTAATCTAATAGTGGCGTTCGTGCCTGCTTGCTGACGGCCAAATCTGCGAAATCCGCTCAATCTGCGCCAATCTGCGATTCTTATTTGTACGCATCTACCTCGGCGCGCATCATAGCGTTGAAGCGCGAGCCATTGTTGGCGAGCGTTACCAGGTTCCAGCCCCGGCCGATGGCGTAGCTCCAGGTGCGGCTGTCTTTGAACTCGAACGTGGGGCGCAAAATTTGGCCGTAGGGGGTGTAGTTGTCCATGAAATTGGTGGTGTAGAACTTGTCACCGCTCACAATCCATTCCATTGCCACGTAGAAGCCTTCTTCCGGAGCAATGAGGTTATAGGGCGACAAGTCGACCGTGAACCACTCGCCACCGCGGGCCGCCGACACGATAACGCTTTCCGTGAGCATGTCCTCATTAGGCGCGTTATAGTTGCCATTGGCCTTGTAGATGCGCACGCGGAAGGGCTCACGCGGGAAGCCATTCTCGCCAATGTAGAACGATACGGAACGAATGGCGCCCAGTTTCTTTAATTTTTCATTCTTGCACATAAACGCATACTGGCTGCCGGGCATTCCCTGAATCATGCCCGCGCCCGGCGAGTTAGAGTGCGCCCCCAGCGTCATGGGCCGCACTTTGCTAGCCTCAATCTGCACGTTGGAGAGCGCAATTGCCTGCCGGGGTAGCTGCAGAATAATTTCTTCCATGTTGGTGCCACGCTTCACGAACAGGGCCGTCCGTTTGTAGCCGAGTGCCATCACGATAACCGAGTCTTCGGTCACTTTGGTAGGCATAGCCAACTGAAAATACCCGTATTCGTTGGTGAGCGCGCCCGTTTGCTCCTCCCGTAAATTAATGGAGGCAAAAGGAATCGGGTCCTGCGTTTTTTCATCCACTACGCGGCCCGTAATGCGGCCCTCCTGCTGTGCCCAACTAAGCGCGGGCCACAAGCTTGCGGTTAATAAAAGTAACAGTAAACGCTTAAGCATAAAAAAAAGGAAAATGGATAAAACTCCGGTTTACAAATTTAATCGCCAGCGTGTGCGCGCAAAGCGGAAATAATAAAAAAGTAGATAAAAATTAGGAGATTATTTTCTACGTAATTGATAATGAATACTATTGATAAAAAATAAAAGCAAAATAAATATCGCTAGTAAAATATTATTAATCGGAAAGCGATAAGGCAGATACCGTGTAAATATAATTTTTGTAATAATAATTGTTAATCAGGCTTTGCTCCGTTTAGCGAGGAGTATGCTCAACGCTAGGACTAGGCTATCGAAGGTGCCTACCCTGCGCTGGCTGCCTGATGTTAGCGAGCTAGGGCGGTTATCACTAACTGAGCGCGGGCGCTAACGCTGTTGGATAGGAGATTGCTAATTGGCACTGAGGATAAAATAATTTGAACGTCAATAATGCCACTGCCATTGATAAAGCACTTAGAATGAATTATAGTAGCCTGTTGGTTAAAAATGCCTGTTAAGCTTGAATTTGCTACCGCTGATACCTTAAGCAGTATAAGGGATAAGATTACTTAATCATATCTACTTCGGCTTTAATCATGGCGTTGTAATGCTGGCCCGCCGACGTAGCCATTGTCAGCAAAGTCCAGCCTTTGCCAATGCTAAAGTTCCAGGTGCGGCTTTCCTTGAATTCGAAGGTGGGGCGCATAATCTGGCCGTAGGGCGTATAGCTCTCATCCATGAAATTGGTGTTGAAGAACTTGTCGCCGCTCACAATCCACTCCATCGCCACGAAGAAGCCCTCTTCCGGCGCCACCACGTTGTAGGGCGTCAGGTCAACGGTGTACCACTGCCCACCCTGAGGGGCCGATACAACCACGTTGTCGGTGAGAATATCCGTGCTGGGCGCGTTGTAGTTGCCATCGGCTTTGTAGAGGCGCACGCGGAAGGGTTCGCGCGGGAAACCATTTTCGCCGATGTAGAACGAGACGGAGCGGATATTGCCCAGGCGCTTATTCTTGTCATTCTTCACAAAAAAGGCGCACTGGCTGCCGGGCTGGCCTTGCAGCAGGCCCTCGCTGGGGCGGTTGGCGGTGGCCCCCAGGCCCAGGTTTTTGAGCTTGCCGCCTTTCACCATCACGGCTTGCAGGGCAATCGCCCGGCGGCTCACTTCCAGCACCATGTTGGCGATGGGCTTGCCGCGCTGCACCGCGATGGCCAGGTGCTCGTAGCCCAAGGCCATGACGATGAGCGAGTCCGTTTCATTTTTTGACGGCCCAGGCAGCTGGAATACTCCGAACTCATTGCTGAGGGCGCCGGTCTGCTCTTCCTTCAGGCTGAGCGAGGTAAAGGGCAAGGGCTCTTTGGTAGCCTTGTCGATGATTTTGCCGGCAAGCATAGAAGCGGCTGGCGCGGCAGTTTGCGCTTGCGCAACTCCGCTAGTGGTGCATAAAAATAATGCAAAATAAAGTAGGCGTTTTAACATTTGTAAGTAGAATTTGGACTGGCTAATGCAAAAATAGGCGGGAAATTTCAAGTGCCAACTATGCGGAGTTAGCTTGTTTTAGCTATCGCAAATACATACCAAAAAATGCCGATTGATTACAACTTCTCCGGGGCTTTCGGGCAAAAAAGAGGGGGTAGGGGATGGTCGCGCCAACCAAACGGCCGTATCTTTGTTTGAAATAAATCTAAATAACCTCTGGTTCTTCGCTCGTGGCTTTCTTCCGTCGTTCCGCCGCTCCCGTGGCTGCCTTGCAGCCGGCTCCTGCCCGTCGCACTGCCAACGACCTGCGGCTGGGCGAAACTGCTACCGTGTGCTGCCTCAAAGACCCTCAGATGGCCCTGAAGCTGCTCGAAATGGGCTGCATTCCGGGCACGCAGGTGCGCCTGGCGGGCCGCGCGCCCCTCGGCGACCCGCTGATGCTGGTGCTGGGCGATGAGGAATACACGCTGTCGCTGCGCGTGAGTGAAGCCGTGACAATTCAACTGAAGGACTAACTAAGCGCTTTTTACACTATGGCGGGTGCTATGCAGCCTGTGCGACCGGTAGCGCCGCAACCCGGCGCCGGAAATGCTACCCCAGCCCTGGAGCGCCTACCCCGCCTGGCGCTCATTGGCAACCCCAACTCGGGCAAGACGTCGCTGTTTAACCAGCTCACGGGCCTCAACCAGAAGGTGGGCAACTTCCCCGGCGTGACGGTGGACCGCAAAACCGGCATCGCGCAGCTCGGCGGCCAGCGCCGGGCCGAGGTCGTGGACCTGCCCGGCACCTACTCGCTTTATCCCAAAAGCCTCGATGAGCGGGTTATTGCTGACTTGCTCTACAATCCGCTCTCGCCCGACTACCCCGATTTTGTGGTGGTGACGGTGGACGCCAGCAATTTGCGCCGCAGTCTGCTGCTGTTTTCGCAGCTCGCCGACTTGGGCCTACCCGCCATTCTGGCCCTGAACATGACCGACGTGGCCGCCGACCGCGGCATTCAGCTCGATGTGGCGACGCTGGCGCGGGAGCTGGGCGTGCCCGTGGTGCCCATGAACGCCCGCAAGGGGGTAGGGCTGGCCGCGCTGCGCATCCTGATGGCCGACCGCCTAGCGGCCGCGCCGCCCGCCGGCCGCTTCTGGCAGCCGGAGGCCGCGCTGCGCCCTATGCTGGCGGATATTCGGGCGCACTTCGACCTGCCCAACGACTACCTGGCGCTGCACTACGCGCACCAGTTTAGGCAGCTGCACTTTTTGGGGGAAGCCGACCGCGAGTATGTGCAGGAACTAACTGGGCGCTACGAGTTTGACTCGACGGCCCAGCAGGCGGCCGAAACGGTGGCCCGCTACGCCCGCATCAACGAGCTGCTGCTGGAAGTGGTGACCGTGACGCGCACCGAGCGACAAGAGCCAGCTTCCAATCGTATCGATAAGGTGCTGACGCACCGCGTGTTCGGGTACGCTATTTTTCTGGCCATTCTGTTCCTGCTGTTTCAGGCCATTTTTGCCTGGGCGCAGTACCCGATGGAGTGGATTGACCAAGGCATTTCGGCCCTGAGCGCGGCCATTCAGGCGCGGTTTCATGGGCCATTGGTGCGGCTGCTGACCGAGGGCGTGATTGCCGGCCTGGGCGGCGTGCTGATATTTATTCCGCAGATTGCCCTGCTCTTCGCTTTTCTGGCGGTGCTGGAAGAAACCGGCTACATGGCCCGCGTTACCTTCCTCATGGACAAGCTGATGCGGCCCTTTGGGCTGAGCGGCAAGAGCGTAGTGCCGCTTATTTCGGGGCTGGCCTGCGCGGTGCCGGCCATCATGGGGGCGCGCACCATCGAGAGTTGGAAGGACCGGATGCTGACCATTTTCGTGACGCCGCTCATGTCGTGCTCGGCGCGCATTCCGGTCTACACCGTGCTGGTGGCGCTGGTAGTGCCCGACGAGGCATGGCTGGGCCTGTTCAACATGCGCGGGCTGGTGCTGATGGGTCTCTACCTGCTGGGCCTGGGCTCGGCGCTGCTCTCGGCGCTGCTGCTCAAGGCGGTGCTCAAGGCCCGCGAGCGCAGCTATTTCATCATGGAATTTCCGGTGTACCGCTGGCCGCGCTGGAAAAACGTGGGCCTGACCATCGTGGAGAAGGTGAAAACCTTCGTGCTGCAAGCCGGCAAGGTCATCATCGCCATTTCGGTGCTGCTGTGGGTGCTGGCCAGCTACGGGCCCGGCCAGCAGCAGGCGCGGGCCGCCGCGCAGGTGCAGCAGCAAGCCACCGCCCAGCGCTGGCCCGCCGCCGAAACCGAGCGCCGCGTGGCCTCGGCCCGCCTCGAAACTTCCTACGCTGGGGCCTTCGGGCACGTGATTGAGCCGGCCATCCGGCCGCTGGGCTTCGACTGGAAAATCGGCATCGCGCTGCTCACCTCCTTCGCGGCCCGCGAGGTATTCGTGGGTACCATGAGCACCATCTACAGCGTGGGCCAGGATGCCGACCTGGGCACGGTGCAGCAGAAGCTGGCCAGTGAGAAAGACGCGCAGGGCCGGCCGTTTTTCACGCCGGTGCGGGCGCTCTCGCTGCTCGTGTTCTACGTCTTCGCCATGCAGTGCATGAGCACGCTGGCCGTGACCTACCGCGAAACCAAAAGCTGGCGCTGGCCCTTGGGCCAGCTCGTGTACATGACCGGCCTGGCCTACGCCGCCTCGCTGTTCGTGTGGCAGGTATTTTCTTGAATTTGAGAATCGTTTGTTATGGCGAGCGTAGCGCGGCAATCGCCCTACTCCCTCCCAGCAAACCCACGCCGCCTGAATCTGCGAAATCAGCGCAATCTGTCTAAATCTGCGATTAATGTCCACCTACGAAACCCTGCTGCGCCTTGCCTTCCGGGCGCCCGCCGACCAGGCGCATTACCTCACGCCGGCCACGCTGGGCGCCTACCCCACCTTTGAGCGGGCAAGCCGGGCCGAGCAGCCGTTTCGCTTCGAGCAGTGGCGGCTGGGCGTGGCGGCCAGTCTGCTACGCCTGCTCAGCGACCTGGGCGACCACGACGAGGCCCGCCGCGCCGCCGACGTGCTGCACCGCGCCCTCAACACGGCTCAGTCGCCGCCGGATATCGACCGGCAGATTGGCAAGGAAAACAAACTCTTTGAGCAGATTTACACCAACCTCTACGTCAACGACGAAGGTGAGGCGCTGCTCGACCTCTTCGCCCGCACCCTCGACGCCGACGCGCCCGACCTGCTGGCCCAGGTGCAGCAGGAAGCCGTGGACCTGGCCCGCGAGCTGGATTTCGAAAAGCCCGACGACGACGGCGAGTAATAGCTGCTACCCCTCCGCTTCGAGCCGAACGCGGGGGGTAGGAAACTAAAAAAGACCCGCGCTACCGGCGCGGGTCTTTTTTGTGCCTTAACGCAAGTGGTCTAGTAGCCAGCGTTTTGCGTCAGGTTGGAGTTGTTGTTAATTTCTTGGTAAGGGATGGGCAGAATCTCAACCGGGTCGTTGGCCGATAGCGCGGGGGTAGTAGCAGTGGCGGCCCGTACGTTGCGGCCCGTGCGCTTGAGGTCGTAGAGGCGGAAGCCTTCAAAAGCGAGCTCCAACTGCCGCTCCAGCAGCACGTCGTTGAGGGTAGCGGTAGTGAGGGGGGTAGCTCCCGAGCGCTGCCGCACGCGGTTGATGTCGGCTAAACCCGATTTACCAGCCCGGATGTCGCACTCGGCTCGGATGAGGTACATCTCGGCCAGGCGAATGAGCGGAATGTCCTGGCCGTAGGTGCGCCACTTGGCGCTGCGCAGTTGGTTTGGGCGGTTGTTGCCGTCGCTCAGGTAGATGAGCTTTTTAGTTTGCAGAATGGTGAGCGAGTCGGTGCCGCGCACATCAGACGAGCCGTAGAGGGCTGCAAAGCCGCCATTCACCTGCACGTCGCTGCGGCCGTACAGGATACCTTGGTCGCCGGTGGGGCTGTAGCCCGCGAAGAAGGTCGCTAGGCCACTGTTCGAGGTGCCGGCGTTATTCTGGTCGTTTTGCTGAATCTCAAACAGGCTCTCGGCGCTGTTGCGGTTGGCAAACACGGCGGCCAGCGTGCCGGCCAGGGCCGCGCCGCTGTTGGTAATCACGTCGTTGGCCGCCGTGCGGGCGGCCGTGTAGTTGCCTTGCTGCAAATACACCCGCGCCAGCAGTGCCTCGGCCGAGTACGACGAGGCGCGGGTTACGTTGAGCGCGGGCAGGCCTTTGATGGCTGCCTGCAAGTCGCTCACTACTTGCGCGTACACCTGCTCCACGGTGGCGCGCGACAGCTTCACGTCGGCCTGCGCGATGGTGTTGTTGGGCGTCAGGTTCAGAGGCACGCCGGGCTGGGTATTGCCGCCGCCCGCTTGGTACTGCTGCGCATACAGGCGCACCAGCTCGAAGTACATGGCCGCCCGGATAAAGTGCATCTCACCCCGA
>CAZZWL010000167.1:0-2900 GCA_964657755.1 uncultured Rhodanobacter sp.
CCGCACCCTACTGCGCTTTGTACCTTTGCGGCCGTGTCGCTACCCGCTGAAATCTGGCTGTTACTGCTAAAAGACCTGCGCCTGGAGTGGCGGCAGCGCAGCGCGCTGGGGGGGCTGCTGCTCTACGTGGGCGGCACGGTATACGTGAGCTACCTCAGTTTCAGCTTTCGCGGGGGCGCCCCGCCGGCCCCGGCCTGGAACGCGCTATTTTGGGTTATTCTGCTGTTTGCGGCGCTGGGCGCGGCCGGGCGCGGGCTGGCCCAGGAGTCGGCGGGCCTGCGGCTGTACTACTACACCGTGGCCCGGCCCGAAGCGGTGGTGCTGGCCAAAATTATCTACAATGCGCTGCTGTTAATAGCCTTAGCTATTCCGGGGCTGCTGCTTTACACGCTGCTGCTCGGCAACCCCGTGCAGGACTGGCCGACCTACGCGCTCAGCATAGCGCTGGGGGCCGTGAGCCTGGCCTCGTCGCTGACGCTGGTGGCGGGCATCGCGGCGCGGGCGGGGCAGGGTGGGGGTGGCACGCTGCTGGCCGTGCTGGGCCTGCCGGTGCTGGTGCCCGTGCTGCTGCTGCTGGTGAAGGTGAGCAAAAATGCCCTCGACGGCCTGCCCTGGGACGCCAGCCAAAGCGCCGTAATTACGCTGGTGGCGCTGAACTTTATCGTGGGCGCGGTGTCTTATCTGTTGTTTCCATTTCTGTGGCGCAGCTAGTTTTTCAATTATTAGTGAGCAATTATCAATTATCAGCTTTTCAAAGGCTGCTGACTGCTCAAGTGCTGACTGAGAACTTGTTGAATGACAATTGATGACTGTTAAATGATAACTGATTTCCCGCCCCAGGCGTTTGCCCGCCACGACGAAGCGCCCGACGGCGAGTTCTACCGCTTCGAGCGCCTAGTGACGCACATTGACCCCGGCGCCGTGGCGGCCGTGACGCAGCTGTACCGGCAGTTTTTGCCGGCCGGCGGCGCCATTCTCGACCTCATGAGCAGCTGGGTCAGCCACTTGCCCGCCGAGGTGGCTTACGGCCGCGTGGCCGGCCTGGGCATGAATAGGACCGAGCTGGCCCACAACCCGCGCCTCACCGAGCGCATAGTGCAGGACCTGAATCAACAGCCCGAACTGCCTTATCCTGACGAGTTTTTCGACGCGGCTGTAATATGTGTGTCAGTACAGTATCTCACGCAGCCGGTGGCAGTATTTCGGTCATTAAATGAGGTGCTGCGGCCGGGCGCGCCGCTGGTCGTCACGTTCTCCAACCGCTGCTTTCCCGATAAAGCCGTGTATGCCTGGCAGGCGCTCGACGATATGGGCCACGTCAGCCTGGTCAAGCACTACTTTGAAGCGGCCGGCTTTGGTGCTGCCGAGGTGTTTGCGCACCGACCTAAAAGCGGCGACCCGTTGTTTGGCTTGGTAGGTAAGGTGCCCAGCAACTGATTTGATAATTGCTCACTGATAATTGATAATTGATATGAAGTGGTGGAAATACTTGGCCATTGGGCTGCTGCTCTATACCGCCGTGATGGGCTTGCTGGGCCACGTGCCGCGCCTGGCCATTCTCAACGAAACGGAGCGCAACCTCTATTTCCACGTGCCGATGTGGTTTGGCATGACCATCATCCTGCTGGCGTCGGTGGTCAACTCCATTCGCTACCTGCGTAATCCGAGTCCGCGCCTCGACATCCTGGCCCACGAGTCGGCCAAGACGGGTATCTTGCTGGGCGTCTTGGGGTTAATGACGGGCAGCCTGTGGGCGCGCTACACCTGGGGCACTTGGTGGACGACCGACGTGAAGCTCAACGGTGCGGCCGTGACTATGCTCATCTACCTGGCCTACCTGGTGCTGCGCGGCGCGGTGCAGGACGAGCAGCAGCGGGCGCGGCTCTCGGCCATCTACAATATTTTTGCGTTCGCGGCGGCCATTCCGCTCTTGTTCATCATGCCGCGGCTGGCGTCGGCGTCGCTGCACCCCGGCATGGGCGGCAACCCCGGCTTCAGCAAATACGACCTCGACAGCGCCATGCGGATGGTGTTCTACCCCGCCGTTATTGGCTGGACGCTGCTCGGCGTCTGGATTACGGAAGTGGCTTGCCGCCTGGCCTTTGTGAAAGAAAAGCTTTATGAAAATCAGCCCGATGAAAAACAACTTGCTTAGCCGCGCCTGCGCCCTGCTGCTACCCCTGCTGCTGCTGGCTGGCGCGGCCCTGGCCCAAACCAACGCCGTAGCCACTGACCAGCCCGAGATGGCCGACGCCCTGCGCGCCAGCGGCAAAATCTACGTGGTAGTGCTGGTTATCGTCATCATCCTCAGTGGCTTGCTAGCTTATCTGGTGCGCCTCGATGGCAAGGTGAGCCGCCTGGAGCGCGAGTTGGAGGAACGGTAGGTAACTTTATAGGAGCGTTATGAAAAAGTCACACATTTTTATCCTGGTGATAATCGCGGCCGCGGTCGGCATCATCATCAGCACCATGTCGGATGCCAGCACGTATTCGACTTTCGCCATTGCCCGGCAGCAGGCGGCGGCCGGCAACCCGGCCAAAGTGCACGTGGTGGGCACCCTGCCCCGCGATGCCGACAAGCGCCCCGTGGGCCTGGAATACGACCCGGTGGTGAATCCCAACTACTTTGCCTTCACCATGATGGACACTCTGCACGTGGCCCAGCGCGTGGTATACCGCAACCCCAAGCCCCAGGACCTCGACAAGTCGGAGCAAGTAGTCATCGTGGGCGCCATGAACAACGGCGTTTTCGAAGCCGACCAGATTCTGACCAAGTGCCCCAGTAAGTACGTGGAGAAAGACCTGGGCAAAACCGGCCCGCCCGCCACGGCCATGAACAATCGCTAGCTGGTTAGCTTTTCAGCAAAGAAAAAAAGAACGTCATGCTGAGCTTGCCGAAG
>CAZZWL010000167.1:2910-10561 GCA_964657755.1 uncultured Rhodanobacter sp.
CGTTGGACGAATCCGAACGACGCGAGCGAGCTGCTTCGGCAAGCTCAGCATGACGTTCTTTTTGTTGGTGACTTTAGCCGTAGCCCACGCCCAGGTAGCCAACGACAACATCGAGAACCGCCAGGTGCTGCGCGCCGAGCAGACTATCACCTCCAGCACGGTGGGCTGCACGGTGCAGCGCGGCTGCGTGGATGAGCGCCTGACCGGCAAGTGCATCGAGTACCACAACGACCAGTGGTTTGAGTTTCGGCCGTCGGTGGCGGGTACCTACTACGTGAACATTGGCGGGCAGCGCTGCCGCGACGTGCGCGGCGTGCAGCTGGTGGTGCTCACGGGCACGCCCTGCCAGCCGGCCACGTACCGCATCCTCTCGTGCAATTCCCTCGGCACGCAGGACGACCTGTTCGTGCCGCTGCCCAACCTGCAGGCCGGCCAGCCCTACCTGCTCGACGTGGATGGCTACCTCAAAGACTACTGCACCTTTACGCTGCAAGTGAGCGGGCAGGCGCGCGGGCTGCCGGTGGGGCCCGCGCCCGCCGTGCCGCAGGGCCTGCCCGCCATGAGCCGGGTAGTGACGCTGAGCTGGCAGGTGCCCGACTCGCTGGCTGCGGCCCGCTACTGCCGGGTGCTGCGCCGCGAGCTGCACGAGTTCCGGGCCCGCGAAATCCGGCGCGAGCCGCTGGCTATCAACACCTACGGCCGGCGCCAAACGGCCTACACGCTCACCGATACGCTGCCCGGCCCCGGCCAGTACCTGTACCAGATAGTGGCCGAGGGCGAGCCCGCCGATGGCCCGCCCACGCTGCTGCGGCAGCAGTGGTTGGCCTACAGCCAGCTGCGGCCCATTATGCCGGGGGCAGTGGCCGCCGGGGAGGCGTTCTTGGCCTTGCCGCTCGAGCGCTACCCCCGCCGGGCGCAGCTGGCCGTGGTAGTCAGCGACCCCGAAACCGGGCGGGTGCTGCGCCGGCTGCCCCTGGTGCTGGCTACGGCTACCCACAGCCAGGGGCGCCTTTATGCCCAGCCCTGGCTCGATGCCGGCCTGCGGCAAGTAGCGGTGGCTATCACGTGCTACCCCCCGCACGGCCCGGCTTATACCGAGCATTTGCTGCTGCCCCTGGCCGCCGCCCCGTAGCTGGCCGGGCCCGGATTTTACGGAATACGCGCGTGCGCTGGCTCGCGTTTTTCAGTTACTGAACTTGAGTACAAGTGAGTTGGCCGAAAAATAAAGTTGACCCGCCCCGGTGGTAGTAGCTTGCGGACTCAAAGCTGATGGCCAGCTTACTGAGGGTTTAGCCTTTATCTTTTAAGTCGTTTTGTTCTCCCGTTTGTTTGCCTTGTATGGAAACTGCTACTGCTGAACCAATGCCCGTGGCTGCGCTGGCCTGCGTGGTGGTAGACGATAACGAGATGAGCCGGCTCATGCTGGAGCACTACGTCGATATCACCGATGGGCTGACGCTGACCGGCGCGTTTGCCGATGGGGTGAGCTGCCTGAATTACTTCCGCACCGGCGGGAGCGCCGACCTGCTGCTGCTCGATATCAACATGCCCACGCTCACGGGCCTGGAACTGGTGCGCATCTTGCCCGCGCCGCTGCCCGAGGTGGTGCTCGTGACCTCGCACCGCGACTACGCCGTCGATGCCTTCGAGCTGCAAGTGTCGGATTATCTGGTAAAACCGCTGGATTACGTCCGGTTTATTCGCACCGTGGACCGCATTCGGAGCAAGCGCACTGCGCCGGCCCAGGCCCTACCCCCCCCCGCCGCCGCCGCGGCGGCCGCGCCCATGTTCAACGCGGACGACAACAGCCTATTTCTGAAAATAAACAACCGCCTGATGCGGGTCAATTTTGACGAGGTGCTCTACATTGAGGCCATGTCGATGTACTCGGTGCTGGTAACGCCCAAGCACAAGCACATCGTGTACGCCACGCTCAAAACGCTGGAAGAGAAGCTGCCCTTCGCGCATTTTATGCGGGTGCACCGCTCCTACATGGTGAATACGCAGTGCATTGAGGCGGTGGAAGACAACCACCTGCAGCTACCCGGCGGCCACAACATCCCCGTCGCCAAGGCCTATCAGGACACCTTCTTTCGGCGTCTGCGGGGCATTTAGGGTTGCGCGTCGGCGGCCTTCGGGGCGGCTGCTTTCGCCAGCTCGGCGGGCAGCTCGCGCAGCGTTGCCTCCACGGCGGCCAGCAGCTGCGCCACGGCGAGCTGGCGCAGGGGCGCATCGGGGGCGGGTAGCTGCGTGGGGGGCTGCTCCAGGGTGTGCACCGGGGCCAGCGCGCCCACTACTTGCAGGGTAATCAGGTTGGGCTTGATGTGGTGCACGAGCTCGGCCACGCTGGCCCAGTCCTGGGCGGCGGCGGCGGCGCGCAGGCGCTCCAGATTGGGCGGCGTGTGCTTCAGAAAAGACTGCACCATGCCCGCCACGAAGGCCCGGTTGCCGCGCGCTTCCTGGCGCAGGCGGCTGAGGCTGTAGAGGGGGGTAGGGGCGGGCGAGGCCGGGCGGCGCAGCAGGGCCACCAGCTTGGCATACAGCTGCTCCTCGGCAAAGGGCTTGGCCAGGTAATCGTTGAGGCCGGCGGCCAGGTACTGCTCATTTTCGCGGCGAAAGGCGTTGGCCGTCAGGGCCAGCACGGGGGTAGCGGCGCGTACCGGGTCGGGGTGCTGGCGCAGGTGCTGGGTCACTTCAATGCCACTCATGCCGGGCAGCTGAATATCCATGAGCACCAGGTCGTAGGTGTGCTGTTGCAGCAGGTGCCGGGCCACCGGGCCATCCTCGGCTTCGTCCACTAGCACGCCCCACTGCAGCAGGTGCAAGCGGGCCACGGTGCGGCTCATGGGGTTGTCCTCGGCCAGCAGCACGCGGCAGCCGCTCAGCTGCCCGCTATCGGCGGCGCGGGGGGGGGTAGGGGCGGGCGCACTGCTGCGCGTGAGGGGCAGGGTGAAGGAAAAAGTGCTGCCCTGGCCCAGCGTGCTGGTCACGGCCAGCTCGCCGCCCAGCTGCGCCACCAGTGCCCGGCTGATGCTCAGGCCCAGGCCCGTGCCCCCGTAGCGCCGGCTGGTGTCGGCGTGCGCCTGGGTAAAACGTTCGAAGATGCGGCTCAGGGCCTCGGCCTCAATGCCCACACCCGAGTCCTGCACCTCGAAGCGCACGTGCAGCTCGGCATCGGTGCCCACCACCAAGTGGCTGCGCAGCCACACTCCCCCCCGGCTGGTAAACTTGATGGCGTTGCTGAGCAGATTGAGCAGCACCTGGTTGAGGCGAAACGGGTCGCTGAGGACCCACGGCTCGTCGGCGCTCACAAAGGGCTCAATGGCAAACGCCAGGCCTTTGTCGCGCGCCTCCAGGGCCAGCGGCGCCACGGCCTGCTGCACGGCCTCGTGCAGGTGAAACACCGCCTGCTCCAGGGCCAGCTTGCCCGCCTGGATTTTCGACACGTCGAGCACGTCATTGAGCACGCCCAGCAGGTGCGTGCCCGAGCTGCGAATCGAGCGCACAAACTCTTGCTGCTGGGGGTTGAGGGCGGTCTTGGCCAGCAGCGAAGTCATGCCCAGCACGCCGTTCATGGGGGTTCGGATTTCGTGGCTCATGATGGCCAGAAAATTTTCGCGGGCCTGCACGGCCTGCTCGGCCGCCAGCTTGGCCGCTTTGAGGGCCGTAATATCGGTGCTCACGCCCATCACCTGCACCGTGCCATCGGGCCGCAGCAGCGGGCGCTTCACGCTGTAGTACCAGCGCTGCTCCCCGGTGGGTAGGGTCAGCGATTCTTCGACGTGCACTTCCTGGCGAGTGGTGCGCACCTGCTCGTTGATGGCGGCCCGCTGGGTAGCTTCGCACTGTTTGATTTCCCGCAGGCGCTCGTCGTCGGGCGTCTGGGCCAGCAGCTCCTCAAATTTATACAAGGCCTGGTTGCCAAACACGATGCCGCCGGCCGCGTCGCGCACGAACACCGGGTTGGGGCCGGTGTTGAGAATAAGCCGCATAAACTCCTGGTGGTCTTGCTGAGCGGTTTCGCTGCGCTGGCTGCGCTCCTCGGCCTGCACGCGGGCCGTCACGTCGAGGCCGCAGCCCAGCATGTAGGGTAGGCCGGGCGCGGCCCCGGAGAGCAGCGTAAACTGCCGCTGGTGATACACCAGGCCATCGGCCGTGGGGGTGCAGTCGTCCCAGAATACGGGTTCCGGGCTCACCTCGGCCAGCTCAAACATGCGGTTGCGCTGCTGGGCCAGCTCCAGCGGAAACCCGTAGCCCTGGCAATAGTCGTCGATGGTGCGGCCCAGCAGCCAGGCGCGCTGCGTGGGGTCGGGCACCGCCTGGGGGTTCACGTACAAGTAGCGGCGCTGCTCATCAAGCACCACAATCTCCACCGGCACTTCGTCGAGCACGGTTTCGTAAAAAGCGCGCTGCGCATCGCGTTGGGCTTGTGCCTGGTGCTGCGCCGTCAGGTCATGGTAGCTCAGCAGCCAGCCATCTTCTTCGCCTATCCGCACGGCGCGTATATCGCGTTCCAGCAGGCTGCCATCGGCCAGTTGCAGCAGGTTCTTACCAGCGCTCCACGTTACGGTTTGAGTAACCTGAGCATCATAGGCAGCGGGGTCAGCCATGCAATTGCGGGCCTGCGCTATCAGCTCGGTGAGCGCGTGCCCCACCCATTGGCTGGCTGGCTGCGGCAAGCCGAAGAGGTGGCAAGCCTGCTCATTAATCAAGACTACCTGGTAGTTGGCCGCTACCAGTATCATGCCTTCGTGCAGGTTACCCATGAGCGCCGCTAGGTGCTGGCGCGCCAGTACCGCTTCGGCGCGAGCCTGGCGCAGCTCCCGTTCCAGCTCGGCCAGGCGGCCGGGGGTAGGGGCCGCCAAAAGAGCATCGGTCGCGCGAGGCAGGGAACTGGGAGTAGGCATAGGATGTAGAAGCTAACCGGCTTTGAAGGTAAACAAAAAGCCAGGCATTCGGTCGTAAAGCGGTGCCCCGTTTGCTACCCCCGCCCATCCGCTGGGCGGTACCTTTACCAAAAAACTAGCTAGCTCGTGAATTTACTAATTGGAAACCTCGGTCAGGCCAGCGTTATCGTGGCCTTCGTGGCGGCGGCGGTGGCGGCCTACGGCTACTTCCAGGCGGCCCGCGGCCGGGCGCTGGGCCAGGCCGATGCCAGCTGGCTGCGCCTGGCGCGGGGCGCTTTCTTCACGCACGGCGCGGCGGTGCTGCTGGTGGTGGGCTGTTTGTTCAACATTATCTACCTGCACCGCTACGAGTATTACTACGCCTGGTCGCACTCCAGCAACCACCTGCCGGTGCAGTACATGATTTCCTGCTTCTGGGAAGCCCAGGAGGGTAGCTTTCTGCTCTGGATATTCTGGCACGTGGTTATCGGCCTGGGTATCATGAAGTTTAATAAGCAGTGGGAAGCGCCCGTGCTGGCCATCTTCGCCACCGTGCAAACCTTCCTGGTGAGCATGATTCTGGGCGTGGTGGTGGCCGGGGTGAAGGTCGGCTCGTCGCCGTTTATGCTGCTGCGCGACTTTCTGGTGGACCTGCCAGTGTGGAAAACCCAGCCCGACTTCGTGCCCAAGGATGGCATGGGCCTCAACGCCCTGCTCCAGAACTACTGGATGGTCATTCACCCGCCTACCCTCTTCCTGGGCTTTGCCCTCACGCTGGTGCCGTTTGCGTTCGCCATGGCGGGCCTCTGGAAGAAAGAGATTACTACCTGGGTCAAGCCCGCTTTGCCCTGGACCGCCCTCGGCGGCGCGGTGCTAGGCGTGGGCATCATGATGGGCGCCTACTGGGCCTACGAAACCCTCAACTTCGGCGGCTTCTGGAACTGGGACCCGGTCGAAAATGCCGTATTTATTCCCTGGCTGGTGCTCATCGCGGCCCTGCACGGCATGGTGCTGTGGCAGCGGCGGCGCACGGGCCTGCGCACGGCCTACGCGCTGGTGGTGGCCACGTTCGTGCTCATTCTCTACGCCACGTTCCTCACGCGTAGCGGCGTGCTGGGCAACGCTTCGGTGCATTCGTTTACCGACCTGGGCTTGTCGGGCCAGCTCATTATTTACCTGGCATTCTTCGCCGTGGGCGCCGTGGCGCTGCTGGCTTATCGCTGGAAAACCATCCCGGTTTCAGAGAAAGAACTGACCGCCTATAGCCCCGAGCTGTGGGTGTTTGTGGGCGCCACGGTGCTGTGCCTGGCGGCTTTCCAAGTGGTAGCTACCACCAGCATTCCGGTGTATAATGCCTTCCTGGGTTTCATCGGCATCAAGTCGAACCTGGCGTTGCCGGCCGACCAGATTCAGCACTACACCCGCATTCAGCTGTGGACGGGCGTGCTCATCGGCTTTTTGTCGGGCATTGGGCAGGTGATGTGGTGGCAGCGCAACGACAAGCACACCGTCATCAACGCGCTCGCTACCCCCACTATGCTGGCCCTGCTCGGCACGGCGCTGGTGGTGCTGCTCACGCGCTACTTCGGGCACTCCATGTCGGGCCCCTACGTGGCGCTGCTGCTGGCCGGTTTGTTTGGCATTCTGACTAACGCCAGCACCCTGTTTGGGCTGTGGCGGCGCAAGGTGGCGCTCTCGGGTGGGGCGGTGGCCCACCTGGGCATCGCGCTTATGCTGCTCGGCATTCTGGGCTCGGCGGGCTACTCCAACACCATCTCGCGCAATATGAGCGGCAAGCTCATCTCGCGTGACATGAACGACAAGGACAACGAGGAAAATGTGCTGCTGTGGCGCAACGAAACCGGCGCCATGAACGGCTACGACGTGACCTACACCGGCCAGTACCTCGAAGTGCCCGGCGTGCCCGACTACGTGAATAATACGCTGCTCTACCGCACTGACGACGAATACAAAGCCGTGGCCCGCACCGACATCAAGAGCCTGGGCCAGACCCTGTACCACACCGGCGACACGCTCACCATTCGGCCCGAGAATACTTACTATCGCGTTGAGTACAAGGACAAAAAGACGGGCCAGCAATTCACGCTCTACCCCCGCGCCCAGGTGAATGAGGAGATGGGGGGCCTGCTGGCTTCGCCAGCCCTGCAGCGCTTCTGGGACCACGACATTTACTCGCACATCTCGTCGGTGCCCGACCCGCGCAAGGAGATTCCGTGGTCGCCCGCCATCCCGCACGAGCTGAGCGTGGGCGACACGCTGTTCTTGAACGACTACTTCGCCGTGTTCCGGGCCATTGAGCAGGCGCACGAGGTGCCCGGCATCAAGCTGCTGCCCGGCGACATTGCCCTGCAAGCCGACATGATTATTACCGGCGAGAAGGGCCGCCAGTACCACGCCCATCCGGTATTCCTGCTGCGCGACCGCCAGGTAGGCCACGTGCCTGAAATCATCGAAGACCTAGGCCTCAAGCTCACCCTCGACCAGATTGACCCGGTGAAGGGCAAGTTCACCTTCGCCATCAGCACTACCGGCAAGGACTACATCATTCTCAAAGCCACCGAAAAGCCCTTTATTAACCTGTTGTGGGGCGGCACCCTGCTCATGGGCTTCGGCCTGGTGCTGAGTATGCGGCAGCGCCGGGCGGCCCGCGCCGAGGCACCCGCGCCTACCCCCCGTAGTAGCGGCCGAGCTGGCGCCGTGCGGCCCCAGGCCGTGGCGTAGCACAACGTAGCGCGAAGTTTAGA
>CAZZWL010000168.1:0-10529 GCA_964657755.1 uncultured Rhodanobacter sp.
CTCTCGCTCGCACCGTTGGATTATAAACCCAGCGGCGCGAGCGAGAGGCTTCGACAAGCTCAGCATGACGTTCTTTTATTTATTGTGCGACTTGTTAGCTGTTCAGCCCGCTCATCAGCACCTTATCGGGCGTGAGAGGTAAATCGCGCAGGCGCTTGCCAGTGGCGTGGAAAACCGCGTTGCCTACGGCGGCAGCTACGCCTACCATCGAAATCTCGCCAATGCCCTTCACGCCCATCGCGTTGATGAACGGGTCATGCTCCTCCACAAATTCGACGGTTATGTTCGGAATGTCGGCGTTCACCGGCACGTGGTAGCCGGCCAGGTCAGCATTGGTGTAGCGCGAGAAGTTCTGGTCGCGCACCGTTTCTTCCATCAGTGCCGAGCCGATGCCAAAAATAGCGCCGCCGATGATTTGCGAGCGGGCCGTTTGGGCGTTCAGCACGCGGCCAGCGCCCATCACGCTCACCCACTTTGATACCCGAATGGTACCCAGGTCCATATCGACCCGCACCTCACAGAAGTGCGCGCCAAACGAGTGCATGGCGTGCTGAGCGGCTTCATCTTTGTGGGCCGGGTCGGCGTTGGCCGCCGCGCTGGCCGACTCGTAGCCCGAGCCGTACTTGCCCTGCGCCATGCCCTCGATGTCGGTGATGTCGGCGCGCTTCATCAAGTCGCCGAAGGCTTCGCCTTTGGTCGGGTCCTTTTTCAGGAAAAGCCGGCCTTTCTCGGTGGCTACGTCCTCGGGCTTGGCTTTATAAAGCGGTGATTTTTTGTCAACTACCGCGATTTTAATCAGCTTCTGCCACACGTCCTGCGCCGCCAGATACACCGACGACGACACCGTACCGGCCGCCACTGAGCCACCCGAGTTGGGGGCCGTGGGCAGGTTGGTATCTCCCAGCTCAAAGCGCACTTTTTCGAGGGGTAGGCCCAACGAATCGGCGGCTACCTGGGTCATTACGGTGTAGGTGCCGGTGCCCAGGTCGGTGGCGCCGCTCTGCACCACGGCGTGGCCGTCGGCGTAGAGGCGGGCGCGGGCCGTGCCCTGCGAATTGTGCACCGGGTAGCTGGCCGAGGCCATGCCCATGCCCACCAAAAAGCGGCCGTCGCGGGTGGCGCCGGGGGTAGGGTTGCGCTTGCTCCAGCCAAAGAGCTCGGCGCCGCGGGCGTAGCACTGCTTCAGGCTCTTGCTACTCCACTGGTGGCCAGTGCTGTAATCGTGGTCGGCGTGGTTGCGCAGGCGAATTTCGATGGGGTCTACCCCCACTTTATACGCCAAGTCGTCCATCGTGCACTCGAGGGCGAACGAGCCCGGCGCCTCGCCCGGTGCGCGCATAAAGGTGGACGTCATCACGTTGGCCCGCGCCAACTCGTACGAGGCGTCGAAGGTGGGCGTGGCGTACAGCATGTCGAGAATCTTGGAATTCGACTCGGCGTAGTTGTCCCAAGGCGAAGTAGTCGAGGTTTTGGTGTGCACGATGGACGTGATTTTGCCATCGGCCGTGGCCCCGAGCTGCACGGTTTGGGTCTGGTCCTCGCGGTGGCCCATGCTCGTGAACATCTGGGGGCGCGTCAGCATCAGCTTCACCGGGCGGCCCACCGCCTTGGCGGCCTGCACCGTGAGCACGGTGTGCGGCCACATCGAGCCCTTGCAGCCAAAGCCGCCACCCAAGTACTTGGTAATCACGCGCACCTGCTCGCGCGGCAGGCCCAGCATGGTTGCTAGCGTTGATTGCGTGCGCGTGACGCCCTGCGTCGATTCATACACCGTGAGGCGGTCAGGCGCGTCCCACACGGCCGTGGTCGAGCCCGGCTCCATCGGGTTGTGGTTATACACCGGGTGGTTATAGGTCGCCGTCAGCTGGATGGCCGACTTAGCAAACTCTCCCTTGGCGTCGCCGCGCTTGGTGTGGGCGTCGGCCTTGCCATCCTGAATTTTCTGCGGGTCAAACAGCTCCGCCTTCGGGTCGTGGAAGCTGGCGATGGGCGCGGCTTTCTGGTACGTCACCTTCACCAGCTTGGCGGCGTGAATGGCATGGTCCAGCGTGTCGGCTACTACGAGGGCCACCGGCTGGGCGGCGTAGAAAATCTCGTCGCCAGTGAGGGGTTGGAAGCCCATCTGCGAGCCAGTGTCCTTTTTACCCTCGGGCGTATTGGGCGTTTTGGCTAGCTTAGGCAGGTTTTGGTGGGTGAGCACGGCAATCACGCCCGGCTCGCGGGCAGCGGCGGCCGTTTCGATGCTCATAATCTTCCCCTTGGCAATGGTGCTGGTGGCCAGCACGCCGTAGGTGAGGCCAGGCAACGGGAATTCGGCCGAATACTTGGCCTTGCCGGTTACCTTTTCGCGGCCCTCGACGCGCACAATGGGCTGGCCAACGAAACCGCCGGGCTTGTCAAAAAATTGGGGTTCAGCAGACATATTAGTTTCTTAAGCAGTGACCTCCAGAAGGGCGCGCACGATAGTGCGCTGCGCCAGTTCCAGCTTGAATTTATTGTGCTCGTAGGGCTTGGCGTCGCGCACGGCCAGGGCGGCGGCGGCTCGGAAGTTGTCCTCCGTGGCGGGCTTACCCACCAGGTATTTCTCCACGGCGGGCACGCGCCACGGCACGGTCCCTACCCCCCCCAGCGCTACCCGCGCCGAGCGGATGGTGCCGCCCTGCACATCGAGGCCCACGGCGGCCGAAACCAGCGCGTAGGCGTACGAAGCACGGTCGCGCACCTTGAGGTAGTGCGACTTGCGGGCGTGCGCCGCGGCCGGCACCGTGATGGCGGTAATCAACTCGCCGGGTGCCAGGTGATTTTCGATGTTGGGCGTCGAGCCGGGCAGCTTATAAAAATCAGCCAGCGGCACGATGCGAGTCGTGCCCTTGGGGCTTTCCAGCGTCAATTTGGCTTCGAGGGCCACCAGCGCCACGGCTAGGTCGGAGGCATTGGTGGCAATGCAGCTCGTGCTACCGCCCAGGATGGCCAGCGTGCGGTTGTCGCCGTTTTGAGCGGGGCAGCCCGAGCCGGGCTGGCGCTTGTTGCACGGAAACGCGGTGTCGCGGAAGTAGCCGCAGCGGGTGCGCTGCATGAGGTTGCCACCCATGCTGGCCATGTTGCGCAGCTGCGGCGAGGCCGAGGCCAGCAGCGACTGCGAAATAACGGGGTAGTTCTGCACCACCAGCGGGTGCTCGCCCACGTCGCTCATACGTTCCAGTGCGCCGATGTGCAGGCCAGTAGCCGCGTTTTCGATGCCCAGCATCGAGAGCTTATTGATATCGATGAGCAGGGAATGCTCCTCGATGTCCGACTTCATCAGGTCGATGAGCGTGGTGCCGCCGCCGATAAACGCCGCCTGCTTGTCGGCCGCCTTAGCGGTGGTGGCTTCCTTAGTGGAAGCGGCCTGGGTATAGCTAAAATTATTCATCGGACTAGCCTTTTGCTTGTTGGCCGGCCACTTCGCGCACGGCGGCCAGAATATTGGGGTAGGCGCCGCAGCGGCAGATGTTGCCGCTCATCCACTCGCGGGCCTGGTCGTCAGTGCCGGCGTGGCCTTCTTTCACGCAGGCTACGCCCGACATGATTTGGCCCGGTGTGCAGTAGCCGCACTGAAAGCCGTCGTGCTTGAGGAATGCTTCCTGCATCGGGTGCAGCTCTTCGCCCTTCGCCAAGCCCTCGATGGTCGTGATTTGCTTACCCTGGGCCATCACGGCCAGCGTGAGGCAGCTATTGACGCGCTTGCCATCGACGTGCACGGTGCAGGCCCCGCACTGGCCGTGGTCGCAGCCTTTTTTGGTGCCGGTGAGGTCCAGGTTTTCGCGCAGGGCGTCGAGCAGCGTGGTGCGGGGCTCGATGCGCAGGTTCTTGGGCTGGCCGTTGATGTTCAGGCTCACGTTGGTCTGACCCGAAAGAATGGGGCTGGCCGGGGCCATCTTTTCCGCCAGGGCTTCGGCCTGGCTGGCGATGGGCGGCGCCAGGGCCACGCCCAGCAGGCCACCCGTCTGCTTTAGAAACGTGCGGCGAGAAGGGCCATTCGCGGGGGTAGGCGCGGCGGGATTTTGGTCGTCGGGATGCATATAACGAATACGGAGTGAGTCAATCAACTGGATAATACGATTGGCGGTACCCGATTGTTTATCGTAATTCCTTCTTTTCTACCACTTTTGTAGCAGCAGCTTAGACTAATCTTAAGCGTACTGCCGGATACTTCATTCAGCATCAGCCTTCCTACCCACTGCTTACCTTCTCAACAAAAAAGGCTTGCCAATTGATTGACAAGCCTTTCGCGAGAGCGAGAGCAAAAATGCGCTAGCGCGCGTGCCGGGTGCGCCACTGCGGATTATACCGCGCACCACCAAATAAATAAAGCATAATGGCCCGCGAATAACGAAAAATGAGCGGCGTGAGGGCCAAGCTAATAACGGCTACCGTGCCAATATATATCCACAGGTCGGGGTCATTGGCCAAGTAGTAGAGCGAAACGCCACAAAACAGAAAGATGGCCAGCGCAAAGCCGAAGCTGATGTACATGGCGCCGTAGTAGAAGCCTGGCTCAGGCTCATAGGTTTGCCCGCACTCGGGGCATTCGGCGGGCATGTCCATAAACTTGGTGAGGCTGGTGGCGGGGTACTCAAACAGCTTGCCCTGGTGGCAACGCGGGCAGCGCAGCGCCAGCAACGCGAGGGCGGAAGATTCGATGGGAGGGGCCGAGGTAGACATAGAAAAGCGAACTACTGAAATGACCTGGCAAAGGTACCGGCCGCCCTACCCCCCTTACCAGAGCCGCATGCCGGCAAAAACCGCACAAATCAACGCTGCCGCCGGAAGGTGTCGGGAGTAACTCCTACGTGTTTTTTGAAGGCCCGGCTGAAGTACGAGGCATCGTCGTAGCCCAGGGCGGCGGCCACCTTAGCCACTGGGCCAGCCGAATGGCGCAGCAAGCGCTGAGCTTCGGCCATCACGCGGGCCAGGATGAGGTCGCGCGCCGGGTGGCCCACCACGCGCTGGCAGATGGCCGTGAGGTGATTGGGCGTAACGTTTAGCTTATCAGCATAGAAACCTACCGTTTTCGCCTCCCGAAAATACTGGTTAAGCAGCGCGCTGAAAGCCCGCACCTGCTGGCCGCCCAGCGCCGCCTCGGGCGCGGCCGCGGCCGGGTAGTGGCGCGCCGCCAGCTCGAGCACCAAAAACAGGTAGGCCGCCACCACGTCGTCGTCGGGGGTAGCGGGCGGGCCCGCTTCTTGCCACAGCTGGCCCAATAGGGCCACCAAGGCATTAGCGGGCGCGGGCAGGTAACGCACCGGGGGGTGGCAGGCATCAAAAAACGGGTAGTTCTGCAGGCGCCCGGCCGGGTAGCGCCGCTGGTAAAACTCAGCTTCAAAAAATACGATGTAGCCGGCCGCGTCGTCGCTCAGCTCCCAGCCGTGCACCTGCCCCGGCGCCAGAAAAAACAGCGCGCCCGGCCGTAGCTCATACACCTGCAAATCAATGGTATGCGTGCCGTTACCCTGGGTAATGTAGAGCAGAAGGTAGAAGTCGTGGCTATGCGGCGCGCTCACGCCCGGAAACCGGGCCGCGTGGGTTTCCAGCTGCTGCACGTAGTAGGGCCGGCGCCCGGCGGGGGCCGTAGGCGGCGGCGGAAAAGCGGCCAGCGGCAGCACAGGCAAGGTAGCGGGCTTCATACAGGCTGCAAGAAAGCGGCTGGCTGGCAATGGGCGCTAGTTCAGCAGTGCTTCCAGTAGCTTTGTTTTACTACCCCCTACCCCCCCTCCCATGCTCGAACACCTCCGCATCCAAAACTTCAAGTCCTGGCAGCATACCGGCGACATGGCCTTTGGCAGCCTCGCCGGCTTCTTCGGCACCAACTCGCCGGGCAAACGCAGTTTCCTGCACTTATTACTACGTCACTCGCCCACGCTGCCGATTCTCTCCCTGAAAGCCAAAAGAGCCAGCCGAATCCGGCTGGCTCTTTTGGCTTTCAGCGGTTGCCGGTGGTCGGGGGGCCATCGGGGTTCGGCTTGTTTTCGCGGCGCTCAATCTGCGGCTCTTTAGCAGCCTGCATAGGGTTCTTAACCGGCTGGGCGCCGTTGCCCAACTGCCCGGCCTGGAACATCTCGAAGCGCGATGCCACCGGCTGACGGGGGTAGGCGTTGTTGCTCAGGTCGGTGTCGGCGGTTTGCTGGTAGGGGTCGAGCACGAACGACACCACATTCTTGGGCGACACGATGAGCTTGGTTACCTGCTCGTTGTTCTTGCGCCAGATTTCGGCCGGGATATTCACAATATCTTGCGTGCCATCGTCATACGTCATCTGAATGATAACCGGCATTACCAGGCCACCCACGTTGTGCAGGCTCAGCTCGTACAGGTTCAGGTTGCCATTGAGGCGCGTCTGCTGCTGGGGGTTCAGGGTGCTCAGGTATTGGAAGTAACGCTGCTTATCGGCCTCCGTCACCGTCAGCGGGTCATAGCCGTTATAAAAGTCCTTGAGGTCAGGCTTGTCTTCCACGGCCGTCGTCTTGATGTCGGTAGCATTGCGCTGGGCCGAGAGGGTAGGCACTTGGCCCTGCCGCTCGTTCTGCATGCGGGCGTTTTCGAGGCCGGGGTTTTTGGTGTTGGGACGGAAATACTTCACGCCATCGAGCGAGATATCGCAGCGGTCGGTGCCGTAGAACCAGCCGCGCCAGAACCAGTCGAGGTCCACCGCCGAAGCATCTTCCATCGTGCGAAAGAAATCGGCCGGCTGCGGGTGCTTGTAGGCCCAGCGCGTGGCGTAGGTCTTAAAAGCATAGTCAAAAAGCTCGCGGCCCATCACCGTTTCGCGCAGGATATTGAGCGCCGTGGCGGGCTTGCCGTAGGCGTTGTTACCAAACTGCAGCACCGACTCCGAGTTGGTCATTATCGGGGTTTGCAGGCTCTTATCAGTGCGCATGTAGTCCACCATGTTCTTGGGTTCGCCGCGGCGGCTGGGGTAGTTGCGCTCCCACTCCTGCTCGGTCAGGTACTGGCAGAAGGTGTTGAGGCCCTCGTCCATCCAGGTCCACTGGCGCTCGTCCGAGTTCACAATCATCGGGAAGAAGTTGTGGCCCACTTCGTGGATAATCACCGAAATCATCCCGTACTTTCGGTCAGCCGAGTAGGTGCCGTCCTTATCGGGCCGCCCGCCATTAAAGCACAGCATCGGGTACTCCATGCCGCCCACCGGCCCGTGCACCGAAATGGCCACCGGGTAGGCGTACGGGATAGTGAACTTCGAATACGTCTTGATGGTATGCGCCACCACCTCGGTCGAGTACTGACCCCACAGCGGGTTACCCTCCTTGGGGTAGTAGCTCATGCACAGCACCGGCTTGCCGCTCTGCGTAATGCCCATGGCATCCCAGATGAACTTGCGCGAGCTGGCCCAGGCGAAATCACGCACGTTTTTGGCGGCGAAAGTCCAGGTTTTGGTGCCCGTGGCGTGGCTGCTTTCGTTGCGCGTGGCCTCGTCCTGGGTCACGATGAGCACTGGCTTCTTGGCGCCGCGGGCCTGGACCAGGCGCTGGCGCTGGGCGGCCGTGAGCACCTGCTCGGGATTTTGAAGCGTGCCGGTGGCGCCCACCACGTGGTCGGCCGGGGCCGTAATGCTTACCCGGTAGTCGCCAAAGGGCAGCGTAAACTCGCCGTTGCCCAAAAACTGCTTGTTCTGCCAGCCCGTCGCGTCCGAATACACCGCCATGCGGGGGTAAAACTGCGCGATTTCGTAGAGGTAATTCTTATCGGCCGGAAAAAACTCGTAACCGCTGCGCTCGTTGATTTTAAGCTGGTCACTCACGTTGTAGCTCCACTTCACCCCGAAAGACACCGCTTGCCGGGGCCGCAGGGGGGTAGGGAGGTCGATGCGCATCATGGTGTGATTGATGACGTAGTGCAGCGGCCGGCCGCTGGCATCAGTTACCGCCCCAATCTTGTAGCCCCCGTCAAACTCGGCCGTGGACAACTGGTTGTCCAATTCCTGAAACGAGAGCCGGCCGTTGGTCACCTGCCCTACGTTGGTGGCCGTAGTTATCGAGTTCTTGGCCAGAATGTTCTGGTCGAGCTGCATCCACAGGTAGGGCAGCACGTCGGGCGACAGGTTGGTGTACGTTATCGTTTCCGAGCCCGTAATGGCCTGCTTCTGGTCGTCGAGGCTAACGCGAATATTGTAATCGGCGCGCTGCTGCCAGTACTCCGGGCCGGGTGCGCCGCTGGCAGTGCGGTACGAGTTGGGGGTAGGCAGCATCGTTTCGAGCTGCGCGAATTTATCGGTGCCGGAGTTGGTAGTCTGGGCCCGGCCAATCGCCGGAGCCAGCAGCAACCCCAGCCCCAGGGCCAGTAGCGAAATGCGCATAAAGTGAAAGTAAAAAAGAGTCAAGTCCTAAAGTCGCGAAGATACACAGCGGGTTGCGGGATAACCAGTATATATTGGCCCCATAGATGCTTTTAGTCGCTCGCCACGGCGGGTCTTGTCATCTCTCGTGCTGAGGCGGCTAAGAGTGCAACTGCGCCAGAAGCAGAGCCGCTACTCCCAGCGCCATCCCGCTGGTTGTCAGTATCCAATCACGGCGCGCGGCGCCCATCATGCGCAGCACCATAAATCCTATCAGTAGAATAAGACTGACTACCAGCAACTGGCCTAATTCTACGCCCAGATTAAACGACAGTAGTTCAGTCACGGGCCGACGTTGCACTCCTAGTAGCGCGCGTAGGTAACTCGAAAATCCTAGCCCGTGAATGAGGCCAAAGGCGACTGCCAGTATATTGGGAGCCGTCCACATCATATTCGCTTCGCGGCGTGGCCGACGGGCCAGCGCGGCACTGGCGTGATACATATTCACTAGCGCTGTCACCATTATCGTAATCGGAATCAGTGTTTCCACTACTCCTATCCTTACCCCCAATACGCCTAATGTGGCCAGCATCAACGTAATAGAGTGCCCCATAGTAAAGCTCGTCACCAAAGCTACTACCCTCCGCCAATCAGTTAACACATAGGGCGCACAAAGTGCTAATAAGAAGGTGAGATGGTCTGTAGCTTGCCAGCTACAAATATGAAAAAAACCCAGCTTTAGGTAAGTGGTGAAAACAGACATCGTCCGCAAAGTTCAGCAAAATCGTTTTACAACACAAAAGTTACTTAAACGCAAGCAGGTGGGGTGTGAGGTGGTCGGGTAGAAATGGACACGGCGAGAGTAACTTTCCCTTGTCATGGAAGTAGAAAAACCAGTCGACAAACGGTCCCGAACCAAATATGATGCGGCCTTTCGGGCCGAGGCAATACGCCGCGTAAGCCAAGACGGGCAAGCGGCCACGCGCGTCGCACAAGCGCTGGGCATGAGCGAGGCGCTGTTGGGGCGTTGGGTACGCGCCGCCCGGACGCAAGCCGCCCGCCCTACGGGCAGCGAGGCTCTAGAGCAGGAAGATAAGCAGTTACGGGCCCAATTAGCCCGCGCCGAAACGGAGCGCGATATTTTAAAAAAGCGTTGACTATCTTTTCGCAACCAATGGGCCGACGAAACGCTTCGCTTTCATTGCTTTACATGCCGACTGCTGGCCCGTGCGCCAGCAGTGCCAGCTGCTGCACGTCAGCCCTAGTGGTTACTACGCATGGTGTAAACGCGTTCCTGCGCCAGTGGCCTAGCCAGCCCTTGCCGCTTGGCAGCTAGCGGCCCAGCGCGTGTTTACCAGCCACGCTAGTCGCTACGGCCAGCGCCGGCTAAGGGCCCAGTTGCGCCGCGAGGGTCACGCGGTGGGCCGCCAATATTTACGCGGATAACTCAGCGCTAGCGGCTTACGGGCCCTCAGCACGCGGGCCACCTCCCGGCCACCGCGCACCACCCAAGCCGACCCGCAGGCCAGGGCCGCCGCTAACAAGCTCGCCACTTAGCCCGCTGCCACAGCCCCCAGCCAGATTTGGGTTGGCGACATCACCTATCTAACCCTGGCTACGGGCCAGTGGGCCTATCTGGCTTGTTGGCGCGATGCTTTTTCCCGACGTGTGGTGGGCTGGCACGTGAGCGAGTCGCTGCATACCGATTTGATTCTGACCGCTTTTAATCGGGCCGTAGCCATTTGCCAGCCTCCGCCCGGTCTGCTTGTGCATGCCGACCGCAGCAGCCAGTACACCCGCGAGGCGTTTACTTCCCTACTCGGCCAAACCCAGGCCATTACCAGCCTGAGCCGGCCCGGCAACCCCTATAACAAAGCGCTGGCCGAGAGCGTCTGGAGCACCCTCAAAACCGAGTTGCCGCCCCGTGGAGCCTGCTTTACCAACTTGGAAGAGGCTCGCCTCGAACTGGCCGAATACCTCGACCACTACTACAATACCCAACGCTTGCACTCCGCGCTGTGCTACTGTACGCTCCTCGAAATCGAATTGTACTACCGCTTTAACCTATCTTAGCTCAGTGTCCATTTGAACCCAACCACATCAGTAGGAAGAGGAGGGGCAAAGCAAAAGCCCCCTGCCTCAGCGCTGATAAAAGCGCGGGGCAGGGGGCTCACTTGATAAAGTTGGCGGCGACCGA
>CAZZWL010000169.1:0-1292 GCA_964657755.1 uncultured Rhodanobacter sp.
CACCCCTGGCCCAGGCCCGAGCTAACGCCCACCTGGCCAGGGACGGCCCGCGCCACCGCGCCACCAGATGCCCGGAAGCTGCACTTATCCGCCCTGGCCGGGGTTGTACTTTTGTGAGGGGGTAGGACTTGGTGCGACGCCGGTTCCTACCCCCCTTGTTTGGCTTGTGCAGGGTGCAGAAGCTTGCTGTAGCTGCCGGTGGGCGATGCGGCCCCGTTCCGGCGGCCCGCTTCGCGGCGGCTAACCAGCTGGCTTTCTTTCCCTTTATGCTCCTGCCAAGATTTGCGCCCCCGCGCTCGTTCCACGCCGAACTCAAGCGCCGCACGGCCGATTATTTCACTACCACGGGCAAGGCCCAGACCGGCAACGGCGCGCTGCTGGGCAAGGCCCTGCTGCTGGTAGGCAGCCTGCTGGCGCTGTACGTGCACCTGGTTTTCTTCACGCCCCCGCTTCCTTGGGCGCTGGCCGAATGCGTGCTGATGGGTACGGTGCTGGCCCTCATCGGCTTCAATGTGATGCATGACGGGGCGCACGGCAGCTTTAGCCGCCACGGCTGGCTCAATAAAACGGCGGCTTTCACGCTCAACGTCTTTGGCGGCAGCAGCTACATGTGGGATGCCAAGCACAACACCGTGCATCACATGTACACCAACATCGACGGCGTGGACGACGACCTCGACATCCGGCCCTGGATGCGCCTCACGCCCGACCAGCCGCGCCACCGCGCCCACCGCTTCCAGCACCTGTATTTTGGGTTCTTCTACTGCCTGCTCTACATCTCCTGGATTCTGTTTACGGACTACCAGAAGTACTTCAGCCGCAAGATTGGCAGCGTGGCCCTCAAGCCGATGAGCACCAACGACCACCTCATTTTCTGGGGCTTTAAGGTGCTGAACCTGGGGCTGTTCGTGGCGCTGCCGCTCTATATGCTGGGCTGGGCCGGCTGGCTGGTGGGCTTCCTGCTCACGGGCGCGGTGGCGGGCTTCGTGCTCAGCATCGTGTTTCAGCTGGCCCACACCGTGGAGCAAACGGCCTTCCCCATTCCGCACGCTACCACTCGCAAGCTCGAAGATGAGTGGGCCATTCACCAGCTGCGCACCACCGCCAACTTTGCCACCGACAACCGCCTGGTTAGCTGGCTGGTGGGTGGGCTCAATTTTCAGGTCGAGCACCACTTGTTCCCCAAAATCTCGCACGTGCACTACCCCAAGCTGAGCAAAATTCTCCGCGAAACGTGCGCTGAGTTTGGCCTACCCTACCAGGAATACCCCAAGATGCGCACCGCCGTAGCC
>CAZZWL010000169.1:1392-10424 GCA_964657755.1 uncultured Rhodanobacter sp.
GCTTGCCCAAGTCCTGGCGGGAATAGACTTTGCCACGCGATACCACGGCCGCGATTTTGCGGGTGTTGCGAATGTCGGCCAGCGGGTTGCTGGCCAGCAGCACCAGGTCGGCGTCTTTGCCCTCGGCGATGGTGCCGCTGCGGTCGGCCACGCCCATAAACGTGGCCCCGCTGAGGGTGGCGGCGCGCAGGGCCTGGGCGGGCGTGAGGCCGGCCTGCACCAGCAGCGCCAGCTCGTCTTGCAAGGAAGCGCCGGGGTAGGTGAACGAGTTGAACGCCCCGCTGTCGGAGCCGGCCAGCACCGTGACGCCGGCCGCCTGCAGCAGCGGCACCAGGCTCATAAACTTGGTTTCGAGCTTCTGGGTGAAGGCGCGGGCGGCCGGCGACTGCGTGCGGGCGCTGGCCAGGCGCTTGGTGTAGGTGCGCTGGATTTTGGGGTCGATGTAGGCCAGCAGCGTATCGTGGGCGTGGTTGTCGGGGGTTAGCTCGGCCAGCGTTTTGCCGATGGCCAGGGTGGGCACGGCGGCCGTGTGGTGGCTGGCCATGAGCCGGAAAATGCGCTGCGCGGCGGCCGGGCTGTAGGTGTCGTACACGGCCGGCAGCATGGCAAACAGGCCCAGCGGCTTGGGGGTGGTGAGGCTATTGCGCACCAGCGCCGTGAGGCTATCCTCCTTGCTGGAGCAGGCTTTGAAGACGTAGTAGAGGTGCTCGGTGCCGTCGAGGCCGCGGTTCACGGCTTCGGCCAGCGTCACCGAATAGGGCATGTGGCCGGTGGTTTTCAGGCCCCGCTTTTCGGCCTGGCTGATGGTTTCGAGGTAGGCCGGGCCCGAGATTTTGCTGTCGTAAATCTTCACGAAATCCACCTTCAGCTTTTGCAGCGAGTCGAGGGCGCGGCTCACGTCGGCGGGCGTCACCACTTCGAGCGAGCCGGGCCAGGTGGCGCCGGGACCGTCGATTTTGGGCCCCGAGGTGAAAATGCGCGGGCCGGCCAGCGTGCCGGCGGCTTCCTCCTGCCGCCACTTAAAAATGGTGGGCGTGATATCGCCGCCGCAGTCGCGCACCGTCGTGATGCCGTGGGCCAGGTACAGCGTGAGGCTCTTCTTATTGGCCGCCGCCAGGCTATCGCCGCCCCGGAAGTGCACGTGCATGTCCCAGAGGCCCGGAATGAGGAAGCGGCCGGTGCCGTCCAGCGTTTGGCGGCTCTGGTAGTGGTCCTGGCTTTCGGGGCCGACGCGCGCGATTTTGCCGCCCGATACGGCCACGGCCTGGTCGGGCAGCAGGCGGCCGGTGGCCACGTCCACCACGTTCACGTGCTGGATAACCAGGTCGTAGGTAACCACGGGGGTAGGGCGGTGGCCGAAACCCAGCAGCAGCGCGGCCACGGGCAGGCCCAGCAAAAGGCGCGAGATTTTCATAAGCAAAACGAGAAAAGCGGCGAAGCCCAAAGGTAGGCGCGCCGGCCGCCCCTACCTTGAGGTAAAATCGCCGCTCGCCCCGTATGCCCGACTCGCCCGCGCCCCCTACCCTCACGCCCACGCTCGGCACCTGGCAGCTGTGGGCCCTGGCCGTGGGGCTCGTTATTTCGGGCGAGTACTTTGGCTGGAACTACGGCTGGGCGGCGGCCGGGCCGGTGGGCTTCTTGGTGGCCACGCTGCTCGTGACGGTGCTCTACGTCACGTTCGTGCTCAGCTTTACGGAGCTGACCACGGCCATTCCGCAGGCGGGCGGGCCGTTTGCCTACGCCTCGCGGGCGTTCGGGCCGCTGGGGGGGGTAGTGGCCGGCTACGCCACGCTAGTGGAGTTTTTGCTGACGCCGCCGGCCATCGCGTTTGCGCTGGGCAGCTACGCGCATTTTCTGTGGGCCGCGCTGCCGGTGCGGGCCACGGCGCTGGGCTGCTACGTGGTCTTCACCCTGCTCAATCTGCTGGGCATGAAGGACTCGGCCCGGTTTGCCTTGGTGGTCACGGGGCTGGCCGTGGCCGAGCTGCTGGTGTTTATGGGCTTGCTGGCGCCGCACTTTCGGGTGGCCAATTTTCTGGCGCACCCGGTGCCGGTGCGGGTGGGCGGCGTGCTGGCGGCGCTGCCGTTCGCCATCTGGTTTTACCTGGCCATTGAGGGGGTAGCGCTGGTGGCCGAGGAGGTGAAGGACCCCCGGCGCACTATTCCGCGCGGCTACGGCTACGGGCTGGGCACGCTGCTGCTGCTGGCCCTGGGCGTGATGGTGCTCACGGGCGGCGCCACCGACTGGCGCCGCCTCAGCCACCTCGACTACCCCCTGCCCGAGGCCCTGCGCCTGGTGCTGGGCCCGGCCAGCCCCAGGACCAAGCTGTTTGCCAGCATCGGGCTGTTTGGGCTGGTGGCCTCGTTTCACGGCACCATCATCGGCTACTCGCGGCAGGTGTTTGCGCTGGCGCGGGCCGGCTACCTCCCTACCCCCCTGGCCCGCGTCAACGGCCGGGGCGCGCCGCACTGGGCCCTGGTGGCGGGCGGCGCGGTGGGCTGCCTGGCCCTACTCACCGGCACCACCGACCAGGTAATTATCCTGGCGGTGCTGGGCGCGGTGGTGATGTACGCCGTCAGCCTGCTGAGCCTGTTTGCCCTGCGCCGCCGCGAGCCGACGCTGGCCCGGCCCTTCCGGGTGCCCGGCTACCCGGCGGTGCCGCTGCTGGCGCTGGCCCTGGTGCTGCTGAGCCTGGGCACGATAGTGTTTTATAACCCCTGGCTGAGCCTGGCTTTCGCGGTGGGGCTGGTATTGGCAGGCAGTAGCGCGCAGCTGCTACGGCTTTCAGACAAAGGCGCCGGCATGTAGCGACGCATTTTTGCGTCTCGGCGTTGTTTACCGCGGGCCCGCAGGTTGAGTCACTGGCGAACCGCCACATCGCGCGGCGCTTCTTCAAAACCGCTTCAGTTCTTGCCCTCGCTCAGCTTCTGGGCCAGCGGCTGGGGCACGCCGGCGCTGTTGAGCAGGCCGCTCACCAGCGCCTGCCGCCACAGCACAAACACGGCGGCGTGCAGGTCGCGGGTGGTGCGCAGGCGGCCGGGGGCCAGCTGGCCGTTGGCGCGCGGGTTGTTGTTGCGGATGAATAAGGTGTTGGCCAAACCAGATTCAATTCTAGTCAGCAGGTTCTTTTTCAGCTTGTCACCCTTGCTTTTCAGCACTTGCAGGCGCAGGCCCGCGTACTCGGCCCACATGGTGCCATCGGCCCCTTGCTGGTCGGCCCGCAGCTCGAAGCGCATGGTTTTCAGCTCGCCGCTGCTGAACTCAAACAGCCGCGTGGGCCCAATCATGGGGTTGAGAATGGCAAACGGCGCGGCCCCGAACGTGCCCGTGACCTGGTGCCGGCCCAGCGGGTCGAGCAGCGGAATGCGCAGCTGCAAATCCAGGCGGCAGCGGTTTTGCAGCCGGGCCGTGGCCGCGCCGGTGAGGGGCCGGGCGGCCGTCATGCGGCGCGGGTCGTTGCTGAGGTTGCGCAGCGTACCGGTGAGGCCGTCGAGGGTAATCTGGCCCACCACCGGGCTGCGGGGGCTGCGGTAGGGCAAACTCACGTTGGCCCCCAGCACCCGCACCTCGGCCACGCTCACCAGCAGGGGGAGGCGGCGCACGGCCAGCGGCGTGAAGATGGAGGGCTGGCGCGGCAGCGGCGCGCGGCCATCGCTGGCGATTTCGACCCAGGGCCGCTCGGCGGTGAGGGTGCGCGCCACCAGCTCGCCCTGCCGCGCCAGCTGGCCAAAGTCGAGGCCCGCCAGCCGCAGCGCCGGCAGCCGCACCACCAGGTGCACCGACTGCTCGCCCTTGCGCCGGTCCTGCTCGGCGGCCGAAAACGTGGGCTGAATGGCCAGGCCCAGCAGGCTCAGCGTTTGCCGGCGGGTGTCGAGGCGCAGCCCCGCCGCCGCCAGCCGAAAAAACGGCCCATCGTAGGTGGCCGTGATGCGCCCGGTGCTGGCCCGCCAGGCGCGGGCGTAGGCCACGCGGCGCGGGTCGCGGGCCGCGGTGGCATCCAGGCGCAGGCCGTTGCCTTCCAGGTTAATAGCCCGCACAACCGGGGCCGGCTCGCCGCCCGTAGTGCGGATTTCGCCGCCCCGCACGCGCAGGCTGGCCAGGTCGGCGCGGCGCAGGTAGGGCGCCAGCAGCTCGGGCAGCGGCCGGGCCGGGGCGCGGGGCGCGGGGCCTTGCACCAGGGGCTTATCGAGGGTTAAAGAATCGGCCCGAAACCGGCGCTGGTGCAGCATGGCCGCCGTTTGCCAGCCCGTGAGGCGCAGGCGCGGCAGCCACCAGCGCGTGGGTGCCGCACCGCCCCCGAGCAGCCGCAACGAGTCGAGCGCCAGGCGATTATCATCAAAAGCAGCGTGGGCCAGCTGCCCTACCCCGCCGGGCAGGCGCAGGGCCGCGCCCCGCAGCCGGGCCGCCAGGCTGGCAGCGTAGGCCGTGCGCTGGGTATCGGCCGCGCCGGCGGCGCTCAGCAGCACGTCGCGGGCCAGCAGGTCAGCGCGGGCCACGTTGGCCAGGGTGTCGGGGCCGGCGGCGTAGCGGGCGCGCAGCCCGCGCACGGCCAGCAGCCCCAGCCGCAGGCCCGCCACGCGCCGGGGCAGCCGCTGGTGCAGCGCCGGGCCCTTCGCCAGAAACTGGGGGGGTAGGCCCGCCGGCACGCTCAACGCTACCTCGCTGAACACCAGGCTATCGACTGGCACCACGCCGCCCCGCAGCGCGGCCAGCACGCCCACGCCGCTGAGCCGCGCCGTGCCCAGCGTGAGGCGGAGCCGGGGCAGCCCGGCCGGCCACGCGCCAAGATGGCGCGGGTCGGGCAGCAGCTGCACTTGTTCGATTGCCAAACTCCGGCTCCACAGGCGGGTGCGCAGCGCGCCCAGGCGCAGCTGGTACGCGCCGTGGCTTTGGCGGCTCACCTGCTGCACCAGCTCGCGGCGCAGCCACAGGTCGAGCCGCGCCAGGGCCACGGCGCCGGCCACCGCCAGCAGCAGCCCTACCCCCGCCACCCAGGGCCACCAGCGGCGGCGACGACGAGCGGCGACGGGCGGATTGACGGTGGGCGGCAAAGAGGGTAAGGGCATGGTACGGGGCGGCGTAAGCCCCTAACGGCAGCGCCCGACTTTACGCCGAGGCAGGAGTTGAAAAAATACGCTTTTTTCTATTAGTCAATCATTTACTCTTGCTAATAAGCGCGTTTTGAAATCGGGTCGCGTCTCCGCAAGGTACTGGCAAACCAATTTGGTGGGGACACCGACGCAGCGCGCTGCTACGCAATCGCCGGCCCCGCAGGCCCGGCCGGCAGGCCCGACTCGTCCTTCAGCCCTACCCCCGACAGCTGCCGCCGCAGCGCCTCCTTCAGTAAATAAAAGAGCTTGTCGGCCGCCGCCGCGTAGCCCAGGCCCTCGGGCCGGATGTTGGACACGCAGTTGCGGGCCTCGTCGGTGAGGCCGGGCCGGGGGCCGTAGGTGAAGTACGCGCCCAGGCTGTCGGGCGCGCTCAGCCCCGGCCGCTCGCCAATGAGCACCAGCACCAGCCGGGCACGCAGCCGGTGGCCCACCTCGTCGCCGAGGGCCACGCGGGCCTGCTCGGCCAGCACCAGCGGCCCCAGCCGGAAGCCGGCGCCTTGCAGCGCGGGCCCCAGCCGGCGCAGCAGGGGTAGGGCGTGCTGGTTGAGGGCCGTGGCCGAGAGGCCATCGGCCAGCACCACCACCAAGTCGCAGGCGCCGGCCGCAGCGATGGCCAGCTGGGCGCGGCTGGCCTCGTCGAGCTGCCGGCCGCGGTCGGGCCGCCGCAGGTAGTCGGGGCGGGTGGCAGCCTGGCTGCGCACCTCCAGCACCGGCAGCCCCAGCTCGCCCAGCGCCCCTGGCAGCGCCTTATCCAGCCCCGAATACACGGCATCGCGGGCGTGGGCGTGGGCCAGCTTGAAGGCCAGCGCCTCACGCAAGGGCACGCTGGTGCCGCTGCGGCCCAGCCCGATGCGGGCGGCCGTGAAGGCGCGCAGGCCCGCCCAGGGGTCGGGCTCCGGGGAGGGGGTAGGGAGCGGGGTCAGGTCGGGCATCTTGTTGAGATTAAGCCTGAAGCGCGGGCGGCAGCTGGCCCAGCAGGCGCGCCGAAGCGGCCGGCAGCTGGTGCCCGGCTTCGTCAAAAATGCCCTGCTGCCGCAGCCAGGCCGCAAACTCGGGTGCCGGCCGCAGGCCTAAAACGCGGCGCAGGTACAAGGCATCGTGGAAGGACGTGGACTGGTAGCCGAGCATAATATCATCGGCCCCCGGCACGCCCATGATGAAGTTGCAGCCCGCCACGCCCAGCACCGTCAGCAGGGTGTCCATGTCGTCTTGGTCGGCCTCGGCGTGGTTAGTGTAGCACACGTCCATGCCCATGGGCAGGCCCAGCAGCTTGGCGCAAAAGTGGTCCTCCAGCGCCGCCCGGATAATCTGCTTGCCGTCGTAGAGGTATTCGGGGCCGATAAAGCCGACCACCGAGTTCACCAGCAGCGGCCGATAGTGCCGGGCCACGGCGTAGGCCCGCGCCTCGCAGGTTTGCTGGTCGAGGCCGTGGTGGGCATTGGCCGAGAGCGCGCTGCCCTGGCCGGTTTCGAAGTACATCACGTTATCGCCCAGCGGGCCGCGGCCCAGCGCCAGCGTGGCCGCGTGGGCTTCCTGCAACAAACTCAGGCTGATGCCGAAGCTCTTATTAGCCGCCTCGGTGCCGGCGATGGACTGAAACGTGAGGTCCACGGGCGCGCCCTGCTTTATCAATTCGAGGGCCGTCGTGACGTGGCACAGCACGCAGGTTTGGGTCGGAATGTCGTACTGCTGACGCACGCCGTCGAGCATGCGCAGCAGGTCGCCCACCTGGCGGGTGTTGTCGGTGGCGGGGTTGATGCCGATTACCGCGTCGCCGCTGCCGTAGAGCAGGCCATCGATGAGGCTGGCCGCGACGCCGCGTGGGTCGTCGGTGGGGTGGTTGGGCTGCAGGCGGGTGGCCAGGTGCCCGCGCAAGCCCAGCGTGTTGCGAAACCGCGTGACGACCTCCACGCGCCGGGCCACCGCAATCAGCTCCTGGTTGCGCAGCAGCTTGCTCACGGCGGCCACCATCTCGGGCGTGAGGCCGGGCGCCAGCGCCGCCAGCGCGGGGCCATCGGCCCCATCCGATACCAGCCAGTCGCGCAGCTCGCCCACCGTGAAGTGAGCGAGGGGCGCAAACGCCGCCGCGTCGTGCGTGTCGATGATGAGGCGTGTCACCTCGTCCTGCTCATACGGCACCAGCGCTTCCTGCAAAAAGGTGCGCAGCGGCACGTCGGCCAGCGCGTACTGGGCGGCCACGCGCTCCTCGTAGGTGGCGGCGGCCACGCCGGCCAGCTCGTCGCCGGCCCGCAGAGGGGTAGCGCGCGCCAGCAGTGTTTTCAGGTCGGCAAAAACGTAGGTGCGGGAGCCGACGGTGTGGCGATACGACATAAGCGCAAGAAAAAGCGGGCCTGCCAGCAAGATACCGCGCGGCCCACTTAAATCGGCCCTACCCCCACGTTTTACGTACAACGCTCAACAACCCTTTTCCCAACCCCCACCAGCATGGCCACTACCGTCAAAACCCCCAGCCACACCGACCCCGAAACCAAGAAGAAGGAAGACAAGAACGAGACTACTATCAAGGACAAGCCCTCGGGCAAAAGCGTAAAGACGCAGAAGAAATAGTCGGCTGCCCCGGCAGCCAAAAGCCCCGCTGGCATTTGCTGGCGGGGCTTTATTGCGTCTCGTTTTTTCGGGCCAACTGCCTACGCGGGCACTTGCGGCGCCGGAGGGGGGGTAGGCTCCACGGCGCGCTCAAAGCGCAGGCGGCCGTCGAGGTCGGTGCCGCTGGAGGCGAAGCCATTGGCCAGCAGCACACGCTGCGAAAGCAGGTTTTCGGGCGGCGTGTGGGCCACCAGCCGGCGCACCGCGCCGGTGGCGACGGCCTGCTGCACCAGCCCGGCCACCAGCTCGGTGCCTAGGCCCTGGCCGCGCCAGTCGGCCGCGATGCTGTAGCCGATTTCGACCAGGCCCGCCTCGTCGGGCGGGCCCGTGAAGCCGCCCGAGCCCACCAGCGTGCGGGGCACGTCGCCGTCGGCCTTGCGCAGGGCGTACCAGTTGTACCAGCCCGCCGCGTCGCGGCCGCCGGCCGTGAGCCTTTCCAGAAAGTATTCCATCGCCTCGCGGTCGTAGTCGCCGGGCGGCCAGTCGGTGGGCAGGGCGGCGCCCAGCAGGGTCGGAAAATACTGCGGCTTGTGCAGCTCGGCGGTGAGCAGCGCCCGGCTGGCGGCCAGGATGAGCAGGCGGGGCGTGTGGGTAATGAGCGGAATCATGGCCCGATTATACGCAACTTAGCCGGCGGATGGCGCGGGCACGGCAAACGTATTGAGCAAGCCGCTGATAGTCATGTACTGCCCGGCCAGGTAAATCATATCTACCACGCCTTTTTCGCCAAATGCGCTGATGGCCCGCTCATACAGCTCCGTATCAATTTGGTGCTGCGCCGTCAGGCGCTGGGTGAAGTCGAACGCTACGCCTTCCTCTATCGACAAGCTCCCCGGCTTTTGCCCAGCCACCAGTTCTTTAACGGTCTGTTCATCGAAGCCCGCCTCTTTGCCCACGGCGGCGTGCGCATATAGCTCATAATCAGCTTTCCAGATGGCCCCGACCGTAAGAATCACCACTTGGCGCACTTGCTCACTCAGCGAGGTTTCCTTGCCCTCAGTGGCCGTTACTTTCATCACCGCCTGGCTAATGAGCGGGCTGCGCAGCATCGCATTGAACGGGCCTATGAGCCGGCCGTCGGCGATAGCAGCCCGAAAGCCGGATTTTTTGGCCCAGGGCACCATCGTGTCCTGCAGCTGGTCGTAGAGCTTTTTTTGGTCAGAGTCGAGCTCGTCGGGGCGGAGCAGCGCCAGCCGCCCGCCGAGGGAATTTTCAGAAAGAGCCATGTGCAGTAGCGATAAGGGGGGTAGGATTCGCGGTAGAAAGTGCGGGGGGCATACGTGGGGACGGCCGCGGGCGGCTATCTTTTGCCAC
>CAZZWL010000170.1:0-5837 GCA_964657755.1 uncultured Rhodanobacter sp.
TGCTAAGCGCGCCCGGCCACCCGCTAGCGAAACAGGAGCGGCTCTAGCAAAACGCTAGCCTCCTGCCTCGGTGCGCGGCCCCCACGCCTGGGCATAAGCACCTCATTCTCATGACGCGACTACTAAAATCGTGTCTTGCCCTGGCCCGTGGCCTCCGCTTTGCGCTCATTGGCCCGAGCCTTATCTAGGCAGTCTGGCAAATTGGTCAGACTGCGGCTGGCCTCCTCCTTGGCAGTAGCGCGCCGGGCGGGAGGCCTTGGCCGGCGCCCTACCCCCCTCTTTATCAGTAAAACGCCCCGTGGCTACCCGGCGGCCCGGGCGGCCTTCGCATATGCACCTGAACCCTAAGATTACCCTGGCCGTGGCGGCCGGGCTGCTGGCAATTGGCGGCTACGCGCTGCTATCCCTACCCCCCGCTGTCGCCCCCACGCTCCGCCTGCTGGCGCTGCTCAGCCTGGGGGGGCTGGCCGGGCTGCTGCTCGTGGCCGGCGGATGGCGGTGGGCGGCCGGGCCCCGGCACCGCCGGCTGGAGCAGCTACACGCCCACCGCACCGCCACGCCCACCCAGCTCATGACCGAGCGCAACCGCATTGCCAGCGCGGTGAATGCCCTGGATGAGGGCCTGCTGCTGCTGGATGAGAACCGCCGGGTTATTGTCGCCAACCCCGTTATGGGCCAACTGCTGGGCATCCCGGTCGACCAGCTCGTGGGCCAGGCCAGCGAGGAGCTGGCGGCACGCAGCGCCTTGTTTGGCCAGCTGCTGCGCTACCTGGACCTGCCCGCCGACCAGCGCGAGCCGTCCCCGGAGTTTACCCTGCCGCAGGGCCCGCCCGACGTGTACTACCAGCTGCTGGCCCACGACGTGCGCGGCTTCAACCAGGCCCCCGACCAGCAGGCGCCCGCGGGCGCCGTGCTAACGCTGCGCAATGTATCGGACCACAAGAAGCTGGACCAGGTGAAGTGGCGCTTTCTGGCCACGGTATCGCAGGACTTGCAAACGCCGCTGTCGCAGATGCAGCTCAGCTTGCAGCGCTTGCAGGACAGCCAAGCGGGGCCGCTCACGGCCGAGCAGCAAAACATCGTGTATACGTTGGCCCGCGAAAACAAGCACTTGCTCAAGCTCGTGGGCGAATTGCTGGATGTGTCGCGGCTGGAGCTGGGGACTATTCAGCTCAATTTTCAGCCCGTGCGCCTGCCCACGCTGGTGCAGTTCGTGGCCGACACCATTCGGCCGCAGCTCCAGCCCAAGCGGCTCGTGCTCGATATTCAGGTGCCGGAAGCGCTGCCCGCCGTGCGCGCCGACCTCGAAAAAACGACCTGGGTCCTGCTGAGCCTGCTGGCCAATGCCATTCGCTACGCGCACATGCAGGACCGGGTGCGCATCAAGGCCAGCCTCTCGGCCGATGGGCAGCAGGTGTGCGTGGGGGTGCAGGACCAGGGCCCCGGCATCGCGCCCGAGCAGCAGGAGCGCATATTTGAGCGCTTTTCGCAAATACCCAAGCAAAGCGGCTCGGGCCTGGGCCTGAGCATCGCCCGCGAGTTCGTGGCCAGCCAGGGCGGGCGGCTGTGGGTAGAAAGCGTGGTGGGCCAGGGCAGCACGTTCTGGCTTACGCTGCCGAGGGCCGCGACCGCGTAAAGCCAGCACGCACTACTGCACTGCTGCTTCCTTACACCGGCGCCTGGTCGTAGCGCTCGCCGGCGGGCTGGGGCCAGCCGCCTTCAAACATAAACTCGGCCAGCGGCTTGCGGGTGCGGGGCAGCATTTCGCGCTCGCGCAGGGCCTCGGGCAGCTGGTCGAGGTCGCCGGGGTAGCCAATGGTGAACACCGATACCAGGCTGTAGCCGTCCGGAATGCCGAAGGCCGTGCGGGCACCTTCCGGCGAGAAGCCGGCCATCTGGTGAATTTGCAGGCCCAATTCTACACCCTGCACGGCCAGCGTAGCCACGGCCTGGCCCACGTCGTGGGTGGCCCAGGCGTTGGGGTTGCTGTCGTGCGAAAACGTGGTTTTGGCCAGGGCCAGCGCCAACACGGGCGCGTTCTTCACCCAAGCCTGGTTGAACTCGGCCAGCGTGCCCAGGATTTTCTGGTACGCTTCGGGGCTGCTTTCCTTGCTGCCCACGATAAAGCGCCAAGGCTGCTCGCCAAAGCACGAGGCGGCCGAGCCGGCGGCCGTGAACAGCTGCTGGAGCGCCTCGGCCGCTACGGGCTGGGCGGTGTAGGCGCGCGGGCTGCGGCGCTGCGTCAGGTAGGGCAGGATGGGGTGCTCGGGCGTGAGCACATTGGTGAGGTCCGACATAAAAAAGGAATGGAATGCGTCAGCCTAAAGCCCGACAGTAAACGTATTGTTTTGGGAGGTAATTTCTCGCCCGCCTATTTCTGGCCCCAGACTAAACGCGGGAGCGCTTACCTTTCGCTCCGTATTCCTACCCTCTTTCTCTCCGCCTATGCAGCCCCATTCTTCCGCGCCCGAAGCGTTGTTTCCTGATTCCTTACTGATAGAAGTGGCCTGGGAGGTGTGCAACCAGGTGGGCGGTATTTACACGGTTATTCGCTCGAAGGTGCCGGCCACCATGCCGGCCTGGGGCGGGCGCTACTGCCTGCTGGGCCCCTACTTTCCGCAGCAGGCCCAGGGCGAGTTTGAGAGCTACGACGACGACCAGCTGGCCGGCATGAACGACCCCTACGCCACGGCCGTGCGCACGCTGCGCGCCCAGGGCATGGATATTTGCCTGGGGGTGTGGCTCGTGACGGGCCGGCCACGCACGGTGCTCATCAACCCGTTTCAGAAGTACGGCGAGCTGGCCACGCTGAAGAGCGACCTCTGGCGCGACCACAAGATTCCGGCCCCCGACAACGACGATTTGCTGCACCAGGTCATTGCCTTTGGGCACTTGGCCACGCAGTTTATCGAAACCGTGGCCCGCCAAACGGTGGACCAGTGGAAAGTCATCGGGCACTTTCACGAGTGGATGACGGGGGTAGCAATTCCGGAATTACGCCGCCGCCAGGTGCCGGTGCACCTGCTCTTCACCACGCACGCCACGCTGCTGGGCCGCTACCTGGCCATGAATGACCCCAATTTTTATGACAACCTGATGCTGGTGGACTGGCGCGCGCAGGCCCGCCACTTCAACATTGAGCCCGCCGTGAGCATGGAGCGCGCCGCCGCCCACGGCAGCCACGTCTTCACTACGGTGAGCGAGCTGACGGTGCGCGAGTGCATTTATCTGTTGGATAGAATACCCGACGCGGTGCTGCCCAATGGCCTCAACATCGAGCGCTTCGTGGCCCTGCACGAGTTTCAGAACCTGCACAAGCTCTACAAGGACAAAATCCACGAGTTTGTGATGGCGCACTTTTTCCAGAGCTATTCCTTCGACCTCGACCAGACGATTTACCTCTTTACCTCGGGCCGCTACGAGTACCACAACAAAGGCTTCGACCTGACGCTGGAAGCCTTGGCGCGCCTCAACCACCGCCTGCAGCAGAGCGGCTTGGAGGGGCAGGTGGTGATGTTTTTCATCACCAAGCGGCCCTACACCAGCATCAACCCGCTGGTGCTGCAAAGCCGCGCCCAGCTCGAAGAGGTGCGCCAGACCTGCCGCGCCATTGAGGAGCAGGTGGGCGAGCGGCTGTTTTACGCCGCCGCCGCCAGTGCCGACCACCGCCTGCCCGACCTCGACAGCATGGTGGACGACTACTGGAAGCTGCGCTACCGCCGCGGCCTGCAAAGCTGGAAAACGTCGGCCCTACCCTCCGTTATTACCCACAACCTGGTGAACGACCAGGACGATGACATCCTGAAATTCGTGCGCCGGGCCAACCTGGTGAACAACCAGCACGACCGGGTAAAAATCGTGTATCACCCTGATTTTGTGAGCACTACTTCGCCGCTGTTTGGCATGGACTACGGGCAGTTTGTGCGGGGCTGCCACATGGGCGTGTTTCCGAGCTACTACGAGCCCTGGGGCTACACCCCGCTCGAGTGCGTGGCCCGCGGCGTGCCGGCCATCACCAGCGACCTGTCGGGCTTTGGCGACTACGTGCAGAAAAACGTGTCGGAGCACGAGGAAAAAGGTATTTTCGTGGTGCGTCGCCAGGAGCGCAGCTTTGACCAGGCCGCCGAGGAGCTGACCGAGATGCTCTGGAACTTCGTGCTGCTGAGCCGCCGCGAGCGCATTAGCCAGCGCAACCGCGTGGAAAGCTCCGCCGATATTTTCGACTGGAAAAACCTGCGGGTTTATTACGACCGGGCGTATGCGCTGGCGCTGGAGCGGCAGTAGTAGCAAACAGTTTTGTGAGTGTCATTGCGAGCGCAACGAAGTGGAGCGCGGCAATCGCACCAGAACGACTCCTTGGGGTATCGTTCTGGTGCGATTGCCGCGCTCCACTTCGTTGCGCTCGCAATGACAAACGAGTATAAACGCATGAAAATAGCTTTTCTATTTCTCTGTTTCGGAGTTACCACCGCCACCCTGGCCCACGAGTTCTGGCTGCAACCGGCCAGCTTTCGGGTGGCGGTGGGTGCGGCAGTACCCATCAAGCTGCTGATGGGCGAAAACTTCTCAGGCACCAGCTGGGCGCGGCCCACGCGTCGGGTACGGCGCTTTGTGCGCTTCGGCCCTACCCCCCTCGATTCGGCTGACCTGCGCCCCGCGCTGCTAGCTGACTCGGTGGCCCCGGCGCTGCGCTGCCCCACGGCCGGCACGCAGTTGGTGCTGCTCACAAGCCAGCTGGCTTTTATTGAGCTGCCGGCCGCCCAGTTCACCGCCTACCTGCGCGAGGAGGGCCTGGGCCTCGCGCTGCGCCAGCGCCAGGAAGCTGATGAAAGCACCACCAAGCCCGGCCGCGAGGCCTACCGCCGCTGCGCCAAGGCGCTGGTGCTGGCCACCCGCGGCCCGGCCCTACCCCCCGCCGCGCCCGACACGACCTACCGCCGCGTGCTGGGCCTGCCGCTGGAGTTGGTGCCCGAGCAAAACCCCTACCGCCTGCGCCCCGGCGCCGCCCTCACGGTGCGGGTGCTGAGCCAGGGGCTGCCGGTGGCCGGGGCGCAGGTGCAGGTGTGGCACCCTACCCCCCGCACGGGCCCGCACCATACGCTGGCGCCGGGCCAGCCGGCCGTTACCCGCTTCGCTACCTATTCCAATGCCCAGGGGCGGGTGCTTCTGCGCCTGCCCGATGCCGGCCCCTACCTGCTGGCTACGGTGCGCATGGAGGCCGCGCCCGCTGCCCTGGCCGCCCGCGCCGATTGGCTCAGTACGTGGGCCTCGCTTACCTTTGGGGGGCCAGGAACAGTGGCCACCCCCTGAGCCCAACTAGTTAATATTGGTCAAGTAGTTAACTATGAGCTTAGGGCGAACGCTCATTTCGCGTTCTGTGTTTTATCGCTACCTTCGCCATCCAGCACGTAATTCTCCATCTCCCGCCGCGGTTTTTATGAAGTACTCCATTGATAAGAAAGAGAGCTATACCGTCATCACGATTGATGAAAAAAAGCTCGATACGACCGTTGCGCCTGACCTGAAATCGGAGTTTGTGAAGCTCAACGCTGAGGGCAGTAACAACCTGATACTCGACCTACAAAACGTAAAGTATACCGATTCGTCGGGCCTCAGCAGCATCCTCATTGCCAACCGGCTCTGCAACTCGACGGGCGGCCTGCTCGTGCTCACGGGCCTGCAAGACCACGTCCTGAAGCTCATCACCATTAGCAAGCTCGAATCGGTGCTGCACATTCTGCCCACGGTGGAGGAAGGCATCGACCGCATCTTTTTGCACTCCATTGAGCGCGATTTAACGGACAAGGAATAGTTTATTTAGGCCGTCAGCCGTTAGA
>CAZZWL010000170.1:5847-10212 GCA_964657755.1 uncultured Rhodanobacter sp.
AACTTTCGCCGCGCCGACGAAAGTTGACGCGGGCGTCTAACGGCTATTTTTTTCATCACCTGTTAGCGCCTGTAAAAAAGCTATGAGCTAACAGCCATTAGCTAGCAGCTGACAATGCTATTCGAGCTTCAGATACTGGGCAGCGGCTCGGCTACTCCTATGGTGGGCCGCCACCCCACGGCGCAAGTGCTGGCCGTGGGCGAGGGCCGCTACCTCATCGACTGCGGCGAAGGCACGCAGCTGCGGCTGCTGGAGCACCGCCGCCGCCTTAGCTCGTTGCGGGTCATTTTTATCTCGCACCTGCACGGTGACCATTATTTCGGCCTGTTTGGGTTATTGAGCACGCTCAGCTTGCAGGGCCGGCAAGAGCCGCTGCTGGTGGTAGGCCCGCCCGGCCTGGAATTCGTGCTTACCACGCAGGCCATGCACTCGCGCACGCAGCCGAGTTTCGCCATCACGTTCGTGCCCGTTGATACGGAGGCCCACGCCGTGGTGTACGAAGATGCGCTGGTGCGGGTGTGGTCGCTGCCGATGCGCCACCGTGTACCGTGCTGCGGCTACCTGTTTGAGGAGCAGCCCCGCCGCGCCAACCTGCTAAAGGAGCGCCTACCCCCCAGCCTCACCCCCACCGAGCTGAGCCAGCTGGCGCAGGGCCACGACCTGCCCGCCGACCCCGCCACCGGCCGCCCGGCCCTGGCCCACGCCGACGTGTCGGTGCCGGCCGCGCCGCCGCGTCGCTACGCCTTTTGCTCCGATACGCTCTACACGCCGGGCCTGGCTGAGCTGGTGCAGGGGGTAGACCTGCTCTACCACGAGGCAACTTTCCTGGACGACCTGCGCGAGCGGGCGGCCACTACGTTTCACAGCACGGCGCGGCAGGCAGCCGAGCTGGCCCGCGCCGCCGATGCGCACCGCTTGCTCATTGGCCACTTTTCGTCGCGCTACAAGCAGCTGGATGCGCACTTGCAGGAGGCACAGGCCGTTTTTCCGTGGACGGAACTGGCTACTGAGGGCCTGGAAGTGAGCGTATAGCGGCCGGCGGCCAGCCCTTTTTTCATTCATACGGCAAGCCAACGCTTATCCCACATGGCTACCCACGCCCACAAAAAACAGCAGCTTTACTTAGTGCTCAGCGGCATTTTTTTGGTCAATGCGCTGCTGGCCGAAATTATCGGCGTCAAGATATTTTCGGTCGAGAAGACGTTTCACGCCCCTTTTGGCCTCAGCGGCAGCCTTACGGCGGGGGTGTTGGTGTGGCCGGTCGTGTTCATCACTACCGACGTTATCAATGAGTACTTCGGACGCAAGGGCGTGCTGCGCATTACGTTCCTCACGGTGGGGCTGATTCTGTACGCCTTCCTCGTCATTCTGGGCACTACCAAGCTGGTACCCGCCGATTTTTGGCTTGACCTTAATAAGACCGATGCCCAGGGCCGGCCGTTCGACATTGAGTTTGCCTACCAGAGTATTTTTCGGCAGGGCCTGGGTATTATTATCGGCTCGCTGGTGGCATTTCTTATCGGGCAGGTGCTCGATGCCAGTGTGTTTCAGCTGTTTCGGCGCGTCACGGGCAGCAAGTATATCTGGTTGCGGGCCACCGGCTCGACGCTTATTTCGCAGCTCGTCGACAGCTTCGTGGTGCTTTACGTGGCGTTTTATTTGTTCGGCAACTGGTCGATGACGCAGGTGCTCGATGTGGCGCGGTTCAATTATTGGTACAAGTTCGCGGCCGCCATCGTGCTCACGCCGGTGCTCTACCTGGCGCACTATGCCATCGACCGCTACCTCGGGCCGGCCGAGACGGCGGAATTGCAGGAGGAAGCTTTCGTAAATAAAAGTGTTTAAACCAGCTTATTACTCCATGCGTTTCAGCTTATTAGCCGGAGGCCTACTGCTACCCAGACTCCTATTCGCCCAGGTATTTAAGCACTACGAAGTGGGTACTTACGTGCTTACCAGCCAGCCGCAGGTGCAGCAAACGGGTGGTCTTTACCTGCAAACCGGGGAGCAGTTAGTAGCCCGAGATATTGCTGGCAAAACCACCGTGCTTACTCCCAGCCAAGTGCGCTCGTTTCGGGTGGGTAGTCGAAAATTTGTGGTGACGGGCGGCTTTCAGACGCGTAGCGGCCTGGGCGACCAGTACGTGCGGCAGGCCTTTGCCGAGCAGCTTGACAGCGGCCGGGTAGTGCTACTGCGCTACGAATCACCGGTGGGCAACAGCCCCACGCCCGGAAGTGGCGACGTGGCCTACGGCGGCGGCGCGACCGTTACGGTATATCTACTGCGCCACGCCGGCGAAATGGCAGTAACGCCGGTGCAGGCCAACTGGTCGCAAAACAACAAGCGTCTACCGGAGGCCCTGCGCCCCTTCCTAGTAGCTCGTCCTGACCTGACGAAGCTATTGGAGGAGAAGCGCCTCGCCCCGGATAAGCTACCGCTGCTGATTCACGCCCTCAATGCCGGCGAGCCTTACCCCGACCAGTCCCACTAGCCCGGAGGACCTAACCCACCGCCAACACACTGTGCCCCGGGTTTTCGCCTGCTATTAACGCCTTATTTTACAACATGTCCCGCATCCTTACCGGCATTCAGAGCACCGGGCGCCCGCACCTGGGCAACCTGCTCGGCGCCATCCTACCCGCCATCGAGCTGTCGAAGAACCCGGCCAACGACTCGCTGTACTTCATTGCCGATTTGCACTCGCTCACGACCGTGCGCGACCCGGCGCTGCTGCGCGCCAACACCTACGCCGTGGCGGCGGCCTGGCTGGCCTGCGGCTTCGATACCGAACGCAACCTGTTTTACCGGCAGTCCGACGTGCCGCAGGTGACGGAGCTGACCTGGTACCTGTCGTGCTTCACGCCCTACCCCATGCTGGCCAACGCGCACAGCTTCAAGGATAAGAGCGATAAGCTATCGGATGTGAACGCCGGCCTTTTCACGTACCCCGTGCTGATGGCGGCCGATATTTTGCTCTACGACGCGGAAATCGTGCCGGTGGGCAAGGACCAGATTCAGCACCTCGAAATAGCGCGCGACATTGCGCAGGCGTTCAACAGCCGCTACGGCGATACGCTGGTGGAGCCCCAAGCCCGCGTCGACGCCGAGCTGATGACCATTCCGGGCACCGATGGCGCGAAAATGAGCAAAAGCTACGGCAATATCATCGACGTATTCGCGCCCGAGAAGGAGCTGCTGAAAACCATCAAAGCCATTATTTCGAGCAGCACGCCGCTCGAAGCGCCCAAAGACCCCGATACCGACGTTACTTATAAACTCTTTTCGCTGCTCGCTACCCCCGCCGACACGGCCGACCTGCGCCAGCGCTACCTGGCTGGTGGCTACGGCTACGGCCACGCCAAGCAGGCGCTCTACGAGTTGATTCTGCAACGCTTCGCTACGGAGCGCGAGCGCTTCAACTTCTACATGAACAACCTGGCGGAAGTGGATGCCGCCCTGGCCATCGGCGCGCGCCGGGCGCAGGAATACGGTGCGGGCGTGCTGGCCAAAGTGCGGCAGCGCGTGGGATATGGCCAATAGTTTTCGCACAGAGTTAGGGGAGGTAAAAGGAGTTGCACAGCGGTATTTATTTGCTCTGCGTACCTCCTTTTACCTCCTCTAACTCCGTGCGAAAATTCTAAAGCTGTTGCTGCGCCGTGAAGCTGAAGCCAACTTTGCTGCCGCGGCTCACCTGCTGGTTTTCCAGCTTTTGCTTCACCGATATTTTCTGGATTTCGGGCAGTGGCGGGGCAATCAGGTCGTTGTTGACGGCCGCAATCATGGCGCTTTCCACGAACAGGCGCAGCGATTCGGCCGTGACGGTGCTGGCACTCATGTCGTGGCCGGGCAGCTCCAGCTGCTGCACGCCTTCCAGAAAATAATGGCTGTCGATGTTGATGAGCAGGCGGCCGAGCAGATAGCCGGGGTCGCTGAGGCGCTGGTAGCGAATGCTATCAGCCATGAAGTTGTAGGCCATAATGTGGCCAAAAAAACGCCGCCGAAAGTCGGCCTCCACGTAGGGCGTGTTGAGCGGCCCAAAGTCATCGGGAAACGTGACGATGTTGGAGTGCATCACAAAGACCAGCAAATCGCCGGAAAAGCGAATGTGAAACTCCATCTCGTTGATGGGCGTGCACTCAATTTTCACGCTGGCGTCGGCGTCGGTCGTTACTTTCTGCGTCAGCTCCAGGCACAGCTGCTGCGACACCTGGCGTAGCAGCGTAAAAGCCGCCTGCGTGGCCCGAAAAATGGCCTGCTTGGCGCTCGATTTTTCACGCAGCCCCTGGGCAATGAGGTTGAGGCGGTCGGGCGGCAACTCTTGGCTAGCCGGGGCGACGGCGGCCGTTGCTTTGGCGCGGGCGGCTT
>CAZZWL010000171.1:0-10098 GCA_964657755.1 uncultured Rhodanobacter sp.
CGTTGGGTGTGTTGATTAAAAAAATAGAAAAACTTCGTTAGGCTCCCCCTCTCCTTCTCGGAGAGGGGGCCGGGGGGGGAGGCGCCCCGTTAGAACGAGCTACTAGCTAGCCGCCCCCAGCCCCGCATAAGGAAAAAACATTTTCCTTACCGCCTCAAATCCATAGTCCTGGGCTACGCCCACGGCCAGAATGACGAGCTGAATGGCCACCACGCCATCGAGGTGCAGGTAGCGGTTTTGCTTATAGAGCAAGAGTCCGATGCCGCCTTCGCTTTGGTAGAGTGTTTCGACCAGCGTTATCAGGGTCCAGATGATGGCGAAATTCTGGCGCACTACTTCGAGCATGTCGGCCAGCTTGCCGCGCACCACTACCTGCCAAAAGCTGCCCCACTCGCCCAGGCCCAGCGTGCGGGCGTGGTCCAGCTCCTCCTGCGTGGTGCCCAGAATCACGCGCGTCATGCCCGTGACCAGGTACACCGTAGCCCCGAATACCAGCACCGAAAGCTTCACCTGGTGCCCCGAGCTGAGCAGCAGCGCCATAAAAAAGGTGAGCCCAGTGAGGGTGAGGTAGCGCAGTTTGGAGGCGGCAAAGGCCAGCGGCCGGAAGAAGGGTAGGGCCGTGAGGTACGAAATAAACAGGGCCAAAACCGTGGCAATACCCAGCGCCTGGAAGGCCGTGGTGAGGCTGGCCCACAGCTCGGGTAATAAGCCCTGGGTCGTGAACAGGTCATTAAAAGCGCGCCCCACATCGCCCAGACTCGGAAAAAGCTGGAGCGGGAAGAACAGCCACAGCGCCAGCAAGGCCAGCACCTGGCCGGCCACGAGCGCCGCCAGCGTAGCGCGGCGCGGGTGGGCGTTGGGGGTGAAAAGAGGGCTCATTAGAAGGGTAGCTTTCCGGTGAGAACTATCTTTGTGGTGATTACATGCTGAGTCTTATTCACGTCAATGCAACTAATGGCTAAACCTGTTTCTCAGTCGCCAAAACAGTTGGCGTGGTCGCATTTCAACCGATACATGCTCATTGGCCAGGCGCTCGTGCTACTATGGGTATGGAGTACTGCGCTGTTGGGCAAACTTCCAGGCGTGGATAATTCTAGGAGCTTGCTCGCCAATAGTGTACTTGCCAGTATCGCATCTGTAATATATCTAGGTTTCCCGGCCGCATTGATTGGAAGGCTAGTAATGCCTCTCATGGACCACCTGTTTGCTCGTGTGCGGGCGCAGTATGGCAGTTGGCCCAGTTCGAAGCTCGCGTGTTTGACGGCTGTCATTTTTTTGGTGCCCGCTTTGATAGTAACGGCCCTGACAGCCCTGTTTTTTCCTTCAACACCTGAGCAGGAGTTAACCGAAAAAGTGTCCTTCCTAGTGCTTTTACTGAGTCTGCCGTGGGTATTGGGAGCACTGCTGGCAACTCTCAGTCTACGCCATCAACTCGAACTGACGACAAACGACCTGCTTGCCGAAACTATTGATTAGCACCTGAGCTAGGCGACTTTACACCTGCCAATATCGGTTGGCAGGTGTAAAAATCTGACAGCATAATTTAATTACCCAGCACCACCTCCACGCGGCGGTTTTGGGCCCTACCCCCCTCCGTGGCGTTGGTGGCCACCGGCTCGGCGGCGCCGTGGGCGTACACCTGCACGCGGCCTTGCGGGAAAGCGCTGGCGCTTTTGCCTTCGAGCCAGTGGGCCACGGCATTGGCGCGGGCTTCCGAGAGCTGCTGGTTGGCAGCCGGGATGCCGGTGTTATCGGTGTAGCCGTGCACGGCCACTTTGAGGCGGCCAGCCACTACGAGGTCGTCGAAAAGCTGCATCAGCTCTTGCTGGGCGGCGGGGGTGAAAGTGCTCTGGCCAGTGTTGAACTCGATATTCCAGGCACGCTTGCTCACGCTGCGGCGGATTTCATCGTCGGCGGCAAACTGCTGGGTTTCGGCCGGGGCCAGGGCTTTGCCTTTGTACTGGGCCTGCAGCTTGCGCAGCAGGCTCAGGTCGAGCATGCTGGTCAGGGGCACGTAGCTGGGCAATTCCTTGGGGTAGAGCTTGCTCTGCACGTCGCCGAAGGTCTTGTACACGGCGGCGTAGATGTTGGTGCCGCCATTGTCGAGGCCAAACAAGCTCAGGTTGTCGCTGAAATTGAAGGCCTTGCTACCCCCCAGCTCCACCACCTGGCCGGTGCGGTCGGCCTCGCTGGTGCCTTTGTAGTACTTCAGCCAGTAGGCGCCGGGCTTGTCCTGGTCGCCATAGACCTGGGCCGAGATGTCGGCGGCGCGGCTCAGGGCCTCGGGGTGGCTTTTCACCTGGTCGCCGGCCACGGCAAAGGCCGTCATCAGGTTCAGCACGGCGGGCTGGTGGGCGTCGTACCAGCGCTTGGTCGTCACCATGATGTTGGGCATTTGGTTGGAATAGTCCTTGGTGCTCACGATGTTGACGAGGCCGCCTTTCTGTTTGGCGATGTTCACGTCGCCGGGCGTCCAGGTGGCTACGGCATCGGCCACCACGTCTACTTTCACGCCGGTGCTGTGGCCGCTCACCACCTTGGTGCGCGATTCGGGTTTGCCCACGATGTACTTCTCTGCGGCCACCAGGAAGTCGCTGGCGGCCATGAAGTTCACGGCTTCGGGGTCGTAGGTTGTTTCGTCGGGGTTCACTTTTAGGCCGTTGTCGGCGCACCATTTCAGGGCAATGTTGTGGTCACCGTCGCGCAGGTAGCAGGCCACCGTTTTGCCGAGGGCCGCCTTGGGGTTGTCGAGCCATTCCTTGGGGCCCATCAGCTTGTCTTCGCCGAAGCTCTTACCCACCGAGTAGGGGATAATCTGGAGCTGCGTGCCCGCTTTTTGCAGCTGGCTTTGCACGGCCGAGAAGGCGGGTAGGCCGTCGCCCATGATGCTCACAATCAGGCCCGGCGTCTGGGGGTTGGCTTGCAGGTCGAGGGCGTTTTTCACCAGGTCAGCTTGCATTTTCGACACGTCGTCCTGGCGGGTAATCTGCATATCGAGCTTGTTGGCGGCCAGGGCCGAGCCCATGGTGGTGCGGGGGCCGCCGTTGGCGAGCATCCCGGCCATCTGGGAGTTCCAAGCCATCACTTCCCACACCACGGGCGTGCCGTTTTCGGCCGGGGCGGTGCCGGGCAGCGGGGCCAGCGGCACCACCAGCGTGGCGCGGCTGCCGCTGGGCGCCGCCGGCAGCTCAATCGAGCTGAGCAGCACCGACTGCGTATCGGCCTTTTGGAAGATTTTATTGCTGGCAATCAGCTTATCGATGCCAACGTACAGCAGGGCAAAGATGATTGCGCCGAGTACGATTTTACCACGAGTTGTCATTGTTAGTAGCACGGACTCTGTGAGTCCGCGAGTTGAGTAGTTGTTAAGAAAAAGAGGGGGTAGGCCGGGCCACACGCGGACTTACAGAGTCCGCGCTACAGCAGCACCGCCACGAGCAGCAGGGCCAGCAGGCCACTAATCAAGCAGGCTAGAATAGGCATCATCGGAGCGTTGTTTAGTGGCGGCTACGGAAGAGGGAGCGGGCTTCTTGTCGTTTTCCAGCAAGGCATTGAAGTCGCCCTTCTGGTAGCGGTCGAGCAGGCGCTGGCCCTTCTCGCTCATCACGCCGTTCTGGATGTCCATCTCTTTCACAAACTCCTGCGAGTAGCGCATGGCCTGCTTGATTTGGCCGAGCTGCTGGGCCATGTCCTGGGCCACGCGGTCGGTGGCCAGGTCGAAGAAGTACTTCTTGTCGGGGTCGCCGCGCAGGATATTCATGGCGGCGCGCATACCCGAGCTAGTGCGTTTTACGAGCTCATACTCGTCTTTCAAGAGGCCCACCTTGAACTTGCTGCCGTCAATCTGGCGCAGGGCGGCTTTTAGAATCTGGCGCATCACCACGCTCACGTTGGCCGTGGTGGTGGCCATGGGTTGCAGGCGCTGGTTGTAGTCCAGAATCTGGGCGGCGCGGCTGGCGTAGGCTTCGGCGGCGTCCTTTTCGTTTTGGCGGGTAGCCGAGTCGGCCAGGGCCAGGTACTCCTTCATCTGGGCATCGTTGGCGGCGAGCTTGCGCTTCACCAGCTCGTGGGCACCCTCGATGTGGCCGATTTCGCCATCCATCTGGTGGGCTTCCTTCTCGGTGTTCGAGATATAGTCCTCCATGATGCCGATGGGGTCGGTGTTGACGAAAATGCCCGCCAGCGTGCGCAAAATCCGCTGCCCGGCGTACCAGAGGCCAGTCTGAATCCGCTTGTTCGTCGCCAGCAAAAACAGCACGAACAGCGCCCCCAGTCCAATGCCCAGCTTCACGCTGTTGAAGACAATGTCCACGAGGTAGGGCACTATTTGGCCCCAGTAGTACACGCCGGCGCCGGCACCGGCGGCCAGCACCACCCAGCCGGCCACTTTTTCGGGTTGCTGCCACTTGGGCAGGGTAGGGTTAATGTCAGAAGAAAGCAAGGTTTTCATGTCTCAGAAAGGGGTTTAGTTAGTTGATTAAAAAGGATTTAGTGGCTTGCTGATGCGCTTGCAGCTCGGCCACGGCCGCCGCGTGGGCCAGCTCGTAGGAGGCCAGCGCGGCCTGGGTTTTGGCGGTTTCCTGTTGCAATTGCTGCTGGGTGTCCGTCAGCTGCTGGCTCTTTTCGGTGAGCTGCTGGGTGAGGCTGGCCACGGCGGCTTGCAGCCGGGTTTCCTGCTCTCGCAGCTGGGCCAGGGCGCCGGGCTTGCCTGGGGGCCCGCTTTCGCCCATTTTTTCGCGGTGGCGGGCCTGCACCTGGGTGCGGTCGTCGGCCAGCTTCTGGGCCAGCACATCGGCTGAGGTAAGGAGGGTAGGGAGGTCGGTGCCCGTCATGGCCGAGAAGGCGTTGAAGGCCGTTTGGTACAGCAGCGGGCCGCTGAGGCCGCTGGCCGCCAGGCTGCGCACCATTTTGGCGAAGGCCCCGAAGTCCTTGTTATCGCCGGCCAGCAGCTGGGCAATATGGTCGAGGTGGCGCTGCTCGGGCTGGGCCATGCCGGACGGCAGGTTGGGGAGCGAGAGGGGGGTAGGGCTGGCCGGCGGCCCGGCCCCGCGCGGGGCGGCGGCCGGAGCTTCGCCGTCGGACTCGACGAAAAAACCTTTGGCGGCTTTTGCCAGGTTATCGAGAATGGCCATGTGGACGGAGCAAGTAGGTGAGGGATGCGTACCTACTGCCAAGACCAGTGCCGATTCAGAAAAAGTAAAAATATATGCTAAGTAAAAATCAGTTAATCAGCATATTAAATAAAAAATCCCGTTCGGCACGAGGCCGAACGGGAAGCTGATTTTTTCAAAATGGAAAGCCGTTTTTGCTAAAAGGGAAACGGCCGCGGTGGCTAGCGCAGCCCACCAAAGCGGTAGCGCAGGCCCAGTGAGGTGGCGTAGCCCATAAAGCGTGCCGCCGACAAGTTGCGGTTGAGCGTGACGTCGAGCAGGGCCTCCAGTTGGCGGCCAAACCGGTAGCGGGCGCCGGCTCCCACCGCGAGTAGCACGTCGGTTTGCTTGCCGGAATAGCCGTAGTTCGACGTGGCCACAATGACATTGGTGCTGTCGCTGTCGGTGCGCACTCCAGACAGGCTAGAGTACCGATTCACCAGCGTGAAGCCGCCCAACACGTCTACCTGGAATCGGTGCGCCGCCTGGCTCGTAAGCGCGTAGCGTGCCAGCAGGGTAGTCGAGGTAGTGCGGTAGGTAGAAGTACCATCGTACATAAAATAGGCGTAGGGGCTGGCTGCCGCTGCCGAGCCCGAGTAATATTTGCCGAGGCCAGAATAGTTGGTGTTCGAGCTGCTGTAGGCTACGCTGGCCTGCACCGCCAGCCGGGGCCGCAGCTGGTAGCCCACCGTGAGTTGCACCGGCACCGTAATCCCCCGGGAATAAATCCCGCCGAGTGGCTGGTAACTGCTGGTATACAGGCCCAGCCCCACGTAGTAGCGGGGGTAGGGCGCAGTAGCTTGGGCAGCGCCAAGCAGGGGCAGAGCCAATAATAGGCTGCCTGCTAGGTAAGGGAGGGTTTTCATGGTGGGAACAGGGTATAGAAGTGTTGCAAGTAAGGAGCCTTTTGGCGGCTAAGCGTTGCAATGGTTTATAAATAAAATGTCTTCCCTGCCTGGCTGCGCAGCATAAGTAGCTAGCGTAGTCTCGGGTTAGGAAGCAGCAGCTGGCGCTACTCGGTGGCCTAGCACCGCGGAACAAGTTGCTCTTTGTACGAGTTAGGTTGGTTCTCACTCGCTTATGGCCGCCCCGATAACTCCTCCCAACACCGCCGAGCTATACGGCCGGCCGGCCGTGGAAATCAGCGCGCCGCAGCCCGAGCTGCGGCTGGAGCGCTACCAGCTCGATGCGATGGCCGTGCCCGCCCACGCCCACGCCGAGCACCTGCTGCTGCTGCACCAGGGCGCGCAGGCCGTGCGCTCGCGCCGCCGCAGCGGCAGCCAGGTAGAGGAAGCTGTTTTCCAGTTTGGCGACAGCGGCCTGTACCCCGCCGGCGAGTACGGCCCCCTGGCCTGGGACGGCCCGGTCGACGTTATTCACCTACACCTGAGCCCTCAGCTGCTGGAAGCCCGCGCCCGCCAAGGCCTCGACCTCACGCACTTTGCCCTGCGCGACCAGTTTCGGCTGGAAGATGGCTTGCTGACGCAATTGGGCTGCCAGCTGCTGGCCGCTAATGGGGCCGCGCACGCGCTCGGGCAGCTCTACGCCGAGTCGCTGAGCACTGCCCTCAGCCTGCACCTCATCACGCACTACGCCACCTACGAGCGGCGCATTGGCGGGGGTAGCGCCCGGCTATCGGGCGCGGTGCTGACGCGCATCGAGGCGTATATCGAAGCCACCGCCGAGCAGCCCATCACGCTGGCCGCCCTGGCCGATTTGGCCAATCTGAGCGTGTTTCACTTCGCCCGGCGCTTCAAGCTCACTACCGGCCGCTCGCCCTACCAGTACGTGCTGGAGTGGAAAATAACGCGCGCTCGCCAGATGCTGCGGGCCGGCGAGCAGCCCATTTCGGCCATCGGCGATGCGCTGGGCTTTGCCTCGCCGGCGCACTTTGCGGCCGCGTTCAAGCGGGCGGTGGGCCAAAGCCCGCTGGCGTTTCAGCGCCGGTAGCCGGCCGGCTAGAACAGCAGGAATTCATAAGAAACGCGCAAGAATAGGTCAGGCCGCGAGGGGGGGTAGGGAGGAATTTTGCACCACGCAAACCGGCAGTAGTGCGCTGCCCGAACCTCCCTACTTCCAGTTTCTTATGACTACCCCCATTGTAGTGGCCGGCGCCACCGGCAACCTCGGCCGCCGCATTATCGAAGCCTTGCTGCTGCGCGGTGCCACCGTGCGGGCGCTGGTGCGGCCCCAAACCGACCTCGCCAAACTAGCCGACCTAACTCAGCGCGGGGTCGAAGTCCGGCCCGTAGACCTGGCCGATGTGGCGGCCCTCACCCAGGCCTGCGCCGGAGCCGGCTGCGTGGTATCGGCCGTGGCGGGCCTGCGCGAGGTTATCGTCGATGCCCAGGCGGTGCTGCTGGCGGCGGCCGTGGCGGCCGGGGTGCCGCGCTTCATCCCCTCCGATTTTTGCAGTGACTACACCCAGCAGCCCGCCGGCCAAAACCGCAATTTTGACCTGCGGCGCGAGTTTAAGGCGGTGCTCGACCAGGCGCCCATCGCGGCCACGTCCATCCTCAACGGGGCTTTTGCTGAGGTGCTGACCTACAACATTCCGCTGCTCGACTTCAAGCAGCACCAAGTGGGCTACTGGGAAGATGCCGACTGGAAAATCGACTTCACGACGATGGACGACACCGCCGCCTTCACGGCCGCCGCCGCCCTCGACGCGGCCGCGCCCCGGCTGCTGCGCATTGCCAGCTTCCAGCTGAGCCCCCGCGAGCTGGCCGCCGCGGCCGAAGCCGCCGGCCGCGGGCACTTCGAGGTAGTGCGCCTGGGCTCCCGCGCCGACTTTGCCGCGCGCATTCAGCAGGTTCGCGCCGCCAACCCGGCCGGCGAGCGCGAGCTCTACGCCAATTGGCAGCAGATGCAGTACCTGCTCAGCATGTTCAGCGTGCAAAACAACCCGCTGGATAACCGCCGCTACCCCGGCCTGACGTGGGCCAGCCCCGCTGCCGTGCTGGCCGCTGCCAGTGAGCCAGCGGCCGCCCCCGCCGACCCCGAGGCGGCCTACACCGATGCTGAATTAATCAAGCGGCTGCCCGGCTTCACCAACCACTACGCCACCGTCAACGGCGTGCGCCTGCACTACGTGGCGGGCGGTAGCGGCCGGCCCCTGGTCTGCCTGCCCGGCTGGCCCCAGACGTGGTATTCCTTCCACCCGGTGGCCCCGGCGCTGGCCCGGCACTACCGGGTTATTATCGTGGATATCCGCGGTATGGGCAGCTCGGACAAGCCCGCCGGGGGCTACGACAAGAAGACGATGGCGCAGGATATCTACGCGCTGGTGCAGCACCTGGGCCTGGCTAAAGTGTCCTTGCTGGGCCACGATATCGGCGGCATGGTGGCCGCCAGCTTCGCCTTCAACTACCCCAAAGCCACTGAAAAGCTCATCCTGGCCGATGGTGCGCACCCGAGCGAAGGCATGCGCTACATGTCTATGCTGCCCGCGCCGGGCGCCTTCGAGGCGAAGATGGACGGCCACCAGCCCTACGTGTGGTGGATGGCGTTCAACCAGGTTAAAGGTCTGCCCGAAAAGCTGTTAGCCGGCCGCTTTCAGCACCTGCTGGACTACCTCTTCGCCTACGTCATGCTCGATGACAGCAAGATGTCGGCCTTCGACCGGGCCGTGTACGCCGCCGCCTACAACCAGCCCGAGAGCATTCGGGCCGCCACTGCCTGGTACCAGGCGCTGGGGCAGGACATGGCCGATGCCCAGGCCTATGCGCCCCTGGCTATGCCCGTGCTGGGCATCGCCAGCTACGTGGCCTACCAAAACCTCCGGCAAGGCCTGCCCGCCATCGCCCAAAACGTGCAGGTAGTCGGGCTCCTGGATAGCGGCCACTACATGTTCGAAGAAAAGCCCGACCAAGTGCTGGCCGCCGTGCTCGACTTCTTGCGGTAGCTTACAAAGCGCCGTTCACTACCGGTGCCGGTGGGTCGTCAGCTTCGGCATGACAGCCTACCGGCACCGGTTTTTAGCCCCACGCCCCCAGCAGCCTTCTTAGCAGGATAATCTCACCCACGTGGTACGCATTATGGTCGCCAATGAGCAGCGCCTCGCGCAGGATGTTCTGGCCGTCGCCGTGGGGTAGGGGTCGGAACAAGTCGGTGTCGGGATTTTCCAGCAGGTCGATAAACTGCTCTTGGTCAGTGGTAATGGCGTGCAGCGTGGCCTGCCAGCCGGCCTCGTCCACGGCCAGCGCCTTATCGGGCCAGTAGGCGGCGGGCCACTCGGGCGCCACGTACTCCGGGTTCAGGCAAAACTCCAGGATATCGGCCTGCGCGATGCGCAGGTGCTCCACGAGCTGCCAAATGGTGTAGGGCGCCTGGGGCACGGCCTGGTTGCGCAGCGGCGCGGGCAGGTCGGCCACTGCCTGCTTGAAGGTGGCGTGGGCATTGCCGCCCACGAGTAAAGCGGTGAGTTCGGCCACGAGGGCTTGTCGGGTTGGGGCGTTCATAGGGGGGTAGGGAAGAAGGTGCGGCTTGTCAACCATCGGGCCGGCAAACAGTTGCTAAGCGCCGGTGCCCAGCAGCCCCAGCCGGCTGGCAAATCCGCGCCCGATGTGCAGCGCCTGCTGCTTGGCTAGCGTGGCCGTGGGCCCGGCAAAGTGCGCATCGACGGTGGCCCCGAACAGCGCCAGCCACTGCTCGAAGTGCGCCAGCCCGATGGGCAGCGGAAAGTGCTTGCGCATAGGGAAGCCCCGGTAGCGGCTCGTGCCCAGCAAGATGCCGCTCCAATAATCGTAGAGCTGCGGCAGGTGGTGGCTGAAATCGACGTGCGCGAAGTCGATGAACACGGCGGCCAGCAGCGGGTCGGCCTGCACGCGCTCGTAGAAGCGGTCTACCAGCAGTTGGACGTCGGCTTCGGTGGTGATATCGGGCATGGCGGAGGGGGTAGGCGCGCAGTAGCGCGAACTTTGTAGTTCGCGTCCCCGCGCCGTTCGGT
>CAZZWL010000172.1:0-10027 GCA_964657755.1 uncultured Rhodanobacter sp.
GAGTAGTCGGGCCTTTTTGCGGGGGGCAGGGTCCTCAGCGATAATAGCCTTGCGCAATTATTTCCTGCTCGACGGCCGCGGGCACCAAGTAGCGAATGCTCTGCCCGGCCCGGATGCTTTGGCGAATAAACGTGGCCGATATATCGAGCAGCGGCGCGGCTAGCACGCGGGCGCGGGGGTAGGGTGCCAAATCGGGCCGGGCATTGCCTGGCCGGGGATACACGTACAAATCTAGTTCGCGCGCGAGGCGGTCGGCGGCCCGCCAACGGGGCAGGCCCACCACATTATCGGCGCCCATCAACAGCACAAATTCGCAGCCGGGATGGCGCTCGCGGAGCGCGTCCAGCGTGACAATGGTGAAGCTGGGGCGGGGCAGGGCCAGCTCAATGGCCTCGGCGCGCAGGCGTGGGTTATCGGCCACGGCTAGTTTGAGCAGTGCCAGCCGCTGGGCTTCGGGCAGCAACTCATCGCCCACCTTGAAGGGGCTTTGCGGCGACACAACCAGCCAGACTTCGGCCAAATCGGTGCGGGTAGCGAAATACTCCGCCAGGATGAGATGGCCGGTGTGCACCGGATTAAAAGAGCCGAACAGCAGGCCTACCCGGCGAGTAGCCTCAGGGCCAGTGGGCATCATACCGCCTCGGGCGCGGCGTCGGTAGCGATAAAGTCACGCACCAGTTGCTCAGCGTGGGCTACGGCCTCTTCCAGCTTGTCATTGACCACCGTCACGTCAAACTTATCCTCAAAGGCTAGCTCAAAGGTGGCTTTGTATACCCGCGAAGAAATACTGGAAGTAGAATCGGTGGCCCGGGCCGTGAGGCGCTCAGCCAGCGCCTCAATGGAAGGCGGCCGCACAAAGACGGCCAGCGCCCGGTCTTTATAAAATTCCTTGATGCTCAAGCCACCCTTTACATCCACGTCGAGAATGGCATGCCGGCCTGTGGACCAGATGCGCTCAATCTCCGATTTTAACGTGCCGTAGAACGCACCCTCGTACACTTCTTCCCACTCCACGAACTCGTCGTGGCGAATTTTATCCTGAAAATCCGCGACCGAAATGAAGTGGTAGTCTTTGCCATTGACCTCGGCGCGCCCCCGGCGGTCGCGGGTGCAGGCGGAGATGGAAAAGCTCAGCTCGGGGATTAAACCCATGAGCCGGTGCACGATAGTCGTTTTGCCCGCTCCCGAAGGAGCCGAGAATACAATGATTTTGCCCTGCATAGGGCCGCAAAGCTAGGCCATTTCGGCGTGCAAGCGCGCCATGATGGCGTGCGGCAGGGCCGAAGGGGCCGAGTGCCTACTCACTTTCTCCTTGAGAAAGCCGATGAAAAATTGCTGCTTCTTGAGGTCATCGAAGCAGGGCGAGCAGTCTTCGCCGTGGTGGATGAGGTAGTCCTCATCTTCTTCCGTCAGGACCCGTCCTTCGAGAAGCTGGTCAAGTACAATGTTCACGCGGTCGCAGTCGGGGGCGCTGGCCAAAGGCGAGGCAAGGGGGGCCGACAGATTGGTTGTAGTAACGGTAGCTTCCATGAGCGAGCGGGAACAGGGTCTTAGCCTGGGGTTAAATGGTGAAGGAAAAATTAACTGTTGTCGTCTTCGGGTTCGGCGCCATCAACGGCGGCCTGCACGTCATCGTTCCCGTACCCCATCGAGGAGGCGTATTTTTCCAGCTTATCCTTCAGAAAATTACGGGCCCGATGCAGGCGTGAGCGCACAGTACCGATAGGAATATCGAGCACCTTGGCCATCTCCTCGTAGGTAAAGCCCTCCAGGTCGCACAGGATGATAACTGTCCGAAAATCAACGGGTAGCGAGTTTAGGGCGCTCGCCACTTCATCCCCAATCAGGTCGCGGGTAGCCTGCTGGCGCATATCCGACGACGAGGCACCCGTGTCGGCATCGCCCTCTACTTCATCCGGATTATAATATCCTTCAACTTCGCTGTAATCAACTTTCGCAGGCTGCTTGCTTTTCTTTCGAAAATCGTTGATGAACGAGTTTTTCAGAATGCGAAAAAGCCACGCCTTGGCGTTGGTGCCGGGCTCAAAATACTCAAAAAAGCGGTAGGCCTTGAGATAGGTTTCCTGCACCAAGTCATTGGCGTCGTCTTCGTCGAGCGTGAGGCGGTAGGCGAAGTTGTAGAGCGGGTCGAGCACGGGCATCAACTCGGCCTGAAAGCGCCGGTCTTTTTCCTCTTTGCTCAGCTTCACCCGTTCGGGAGAGTCACTCATGATAGTAGATAGGGCGGATATAAAGTCAGCAGTTGGCAAAAGTAAGACCGGACAGCAGCGATTTAGTTAGTCGAATAGCCGAATAGCCTAACGAAACCGTCTCAATTTTATGCTAATGAGCGGCAGATGAACGTACGTACGGCAGCAAGCAGCTGCTAGTTTGCCGCCAAAGGCTGCCACTGGGCAACGCAAGCAGCCACCGTGGCGGCCGCAACTGCCTTGATGCAGGTGCAGGCGGCGGGCTGCGCGCGACAATCCTGGCAATCGGGCCGGTCGAAAACCAGGTAGGCAGCGTGTGGCCCAAGTGGCCCCCAACGGCCGGGGTGCATGGGCTGGATGGGTGGGTAGAGCCCCAGCGCGTGGCGCCCCAGCGCGGCCGCCAGATGAAGTGGGCCGGTGCTGCCTGCCACCAGCCCATCGGCCGCGGCGATGAAGGCAATAAACTCGGGCAGCGCCAGCTGCCCGGTGAGGTCGGCGGCAATGTATTTTTTATGTTCCCGAAACCAGTTAGCCACTGCTAGTTCGGCACCCTCATCCAGTGTACCACTTATGAATACGCGGTGCCCAGCCGCGTGTAACATCCGTGCCAGTTGGCCAAAATTGGCCAACCCCCACTCACGGGCACTGCCCCGGCTGCGCGGGTGCAAGAGGATATTGAGCTGGCCGGGCTGGCGCGCGGCCAGTAGCTGTTGCCACTGCGGGCGGAGCGGCACGGCGGGCGCCAGTTGCACCAAAGCGGCTGCCTCGGCCAGCGCGAGGGGGGTAGGGCAGCCCAGCGGCACTAGCAGCTGCATATTGAGCTGGGCCTCATGCAGAGGCGAGTGGCGGCGACTCAGGGCTACCAGCCGGTTGCAAGTGAGCCAGTGAAACAACCGGTTGCGGGTGCCAATCCGCACCGGAATACCCGCTTGCTTCGCCAGCCGGGCCAGCTGCTTGTTGGGGAAAACGTGGACGATGGCCGCCGCGCCATACGCCTGCAACCGCGCCACCTGCGCCGAGGGGGGTAGGGTCCCTAACTCATCCAGACTCAGAAAGTCATCGACCCACGGGCAGGCGGCGGCCACGGCGGCCGTATAGCTACGCCCGATGAGCACCACCCGGCAGCCGGCGTAGCGCTGCCTGAGCCAGCCGGCCACGGGTAGCGTCAGCACCACGTCGCCGATGGCGTCGGCGCGCGAGACGAGAAACGTCTGGCTCATGAGGCAGGCGCTTTTTGGGTGCCGGTTTTGAGCTTCGCAAACTTCAAAAACACGCCCCAGGCCGAGATGGACGCGATGCTGAGGCCCGCGAAGCCATCCAGAAAACCCCGCCGAAACACGTAGCCGTGCACAAACTTCCAGAGTGGCTTGCCCAGCAAGTGCAGCAGCGTCACCCGCGTTTTGCCCCGCAGCGCCAGCTCCTGCGCCGTAATGCTGGTAAACTTATTGAGCTGGCTCACGTGCTGCGCAATGGAATGGTAAGAGTAGTGCAGCGCGTCGCCGGCGAGCTGGCCGGTGCGGTGGCCGGGCTGCACTTCGTAGCGCTCGTGCAGCAGCAGGCCCTGCCAGCGGCCCAGGCGGCGGTCGTAGAGGCGCAGCTTGCGGTCGGGGTACCAGCCGCCGTGCCGCACCCAGGTGCCGCAGTAGTTGGTGAGGCGGGCCAGCGAATAGGCCGCGTGCTGCCAGTTGGCTTTCGCTACCCCAATGCTGTGGCGCAGCTCTTCGGTGAGTACTTCGTCGGCATCGAGCTGCAAGACGTAGTCAAATTTGGCTTGGTCAGTAGCGAAGTTTTTTTGCTCCACGTAGCCTTTAAAAGCGTGCTGCACTACCCGCGCGCCGTGCAGGCGGCATATTTCCACCGTGCGGTCGGTCGAAAAAGAATCAACCACCAGCACCTCGTCGGCCACGTTGCCCAGCCCTTGCAGGCAGCGGGCAATATTGGCTTCTTCGTTGAAAGTAATGATGACGATGGAGAGCGATACGGTGGACATGGGCGGGCAAATATCCGGGTTAATCGGCGTTGGCCTCCGCTGAGGGGGTAGGCCGCTGGCGAAAGCATCTTGGTACTTACGGCGTCATCTTACGTATTCAGGCCCGAGCCCCTTTTCTCCATCTTTTTTTATGGCTAACCTTCAAAATAAAATTGTTCTCGTTACCGGCGCTACCTCCGGCATTGGCGAAGTCACGGCCCGCGAGCTGGCCCGGCAGGGCGCGCACGTTATTATCCTGGCCCGCAACCGCCAAAAGGCTGAGCGCAGCCAGCAGGAAATTATCGCCACCACAGGCAATAGGCACGTCGATATCGTGCTGGCCGATTTGTCGGTGCTACAGCAAGTGCGCGACGTAGCCGCTCAGCTGCACGACAAATATCCGCGCCTTGATGTGCTGGTCAACAATGCCGGCCTCATGTTTGGGGCCGAGCGCGAGGTTTCGGCCGATGGCTACGAGATGACCTTGGCTACCAACCACCTGGGGCCGTTTTTGCTCACCAGCCTGCTCCTCGACCTGCTGCAGAAGAGCCCGGCGGCCCGCATCGTCAACGTGGCCTCTATGGCCTACCGTTTTTCCAAGCCCACGCTCGACGATATTCAGTCGGAGCGCTCGTACAGCCCCGTGTGGGAATATGGCACTACCAAGCTCTGGAATATCATGTTCACGCAGGAGCTAGCGAAGCGCCTGCGCGCGCATGGCATTACCAACGTGACGACCAACGCGCTGCACCCCGGCGCGGTAGCCACGGGCTACGGCCAGCAATCGGGCGGTTGGCTCACCGCCCTGCTCACGCTGGGCCGGCCTTTTATGCTTTCGCCCGAGAAGGGAGCTGAAACCAGCATTTTCCTGGCTTCTGATGAGGGGGTAGGCGCCACCAGTGGCGGGTATTTCAATAAGAAGAAGCCCGCACCAGTCAAGAGCAGCTTCAATACGGCGGCCAACAACCAGCGCTTGTGGCAGCTGAGCGAGCAGCTGACTAACACTACGTTTCTGGATTAGGCGGCCGCTGGCCAAGCCCTACCCCCACCCAAAAGGGTCCCGCCAGCATTGCGCTGACGGGACCCTTTTTTTATGCTTACTTCGACGTTTCCTACCCCTTAGTAGCGATACAGGTCCGACTTGAACGGGCCTTCCACCGGCACTTTGATGTAGTCGGCTTGCTTGGGCGTCAGCTCATCCAGCTCCACGCCGATTTTGGCGAGGTGCAGGCGGGCCACTTTTTCATCGAGGTGCTTGGGCAGCGTGTACACCTGGTTTTCGTACTTGTCGGCATCCTTCCACAGCTCCAGCTGCGCCAGCACCTGGTTGGTGAATGAGTTCGACATTACGAACGAGGGGTGGCCGGTGGCGCAGCCCAGATTCACTAAGCGGCCTTCGGCCAGGATGATAACCTCTTTGCCATCAATGTTGTACAGGTCTACCTGCGGCTTCACCGTGTCTTTGGTGTGGCCGTAGTTTTTGTTGAGCCACGCCATGTCAATTTCATCGTCGAAGTGGCCGATGTTGCAAACAATGGCCTTGTCTTTGAGGGCACGGAAATGCTCTTCGCGTATGATATCGCAGTTGCCGGTAGTGGTAATCACGATGTCGGCGCGCGGAATGGCGTTCTCCATCTTCTTCACCTCGTAGCTATCCATAGCGGCTTGCAGCGCGCAAATGGGGTCGATTTCGGTGACGATAACGCGGGCGCCGGCGCCGCGCAGCGAGGCGGCGGTGCCTTTTCCTACGTCGCCGTAACCAGCTACTACGGCTACTTTGCCGGCCATCATCACGTCGGTAGCCCGGCGAATGGCATCCACCGCCGACTCTTTGCAGCCGTACTTGTTGTCAAACTTCGACTTAGTAACCGAGTCGTTGATGTTGAAAGCGGGGAAAGGCAGCGAGCCGGTTTTCACGCGCTCCAGCAGGCGCAGCACCCCGGTCGTAGTTTCTTCCGATACGCCTTTGATGCCGGCCGCCATTTCGGGAAACTGGTCGAGTACCATGTTAGTGAGGTCACCGCCGTCGTCCAAAATCATGTTCAACGGCTGACGCTCTGCGCCAAAGAACATCGTTTGCTCGATGCACCAGTTGAATTCTTCTTCCGTCATGCCTTTCCAGGCGTAGACTGGGATGCCAGCGGCAGCGATGGCGGCGGCGGCGTGGTCCTGGGTCGAAAAGATATTGCACGACGACCACGTAACATCCGCGCCGAGCGCGATGAGCGTCTCGATGAGCACGGCCGTTTGGATGGTCATGTGCAAGCAGCCAGCGATGCGGGCCCCTTTGAGGGGCTGGCTAGGACCAAACTCTTCGCGCAGCGACATCAGACCGGGCATTTCGGCTTCGGCTAGGCGAATTTCCTTGCGGCCCCATTCGGCAAGGCTCAGGTCTTTTACTTTATAAGGGACGTAGGTCGTGGGCTTGGTCGCTACCATAATAATCGGCAAATGAAAGGTTTTGCGTTTCAACCACAAAGATAACGCTTTGTTTGGGTGTTGGGACGATGCGCGCGGCCCCTATCTTTGCTGACTACTACACTACATTTTATTTATATGAAACCCCCAATACATTACCTAAAAGCACCTTTTTTAGCACTTAGCCTAGGTTTAAGCATTCAGGCCGCCCAGGCGCAGCAGGCAACGCCGGCTACTATTCGGCTGCTGCCAGAGGACCAGGAGCGCGGCCAATACGGCCACCAACAAAATTTCTATTTCCTACCCCCCGGCAAAACGGGTGAAGACTACCAGAACGCCGGCTTCTTTGGTGGCAAGCTGCGGCCTTATCTGGGTAGCAACGCCGACGCCCTGGGTGATTTGAATAGCTATAAACGCCAAAAAACCTTCTACTTGGTTGATAAAGTGCTGCTGGTGGGGGCCGTCGGGCTCTACGGGTCGCAGGTATTCAGCCACGGCGACCCGGTTTATTTTAATGGCGCACAGCAGGTGGCCGCCGGGGTAGCGGCGTTTAGCTTGCTGGCAACGCTTTTTATCAACCACCACACCAACGAGTATTTCAAGCAGGCGGTGGATGACTACAACACCGCCCTGCCAGCCGGGCACAGCACGCTGTGGCCAAAGCTGCGGCCGGCCAGCGTGGGCGTAGCGGCGCTCCAGGGCCGGCCGGGCCTCGCCCTGCGCTGGCAATTGTAAGTTACTGACTGGCTGGCTCTTTCCTACCCCCTTCGCCCGACTTGATGCCCAATTGTGAGCGGGAAGTGCACCCGCTCACCGTTTTTTCCGTTAGTAGCTGCACCATGGAGTTCCCTTTACCCGAGGCGGCCCGGCGCTACGTGGCTGCCCACCTGCACGACGACCCGGCGCACCTGGCTCTGCAGGCCCGCCGCCACCCACACCTACCAGTTCCTGAACTGGTGCGCCAAATTCAGGCCCGCCAAAAGGCCCGCGGCAAGCTGCCGACTTGGGCCGATAACCAAGAGCTGATTTTTCCACCCGCGCTTTCGGTCGAGCAGGCTTCTTCAGAGCGCACGGCCACGTACAAGGCGGCGCTTGTGGCCGGGGCAAGTAGCCTGGCCGACCTCACCGGCGGCTTTGGAGCCGATGCGGCGCACTTTGCCACCGTAGTGGACCACGTGGACTACGTGGAGCGCGACGCCCACCTGGCCGCCGTAGTGGCGTACAATTTACGCCAGCTGGCTATCAGCAATATCGCGACGCACACTGGGGATGCCGCCGCTTTTCTGAAGCAAAACGGCCGGCAGTACGACTGGCTGTATCTCGACCCGGCCCGACGCGATAAAAAAGGCGGCAAAGCTTTTCGGCTGGCTGACTGCGAGCCCGACGTGCCGCGCCTCCTACCCCTACTACTACACCACACACGGCGCATTTTGCTCAAAACATCGCCGATGCTCGATATTGAATTAGCCATTCAGGAGCTGAAGCACGTGCGGCGGCTTTGGGTGGTAGCGGTAGAAAATGAGGTGAAAGAAGTGTTGTATGAGCTGGGTGAAGAACCGGCCGTGGACCCCGAGCGCCTGGCCGTGAACCTGCGCCGCGACGGCAGCCAGCAGGAGTTTCGCCTGAACCGGGCCCGCGAGGCCCGCGCCGTGCCCCGTTACGCCGAGGCCCAGCAGTACCTTTACGAGCCCAACGCCGCTATTTTGAAAGCAGGGGCATTCAAAAGCGTGGGCTCAGCCTTTGAGCTGCTCAAGCTGCAGCAGCACAGCCACCTCTACACCAGCCAGGAATTGCGGGCCGACTTTCCGGGCCGGATTTTTAAAATTCTGGCTACCGAGAAGGCCGATGGCCCGACCCTCAAAACCCACCTGGGGCCTGAAGGCCGGGCGCACGTCACGACCCGTAACTTTCCCGAGTCAGTAGCCGATTTTCGGCGGCGCACGGGTATCCGGGAAGGCGGCGAAATTTATTTATTTGCTACTACCGACCTGCGGGGGCGCTTCGTAGTGCTGGTGTGCGAAAAGCTGCCGGTGCTTGCTTAGCAGCCCAAGGCACGCTTGGTCAGGATTTAATGAGTAGTTTTGTAGCCCACCCGCCCGTGCCCCTGACCGGCCCGGCGGGTGGGTTTTTGTTTGTCTAGCCCTTTGCCATGCCCTATCTGTTCACTTCCGAATCGGTTTCGGAAGGCCACCCCGATAAAGTTGCCGACCAGATTTCTGACGCCATCCTCGACGACTTTTTGCGCCAGGACCCCGCCGCCAAAGTTGCCTGCGAAACGCTGGTCACCACCGGCCTAGTCGTTATCGCCGGCGAAGTAAAATCTTCCGCCTACGTTGATGTGCAGCACATTGCCCGCGACGTTATCCGCCGCATTGGCTACACCAAGGCCGAGTATAAGTTTGAGGCCGAAAGCTGCGGTATCCTGTCGGCGTTGCACGAGCAGTCGCCCGACATCAACCAGGGGGTAGTGCGCCAAGCCCCAGAAGAGCAGGGCGCCGGTGACCAGGGCATGATGTTCGGCTACGCCACCAACGAAACGGCTAACTACATGCCGTTGGCCCTGGACCTGTCGCACAGCCTGCTGCGGGAGCTGGCCGCCATTCGCAAGGGGGGTAGGGAAATGACGTATCTACGCCCCGATGCGAAGAGCCAGGTGACGATTCGCTACTCTGATGACCACCGGCCCGAGGCGATTGAGGCCATCGTTATCAGCACCCAACACGACGACTTCGATTCTTCAGAAGAAGTAATGCTGGCTCGCATCAAGCAGGATATCACCAACTTGCTCATCCCGCGCGTGAAGGCTAGCCTCAATGCTGAGATGCAGGCGCTGTTCACGGGCGATATCAAGCACCACATCAACCCCACGGGCAAGTTCGTTATTGGCGGCCCGCACGGCGATTCGGGCCTCACGGGCCGCAAAATCATCGTAGACACTTACGGGGGCAAGGGCGCGCACGGCGGCGGGGCTTTCTCGGGTAAAGATTCGAGCAAAGTAGACCGTTCAGCAGCCTATGCTACCCGCCATATCGCCAAGAACCTGGTGGCCGCCGGTGTGGCCGACCAAGTGCTGGTGCAGGTGGCCTACGCCATTGGCGTGGCCAAGCCCGTGGGCCTCTACGTGACCACTTATGGCACTACCAAGGCTAAAAACGCCGCCGGTCAGCCCCTGACCGATGGTGAAATCGCGGATAAGGTCAACGAGCTATTTGACTTGCGCCCCTATGCCATCGTGGAGCGCTTAGGCCTACGCAACCCCATTTTTGGCCAGACGGCTGCCTATGGCCACATGGGCCGCCAGCCCGGCACCGTCACGGTGAAGATGAAGGACGGCGAGGAAAAGACGTTTGAGACCTTCACCTGGGAAAAACTCGACTATGTGGCCCAGATTAAGGCCGCTTTCAAATTATAGGTTTTTATAGCCACAAAA
>CAZZWL010000173.1:0-9816 GCA_964657755.1 uncultured Rhodanobacter sp.
GGCTGGCGCGGCTGCCGGCTGCGGCGCCGGCGCGGCCGGTACCAGCGCCGGCTTGCCGGCCGCCACGTGGTCGAGGATGTCTTTTTTGGTCACGCGGCCATCCTGGCCGGTGCCGGGCAGACGCTCCAGGTCGGCCATGCCGATGGCTTCTTCGCGGGCAATGCTGAGCACCAGCGGCGAATAGAAGCGGCCGGGCAACACCGGGTTGGCGTCGTTGGCGGGGGGTAGGGTGGCCGGCGCGTTGGGCGCGGCGGGCGCCGCCGGGGCCACCGGCGAGTTGGGGCTGGGCAGGTAGGGCACGCTTTCGTCGCCGGCCGGGGCCTCGTGCAGCGGGCGCACATCTTCCTCCACGGGTGGGTTGGCGCTGGCTTCCTCTAGGTCGTCGGTGTCGGGCGAGGGGGTAGGGGCCGCGCCGGCCTCGGTTTCGATGCGGGCAATGGGCGCGCCCACGGCCACCACGTCGCCTTCCTGCACCAGAATCTCGGCTAGCGTGCCGGCGTACAGCGCGGGCACTTCGGTATCCACTTTGTCGGTGGCTACTTCCAGCACCGACTCGTCTTGCTCAATGGCGTCGCCGACTTGCTTGAGCCATTTCAGCACGGTGCCTTCCATGATGGATTCGCCCATCTTGGGCATCGTCATTTCCACTCGGGCCATAAAAAAGGGGCTGGGTTTCTAAAGAGGGGGTAGGGTGGGAGAGAGTTTGGGCCACAAAGGTAGGCAGTAGCCAAACGCCCCCGCACCGGCGGGCCGGGCGGGGGCGTTTGATAAACCACGGGCAATTCTCATTCGCTTGGCAAAACCGACTTAATATTATCAATAAGCCAGCTGGTGCCCTGGTGCGACAGGCAGAACACTAGCGTCTTTTCCAGCGTCCCATTATAGGTAAGATTGATTTTGACGCGGGCCGAATCAGAGGTATAGCGCAGAAAAATAGGCTTTTGTTTTAGTAATGCCTGCAAATCGTCTGCGTCCTGAGAGTAAAGGATAGGGTCGAAATTCATGCCTGGCGGAGGACCATCATAAAGTGAATGCGCCCGTAGTGAATCAGCCTGCTGGTGGTAGTAGGCACGGCGGCTGGCATCGTAGCGGGCAGAGGTAAAGCCGCCTTTACCCAATGCAGCTAGGTACTTATCAACCCGGTTAAAATCCAGCGCATAGACATCTGCCGTGTCGGAATTGCAGGCAGCAGGGACAAGGCATATGCTATTCAGGCTATCTATGCGTGGCGCATACCACCGCAAAAAACGCTGAGGAACAACCAGCGCGGCAGCTTTAGCTGCTGAATCAGATGAGGCAGCTATCGGCGACCGCTCGGCAGTGGGCTGGGTAGTTGTGGTCGACGGGTCAGAGGAGCAAGCCAGTAGTAGCAGTCCACTGAGGGAGAGGTAGTATGACCGACGCATTAAGGTAGTGAAAAGGCGCAAAGTAAACGCCTTGGCCCAACAAGCCATTCATACTTTCTTCTATCGGCACAATTGGGGCGTTGGTCGGGGCTTTGGCGGCAAAAGGACCTGCGCGGCCCGCCCGCCGCATTTGCGGCCAGCTGTTTGCAAAAGCATCCTCAACCAGCCGCCGGTGCCTAGGCCGCTGGCGCGGTTAAGAACTCATTTTCAATCTTTTACTTTTCCAACTGTCATGAAATCCTTCCTCTTTGCCGCCCTCGCTTCCGCCGCCCTGCTCACCAGCACCGGCGCATTTGCCGCCCCTACCCCCGCCAATGACCACGACCGCGATGGCCGCTACCAGCAAGGCCCCGGCCGCCGCGACGACCGTCGGGATGACCACCGCGACGACCACTTCGACCGCAACCAGAACTACGGCTTCGACCGCAACCACCGCGTGACGATGGAGGAGCGCCGCCGCTGGGAAATGGGCCACAACTACGGCTACGCCCAGGGCCACCGCGTGAGCCGCGAGGAGCGCGCCCGCTGGGAAGCTCAGTATCGCCGCCGCTAACCGCCCGCACTAAACCTACTGGCCGGGCCGGCATCTAAGTTTTGTAGGTGCCGGCCCCGGCTACGTTTCCTACCCCCTTCTTTTCCGCTAAATCCTTTCCGTTACCATGAAAAAGTTTTTGTTGCCCCTGCTGGCGCTCGCCCTCTCGGCCACCGCCGCCTCAGCCCAAACTACGCCCGACCAGGCCAGCGGCCGCCCCCAGCGCACGCCCGAAGAAATGGCCGCCCGCCAAACCCAGGGCCTCACCAAGCAGCTGGGCCTCAGCGCCGACCAGGCGGCCAAGGTGCAGCCCATTCTGCTGGCCCGTGACCAGGATATGCTGGCCATGCGCAGCCAGATGCAGGCCGGCACCGCCGACCGCCGCCAGCTGCGCGGGCAAATGCAGGCCAACCGCGCCAAGTACGACGACCAGCTCAAGGCCGTGCTCACCCCCGAGCAGTTTGCCCAAATGCAAACCCTGCAGGCCGACCGCCGCCAGCGCGGCGCCGATGCCCTGCAGGATGCCAAGGTGAAGGAGAAGGACGGTAAGGTGAAAATCAAAACCAAAACCGACAGTTAGTCGGAACTGATTTCATTGAAAAAGAACGTCATGCTCATCTGGCGTCCGCTTGTCGAAGCATATCTACCACGCCGCTGGGATTACTAACCCAATGAAAGCGGTAGATATGCTTCGACAAGCGGACGCCAGATGAGCATGACGGGCTTATTTGATAGCCGTTCTTTTCTTGACCTAACCCAAGTTCTTAAAACAGGCCCGTGGTGCGGCGATGGCCACTTTTGTGGTGCAGCGCGCCCTTGTGCCGCGCCGTGGAGTGGCCGCTGCCATGCAGGAAGCCAAACAGGCTGCCGCCGTCCTGGCGGCTGTGGTTGCGGTAGGTGCCGTAGTGATGGGTGTAGTCGCCGGCCAGCTTGCGTTGGCCGTGGTGCTCGGGCTTGGAGAGCCAGAAGGGCCAGCTGGCGTGGGCGGTGGCTGGCGGGGTAGCAACGGCCAGCAGCGCCAGCAGGCAGGCGAAAAATGCGGCTTTAACCATAAGTTTTTTGCGGAGAAATAAACCAGTGGCGCGGGGCCGGGCCCCGCGAGCAGCGCGCTGCTGCCACCCTCTTAACTCCCTGCCCCGCCAAAATAGTACCTGCCCACCCCCGGCGCTAGCTGCCTACCCCCCTCGGCCCGACCAACGCCGGCTCTTGGTCTACGAATGCCGCTGGCTGGTAGCAAACGACTTAGCTTTCGAAAGGATAGCTCAGCCACTCGCCAAAAAAAGCCGCTTGCCCGGTGGGCAAGCGGCTTTAGCAGGAAAGAAATGACCGTTTATTTACTGCCCAGCAGCACGCCCACGTAGGCCTGGAAAGTCGAGTTGCGTGCGTTGCGGAAGTCGCCGTTGCTGTAGTTGTCATTCTTGGCGAAGTCGGTGAAAGCGCCGGTATAGCGCACGCCCAGCATCACGCCGTTGCTGGCCTGGAAGCCCAGGCCGCCCACGTAGCCCAGCTCGTTGCGCTGCACGTTGTCGAGGTTGCTGGTGCCCGAGCCGGCGTTGCCAACCGTGCTGCCGTTCAGGGTTTGGGTGCGGTCAGCCGACACGTTCATCAGGTAGCTGTACTGCGGGCCCACTTCGAAGAAGATACCTGCGGCGCGCACGCGCACCAGGATGGGCACGTCGAGGTAGTCGTAGCGCACGTTGCCGGTGTTGCGGTACGTGTTGCCGAGCACCGTAAACTGCTGGTCGGCGTACTTGAAGCCCTTTTGCGAATACAATACTTCGGGCTGAATGGAGAGGATATCGCCGAGGCCGAAGTTGACCATCACGCCGCCCTGAAAGCCAAAGCGGTTCTTATACTGGTCCTGGTTGACGAGGTCGCCCGACAGGTTAGAAAGGTTAGCGCCGGCTTTTACACCGAAACGAATGCCCTGGGCGTGTGCGGCCGGGGCTGCTGCCGCAACCAATAAGGCTGCCGAAGCACTAAGGAGTAGTTTTTTCATGGGCAGGCTTTACGAAAAAAATTCTGAGTGGTTTCTGAAGCCACGGATTAGCCGCCCGCCCCGAACCCGCGCCGCGCCCGCGCCGTCTACCCGTTCCTACCCCCTCCCTTTTCGGCAGCCCATGAGCCTTTGGCAAATTATTCAGCGCCTGCTGCCCTTCGTGCAGCCCTATCGTCGCCTGGTTATCAGCACGCTGCTGCTCACGCTGGTGGGCTCGCTGGCCGCCCAGGTCAACCCCTTCGTGCTGCGCTACACCGTCGATACGGTGCAGAATCTATTGAATAAAGGCCAGGGTTTGGCCCAAGGCTGGCAGATGCTGATTTGGGTGAGCGTGCTATTATTGGCCAAAGAATTATTAAACACGGCCATCACGTTTGGCCAGAAATACTACGGCGAGAAAATCCGCATCAGCGTGTCGGGGGCGCTGGCCGAGGCCGCCGTCACTAAGATTTTGGGCTACGAGCTGGGCTTTTTCACCGAAAGCGGCAACCAGACCGGCAAGCTCCAAACGCGCATCGACCGGGGGGTAGAGAGCCTGATGAAGCTGGTGCAAAACTTCTTCATCGACATCCTGCCCTTGTTTGCCAACGCGCTGGTGGCGCTGGTGGTCATGTTCCTGGCCAATAAGTGGGTCGGGCTGGTGGCTACGTCCATCCTACCCATCTATTTCTGGCTGAGCTACCGCCAGGCCGACCGCCTCAACGGCACGCGCCGCGCCCTGCGTGCCTTGCGCGAGGAGAAAAACCATGGCCTCATCAGCATCATCGACAGCATCGTGGTTATCAAGAGCTTCGTGCGCGAAGCCTATGAGGGCGACAAGCAGCTGGCCGTGCAAAACCGCCTCGAAGAAGCCCAGCTCACGACCCGCAAAACCAACTTCCGCTACGACGGCCTCAAGTCGTTTTTTGAGCAAATTGGGGTGGTGGCCATCATCGTGCTCACCGCCTACCTCGTGCTGGCCGGCCAGATGAGCATCGGGGCCATTATGTTTCACGTGCTGCTGTTCAATAACGTGTCGGCGCCCATCCGGCAGCTGCACCGCATCTACGACGAGATGAATGAGGCGCTGACCTACGCTGAAGGCTTTTTCGCCATCCTTGATGCCGACGACCAAACCGAGCGCCCCGGCCCGCTGCGCCCCGCCCACCTGCACGGTACGTTTGAGCTGCGCCACGTCAATTTCACCTACCCCAGCGGCACAGCAGCCTTACATGATGTGAGTATGACCATCGAGGCCGGCAAAACCACCGCGCTCGTGGGCCTCAGCGGCGCGGGCAAGAGCACGATTATCAACCTGCTCTGCGAGTTCTACCGTCCCAACGGCGGCGAAGTGCTGCTCGACGGCCTACCCCTCTCGGAATACGATACGCCCGTCCTACGCCATCAAATCGGCCTGGTGCTCCAGAAAAACCACATTTTCAAGGGCACTATCGAGGAGAATATCCGCTACGGCGACTTCAATGCTACCCAGGCCGAGATAGAGGCCGCCGCCCGCCAGGCCTACCTCCACGAGCAGATTCTAGACCTGCCCAAGGGCTACCAGAGCGACGCCCAGCAGCTCTCGGGCGGCCAGCAGCAGCGCATCGCCATTGCGAGGCTCTTTCTCAAAAACCCGCCCATCATCTTCCTAGACGAGCCCACCGCCAGCCTCGACGCCATTGCCACCGAGCAAATCAAAAACAGCCTCGACGCCATCAAGCAGGGCCGCACGGTGGTCATCATCTCCCATAGCCTCGCCCAAATCGTGGACTCCGACTGCATCTACGTCATGAAAAAAGGCGAGGCGGTGGAAAGCGGCACCCACCTGCAGCTCTACGAAAAGCGCGGCACCTACCGCGAGATTTTCGACGCCTCGGCCCGTAGTCTTAACATCGAGAAGCTAGCCAAAACGATGGCTGATGATGGCGACGAAGTACTGGATACGGCGCTGTGATATCTTGAATGATATTTCCTTTACTTTGGCTTCCACAATCCCGATTCGGACATGAAACACGTTTTTAGCTGGCTACTGTTTATTGGTTGTACACATCAAGCCTTCAGTCAGACTGTAATCGGCATGGAAGAAATATCTGCAAAAGATATAAAACCATGGATTGCCTCTTCGCCAAAAGAATTTGAAGGAGTATATCACTTTGGTGAATCAGAAGCTGAGTCAGACCTAGTGCTAGTGGTAAGCAATGGAATTATAACTGCTCAAATACGGTCCGGCGAATGGATTCGCGTTAAGAGTGTAGACAAATGGAAGTGGCATTACAAAACCTTGTCTAACATCAAAATAAATGGCAATAAATTCTTCTCAACTGAAGTGTATGGTGAATTTGTGGGCGTTATAGAAGACAAAAAAGAGTATGGTTTAAAAGTTCGAAACCCTTGGAGTGGGTCTGTTGATAAAGGAATGTCAGAAATAGGAGTAAAGCTTATTGGCGTAGAGGAGTATTATAATGGATTATATCCGCAAGCTTCCTATCAATTACTTCAGGCTGATAAACTTGCAGGCTTTAACAAAACACAATTAGCCATTATGCGAAATGAAATATTTGCCCGCTATGGTTTTATTTTTTCAAATAGTAGCGGAATGTTACCCTACTTCAAAAAACAGAAGTGGTATGAGCCAGCAGTAACCGATGCAAGCCGTTCGTTAACCGAAATAGAAAAGAAGAATATTATTCTCTTGAAAACACTTGAGGCGAAAATGTAAACCTGGATTCGCGTCAGTGTAAGAGTAACAAAAAGTGTAGCTTACCCAATCGCCGCCCGCGTAAACTCCGAGAGCACCAGCCGGCCGCTGATGGCGGCGCGCTCCACAAGTAGCGTGTCCCAATGGCCGGTGCCGGCCCAGAGCACTTGTTTTAGCTCGCGCATGGCCTCGGGCGAGGAGGCGGCCAGGCGCTGGGCCAGGGCTTGCACGACCGCGTCGAGGGTAGGGAGGTCGGGCAGCACCTCGGCGTAGAGGCCGCGGGCGGCGGCCCACTCGGCCGAGCGAAACTGCGTGGCGTCGATGGCGAGCTGGGCGAAGGCGGAGGCGCCGATTTTGCGCTCCACGGCCGGGCCGACCACGAAGGGGCCGATGCCCACGGCCAGTTCGCTAAGCTTCACGGCAGCGTGGGTGGTGGCCAGGCAGTAATCGGTGGCGGCGGCCAGCCCTACCCCCCCGCCCACGGCCTTGCCCTGCACGCGCCCGATAATGAGTTTGGGGCAAGTGCGGCAGGCATTGATGACGTGCGCGAAACCGGAGAAAAACGCCAGCCCCTGCGCCGCATCAGCCACGGCGCGCAGCTCGTCGAAGCTGGCCCCGGCGCAAAACGTGCGCTCGCCCTCGCTTTGCAGGATAATGACTTTGGTAGCCGCATCGCGCCCGGCCTGGGTAATCGTGGCGGCCAATTCGGCTAAAATGATGCCGGGCAGCGAGTTGTGAGCCGGGTGGAAAAACGTGATGGTAGTGATGCCCGCGGCATCGATAGTGGTGGTGACGTGGCCGGCGGTGAGGTTGCTCATGGGTGGTAGGGGAGTAGGCTATTTAATAGAACGTCATGCTGAGCCTGTCGAAGCATCTCTACCGCTCTCCTTGGGCTAGTAACCTAGGCGGCGCGGTAGAGATTCTTCGGCAAGCTCAGCATGACGTTCCTTCTTAGTTGAGATGTGAATTACGCCTGGTTTTTCTTTTTCACCATCGTCAAAATCGTCGCTACGGCCACCGTGTCGCCGGTTTCGTCGGTCACGGTCACGAGCCAGCGCACGATGCCTTTGGCGATGTCGGTTTCGTCGCGCTTTTCCTGGCCAATTTTCTCCTTTACCGTGAGCGTGACGCCGATGGTGGTGCCGGGGTAGACTGGCTTGGTGAAGCGGCATTCGTCGAGGCCGTAGTTCAGCAAAACCGGGCCTTTGCGCGGGTCCACGAACATGCCGGCGGCCTTGCTCAAGATGTAGTAGCCGTGGGCCACGCGACCAGTGAAGAGTGTGCCTGCCAGCGACGTTGCATCGACGTGGGCGTAGAAATTATCTCCTGAAATGCCGGCAAAGGCGCTAATGTCGGCCTCCGTCACGGTGTGCTTGTGAGTGGTATAGGTTTCGCCGATTTCCAGCTCCTCGAAGTAGCGCTGGAAAGGGTGCTTGTCGTACTCCACCTGCTTGGCCCCCGTCTGGTACACCTCTGTGATGGCGGTTATCATACTCGGCGAGCCCTGCAAGGCCACGCGCTGCATAAAGTGCTCAACGCCCCGAATACCACCCATTTCCTGGCCGCCGCCGGCCCGGCCGGGGCCGCCGTGCACGAGTTGGGGTAGGGGCGAGCCGTGGCCGGTGCTTTCCTTGGCCATCTCGCCGTTGAGCACCAGGATGCGGCCGTGGTGGGTGGCCGCGCCCAGCACAAACTCCTGGGCCAGGCGCGGGTCGTTGGTAGCCAGCGAGCACACCAGCGAACCCTTGCCGAGGTTAGCGAGCTTTGTGGCTTCGCCTAAATCGTGGTAGGGCATGAGCGTTACTACTGGCCCAAAAGCTTCCAGCTCGTGGCTATCCAAGTACTTAAACGGGTGGTCGTTGCGCAGCACGATGGGCGAGATGAACGCGCCCTTGGCCGCATCGGCCCCGCGCTCCTGGCCCAGAATTTCCACGTTTTCGAGGTCGCCGTACACGATGGGGGTAGTCTTGGCCAGTTGGCGCACCTGCTCGCGCAGGCGCTCGGCCTGCTCGCGGCCGGCCAGCGCGCCCATGCGCACGCCCTCGGCCTGCGGGTGGCCGATGGTGGTTTGGGCCAGGGCTTTGCCAAGCGCAATCTGCACGTCTTCGAGCAGGTTGGCGGGCACGATGGCGCGGCGGATGGCGGTGCATTTCTGCCCGCACTTGGCCGTCATCTCCTTGCGTACCTCCTTGATAAAGAGGTCAAACTCTGGCGTGCCGGGCCGGGCATCGGTCCCCAGCACGGCGGCGTTGAGCGAGTCGGCTTCCAGCGTGAACGGCACCGCCTCGCTGATAATGCGCGGGTGCGCCCGCAGCTTGGCGCCCGTGGCGGCCGAGCCCGTGAAGGTGACTACATCCTGGTAGGTCACGTGGTCCAGAATGCCCTGGCCCGAGCCCACCACTAACTGCAAGGCGCCCTCGGGCAGAATGCCGGAGGCGATAATCTCGCGCACCACGGCTTCGGTGAGGTAGGCGCCGGGCATGGCGGGCTTCACCACGGCCGGCATCCCGGCCAGCAGGTTCACTGCTATTTTCTCCAGCATTCCCCAGATGGGGAAGTTGTAGGCGTTGATATGTACCGCTACCCCCTCCTTCGGCACCAGCAGGTGCTGAGCCATGAAGGTGCCTCCCTTGCTCAGCCCCACCGGTTCGCCCTCCACGTAAAACGGCTTGTCGGGAAACTTGCGCCGCAGCGAAGCATTGGCAAACAGGTTGCCGATGCCGCCCTCAATGTCAATCCACGAGTCGGCCCGCGTGGCGCCCGAGCGGTAGCTCAGCTCGTAAAAAAGCTCCTTTTTTTCCTGCAAGTGGAAGGCCAGCGCCTTCAGCATCCGGCCGCGCTCGTGGAAGGTCATCCGGCGCAGCTTGGGGTTGCCCACACGCCGGCCGTAGGCCAGAATCTGCTCAAAGTCGAAGCCTTCGGTATTGGCCAGGGCGATGACTTCGCCGGTGCTGGCATCGCGCAGCTCGTGCGGGTCGGAGCCGCCGGGCATCCAGCGGCCGAGGGTATAGTTTTCGAGAGTAGGCGTCATGATGAGCGGACGTTCACCTCACCCCCTAGCCCTCTCTCCTTGGGGAGAGGGGGACTAGCTTCTAGGTTTAGACTAGATAACTAGTACGTAAAGAGTAAGATAGCGAATGAAGAATGAGTAGTGCTAAACTAGATACTAGTCCCCCCTCTTCCCAAGGAGAGGGGGCTGGGG
>CAZZWL010000174.1:0-9756 GCA_964657755.1 uncultured Rhodanobacter sp.
GGCTACGATAAGCTGCGCACCTACCAGGTGCCCGCCGCGCTGGTGCGGGCGGGCCGCAACGTGGTGGCCGTGCGGGTGGTCGACACGGGCGGCGGGGGCGGCATCGCGGGTGCCCCCGCCGAGTTGGCCCTGCGCGGCGCGGGCCAAACCCTGCCGCTGGCCGGCGACTGGCAGTACCGGGCGGGCATCGACCCCAAGGATGTGCCCGCGCCGCCCTACCCCGGCGGGCCCCAAATGGCCCCCACCATCCTCTACAACGCCATGATTGCGCCGCTGCAGCCGCTGGCCCTCAAGGGAGTTATCTGGTATCAGGGTGAAACCAACGCCGACCGGGCCGAGCAGTACCGCACGCTTTTTCCGGCCCTGATTACCGACTGGCGCCGGCACTTCGGGGCCGACTTGCCCTTCCTGTTCGTGCAGCTGGCCAACTTTCAGCCCGCCCAGCCCCAGCCCACTGAGTCGGCCTGGGCCGAGCTGCGTGAGGCGCAGGCCCTGGCCCTAAAGCTACCCCGCACCGGCATGGCTACGGCCATCGACATCGGTGACCCCGCCGACATTCACCCCCACAACAAGCAGGAGGTGGGCCGCCGCCTGGCCCTGGCCGCCCGCCGCGTGGCCTACGGCGATAGTAAACTGGCCTACAGCGGCCCCACCTACGCCGGCATGGCGGCCAGCGGCGGCGCCATTCGCCTGAAATTCGGCCAGCTTGGCACCGGCCTCGAAGCTAAAAATGGTCCCGCGCTGCACGGCTTCGCAGTGGCCGGGGCCGACCGCAAGTTTCACTGGGCCACGGCCCGGCTCGTAGGCAGCGAGGTAGTGGTGCAAAGCGACGACGTGCCCCAGCCCGTGGCCGTGCGATACGACTGGGCCGACTCGCCCGATGGTAACCTCTACAACAAGGAAGGCCTGCCCGCCGTGCCCTTCCGCACCGATACCTGGCCGGGCGTCACGGTTGGCCGCAAGTAAGTGCATTGTATAATGTTGCAACGAAAGGCGGCCGCTGCTGGCGGGCGGTAGGCACTGGCCGGCCGTGGCGTGGCTACGTCCAACCCGACTGGCCGTATCCGCGCTACGTGCCGGGCTGGCAGGGGGGTAGGGAGCCAGAAGAGGCGCGTTGTGCCGAGTGCCGAGAGGCTTGGCGGGCGGGTAGATGCCTACTGCTTAAATAAATATCCGGTTACCCGAAAAATTGCCCCGAAACTCTTTGGGCGTGCAGCCTTTGCGCTTCTTAAACGTGCGGTTGAAATTGGAAATGTTGTTGAAACCGCACTTATAGGCGACTTCAGCCACGTTGTGCGTCGTATCAATCAGCATGCGGGTGGCGTGGCCCAGCCGGATTTCGTTGAGGCTGTCAATAAACGTGCTGCCGATGCGCTTCTTGATAAAGCGGCTGAACGACGCCTCCGGCATATTAGCCACCTTGGCCACCTCAGTCAGGCTGATGGGCCGGCTGTAGTTGGCGTTCATGTACTCGAATACCTTCTCAATGCGCCGGCTATTGTAGTTAAACTGCTCATTGTCAGAGGAAGAGTCAGATAGCGTGCGCATGTTGCGCGACGTAGACAAGTCGTGCAGAATCGAGAGCAGTTCCAGCACCGAGTCGAAGCCATTCTTCTGCTCCAGCTCCAGCAGCCGGGGTAGGAGGCGCTCAATTGTGTCGCGTGAAAACAGGATGCCCCGCTGCGCTTTGTCAAACATCGTCTTGATAAAGCTCAGCTGATTGCGCCGCAGCAGCCGGTCCTCAAACAGGTCCTTGTGAAACTGAATAGTCAGCTCCGTAATCTGCTCACTATCGCATTTGTGCGTGAACCAGGCGTGGTACAGATTAGGCCCGACGAGCACTAGTTCTACTTCGTCAATAACCTCAATATTATCGCCCACAATCCGCTTGGCACCCTGAGCATTGAGGATGAGGTTGAGTTCGTATTCCTCATGATAGTGCAGCGGGAAGTCGAATTTTTTTTTGACCCGCGAGAAGAGCGTGAAGCAGTCGCTTTGGGTAAGCGGCGTGATTTCGCGCATGATGTCCTGTTTCATGGGTGGGGTAGATTAATAGAGTTCAGGCAATAAAAGTACAGCTTTCGGATAAAATGGTATTACCGTCCAATTTAAGCTCTTTTACCATTTATTTTGATTTTAGTTCTGAAATTCAAATACTTATAAAGTAAGTGGGTACTCACTAGGTAATTCTGGGATAATACGCTACTAGCAAAGGTCGGAATACTATTAGAAAACGCGTGCCCCGGCCAGGACCTTTGTCCTATTCATATTCCCACCCAAAATCACTTTTATGAGAACAGTATTACTCACGACAGTAGCTATTCCGGCGCTGGTGTGCGCGTCGCTGCAAGCCTCAGCGCAGGCGCAGGGACGGGTAGTGCAGGGAACGGTTCGCGACACCAAGGGCGAGCCGTTGATTGGCGCTGGGGTTCGGGTCAAAAACACGCAGGTTGGGACCACGGCCGACGCGAACGGGCACTACTCCATCACCGTGCCCAAGGGTAGCGACGCCCTGATAATCAATTTTATCGGTACTTCTCCGCAGGAAGTTACCCTTGGCGACCGCTCGACTATCGACGTGACGCTGCGCCAGGATGGCCAAAGCCTGAACGACGTAGTGGTGGTGGGCTACGGCACCGTAAAAAAGAGTGACCTCACGGGCTCGGTGGCTTCCATCAAGCGCGAGGAGCTGCTGGTGGGCACCCCGCTCTCGCTCGACCGGGGCTTGCAAGGCAAGGTGGTCGGCGTGCAGGTGACCCAAAACGACGGGGCGCCCGGCTCGGGCATCAGCATGCAGATTCGCGGGGTAAACTCGTTCGGTACCAACTCGCAGCCGCTGTACGTGGTGGATGGCGTGCCGCTGCAAGTGAATAATGACGCCTCGACGCCCAGCGGGGCGGTGAGCAGCAGCGACAACTCGGTGCAAACCACCAACGCGCTCAACTTCTTGCGCCCCACCGACATCGAGAGCATTGAGGTGCTGAAGGATGCTTCGGCCACGGCCATTTACGGCTCGCGCGGAGCCAATGGGGTAGTAATTATCACTACCCGCCGTGGCCAGAGTGGCCAGGACCGGGTGGACGTGTCGTTCCGCTCGGGTTTCGACCGGGTGCGCAAGCAGCTGAAAGTGCTCGATGCGGCTACCTACGCCACCTACCTCAACGAAAAGTTCGTCAATTCGGACCGCTACTACGGCACCACCTACACCGATAGCACCAGCGGCGACTATCAGCTGCCGTTCTCGGGCCGCCGCGACCTGACTACGGGCCTGCGCTCGCCGGTGCCGACCGATTTTGTTGGCCACAACACCAACTGGCAGGACATTATTTTCCAGAACGGGCCGATAAATGAGGCGTCGGTGCTGTTTTCGGGCGGTGGCGGCGACAAAGGCAGCTTTGCGCTCTCGGGCAACTACGTCAACCAGGGCGGCATCATCGCCAACTCGCGCTTTGAGCAGGGCACGCTACGCCTCAACGTGACGCGCAACGTCACGAAGTGGCTGACGTTTGAAACCAACACCCAGGCCAGCCGCTCGCTCAACAAGCTGGTAAAAACGGCTTCGAGCAACAGCGAGGGCAACGCGGGCGTGATTTACGCGGCCCTGCGCTACGCCCCTACCACCAACGTGGACGGCACCCAGCTCATCAATGGCGGCACCTACGTGACGCCCGCCGACCAGGTAACGACCACCAACCCGCTGGCCTACATCCAGGACGTGAAAAACCAGAACCTGGTTAATTCTGTGTTCTCATCTAACTCCCTAGTGTTCAATGTGTTACCGGGCTTGCAGCTGCGCTCCCGCCTGGGCCTGAACTACTACTCCTCGACCCGCAACGTGTACTACCCGCGCAACACGTATGAGGGAGGCGCGCTGATGGGGGCGGCCACGGTATCTACTTACAACCAGTTTGAGATTACCTCGGAGAACATTGCCACCTATACCCACAAGTTCAACGAGAAGCACGACCTGACGGCGGTAGCGGGCTTTACCTATACCAATAACAACAACAATAGCAGCATCACCAACGCCACGGGGTATTTGAACGACGTGCTACAGGACAACAACCTGAGCGCGGCCACGAACCGCCTGCTGGCGTCGGGCCGCAACCAGACCGACCTGGTATCTTTTCTGGGCCGCGTCAACTACAATTTCCTGGGCCGCTACTTATTCACCGTGACGGGCCGGGTGGATGGGGCCAGCCAGTTTGCGCCCAGCCACAAGTACGCCCCGTTTGGGGCCGGCGCCTTTGCCTGGCGCGCCATTGACGAGGAGTTCCTGAAAAACTCGGACGTGCTCAGCGACCTGAAAGTGCGCCTCAGCTACGGCTCGTCGGGCAACCAGGCCATTGGCCCCTACCAGTCGCTGGCCCGCCTCTCGCCCAACAACTACGTCTTCAACGGCTCGCTGGTGAATGGCTACTACGTGAGTACGCTGCCCAGCCCCAACCTAACCTGGGAGACTACCTACCAGGCCGACGCGGGCATTGATATCGGCTTGCTTAAGGGCCGCCTCAACCTGACGGTAGACGTGTACGACAAGCAAACCAAGAACCTGCTCCAGGCCCTACCCCTGCCTCCGAGCACGGGCTTCGGCTCGGGCCAGATTAACGCCGGCCAGGTGCAGAACCGCGGCCTCGAAGTGGCCCTGACTCTGCGCGTGGTCGATGGCAACGACTTCAAGTGGACGGCTTCGCCCAATATCTCGTTCAACCGCAACAAGATTATCGACCTGGGCGCCAATAAAACCATCTCCTTCTCGCCGCGCATCTCCACCGGTCCCGAGGTGCTCCCTTTCATCCTGCAGGCGGGGCAGTCGCTGGGCCGCGTGTACGGCTACCAGGAGCAGAGCATTTTTCAGAATGCGCAGGAGGTGAAGGATGCCTTGCACATCACCGACGATGCCACGGCGAAATCCATGATTGGCGAGATTCGCTACAAGGACCTGAACGGCGATGGCAAGATTGACTCCAACGACCAGCAGGTAATCGGCAACGTGAACCCGCAGTACGTGTTTGGCTTCAACAACACGTTCAACTACAAGAGCTTCGACCTGACGGTGTTTTTTCAGGGTAGCGTGGGCAACGACATCGTGAACTATACCCGCGCCACTACCGACAACTTGGGCGCCACGCGTAGCAACAACGTTACCCAGTCGGCCTGGGACAACCGCTGGACGCCGGACCACACCAGCGGCACCAACCGCAAGGCCGTTTATTCCGACGCCGTGCCCCTGCTCTTCAGCAACCGCTTTATTGAGGATGGCTCCTACGTGCGCCTGAAAAACGTGACGCTGGGCTACAACTTCGATTTCAAGCAGTACGGCCTGCGCAGCGTGCGGGTGTACGCCAGCCTCACCAACCTGGTGACCCTGACGCACTACACCGGCTACGACCCCGAGGTGAATGCCTACGGCCAGAACCCCGCCCTGCGCGGCGTCGACCTGGGCAACTACCCCACTTCCCGCAGCTTCTCGGCCGGGGTAAACGTAGGTTTTTAACGCAGTAAAACACTTGTTATGAACACGATTAACAAATTAGTGCTCGGCGCGGCCTCGGTGCTGCTACTAGCGACTGCCGCGGGCTGCAAAAAGCAGCTCGACGAGGTTCCCTATGACTTCTACGCGCCTGAAAACGTGTACAAAACCGCCGCCGATGCCGAGGCCGCCATCGCGGGCGTGTATTCCGACTTCAATTCCTACGACTGGTTTACCAAGCCGTACTGGGAGTTTTTGTCGGAAGACGATGACCACATCGCCGGCGCCAGCTTCGCGCTCACCGGCATTGGGTCGGGCAACTACCTGGGCGACTACAAAACGCCCATCATGTTCACCGGGCCGTACGTGATTGTGGCCCGCGCCAACACGGTGCTGGAGCGCGTGCCGGCCATCACGATGGATAAAACGCAGCAAAACCGCATTCTGGGCGAGGCCTATTTCCTGCGGGCGTTCTCTTACTTCACCCTCGTGCGGCTCTTCGGCCCCGTGCCGCTGCGCACGGCCTCAGTCACGTCCATCACCGACACCAATATTCCGCGCTCGTCGGTGGCCGATGTGTACAAGCAGATTATCGCCGACCTGCAGCAGGCCGAAACCCTGATGCCCTACCAGGGTGAAGCCGGCTCGGGCGCGCTGGGCCACGCCAACAAAGGCGCCGCCCAGGCCCTGCTGGCCAAGGTGTACGCGACCATCGGCTCGGCTTCGCTCAAAGGGGCGCAGCTGACCGTGCAGGGCGGCAAAGACAACGGCTTCTATACCTACCCCAAGGACGTGGTGGCCGGCTACGAAGGGTTCGATAGCAAAACCTACTACCAGCTGGCCAAAGACGAAGCCAATAAGCTCATCACCAGCGGTAAGTACAGCTTATACCCAAACTACATGGATGTCTGGAAGAAGTCGAGCGACAACCTCGTCGAGCACATCTTTATGGTGCAGACGCTGGCCGGCAACACCACCCAGAGCAACTACGTGAGCAACTATTTCACCTCGGGTGACCTGGGCGGCCGGGGCTATCTCTGGATGGATACCAACTTCTACCAGCAGTTCAGCCCCTACGACGACCGCGTGCAGAAGGACATTACCCACCAGTGGTTTGAGAACTACGGCAATGGCTCGTACTACTATTACTACCCCCGCACCGACTCGCTGAAGTACTACATCGTGTCGATTAATACCAAGACGGGGGCCACCCCGGCCAAGGGCGACACCACGTTTGCCCACTACAGCAACAAGGCGCAGATACTCAAGTACTACGTGCCGGGCAAGCCCGCTGCCCCCAACAACCCCGACGGCACTTCCGATGCCATCAACTACCCGCTGCTACGCTACGCCGACGTGCTGCTGACCTACGCCGAAGCCGAGAATGAGCTGAATGGCAACACCGCCGACGCCCGCAAGTATTACCTGCAAGTGCGCCGCCGCTCGAACCAGAACGTGACGACGGCCCAGGACCCCCTGCTAAACCCCGTGGGCCTGAGCCAGCTGCAGCTGCGCAGCGCCATTTTTGCCGAGCGCGACCAGGAGCTGTGCTTCGAAAGCAACCGCCGCTTCGACTTGCAGCGCTGGGGCGTGTATCTGCAGGCGATGAATAAAATCGGTATCTCGAAGCAAAACGTAAATAAAAACCGCGACCCGCGCACGTTGCTCGTCCCGTTGCCCGTATCGGAGATTACCTCTAATACCTCCGTCACGCAGAACGCTGGCTGGTAGCCACCGGGCCGCCCCCTACTCGGGGGTGGCCTTTTGCTATCTGCTGGATAAACTATGGTAATGAAGACACTTTTTTTGCGCTTTATGCTGGTAGTGCTGCTGGCGCTGGTGTGCACCTGGGCCTTTGCCCAGCCGGCCGGTTTTGTGCGGGTGCAGGGCACCGGCCTCGTGCTCAATGGCCAGCCCTACCGCTACATTGGCGCCAACTATTGGTATGGTGGCCTGCTCGCTACCCAGGGGGTAGGGGGCAAGGCGCGCCTGAAGCAGGAGCTGGATTTTTTGCAGGCCCACGGCATCACCAACCTGCGGGTGATGGTGGGCGCCGAGGGCCTCAGCAATGGCTACCAGTACCGCGTGCTGCAACCCTTGCAGACTGAGCCGGGCAAGTTTGATGAAAGCATTATGGCCGGGCTCGACTACTTGCTGGCTGAGCTGGGCCAGCGCCGCATGAAGGCCGTGCTGCACTTCACCAACACCTGGGAGTGGAGCGGCGGCCTGGGTCAGTACCTGGAGTGGAACGGCTACCAAGGCCTGCCCCTGCCCAAAAACCCGGACTACAGCTGGGATAAGTACCGCGCCTACATCGCGCAGTTTTATACCTGCGAGCCCTGCAAAACCCAGGAAGCCGCCTACGTGCGCTACGTGCTGAACCGCACCAATAGCCTGACCAAGAAGAAGTACGTGCAGGACCCGGCCATCATGGCCTGGGAGATTATCAACGAGCCCCGGCCCATGACGCCGGCCGCTACCCCCGCTTTCGAGGCCTGGATGCACCAAACGGCCGCCCTGGTCAAGTCGCTGGATAAGAACCACCTGCTGACCACCGGCAGCGAGGGCGACATTGCTACCGACGGCGACATGGGCGTGTATGAGCGCCTGCACGCCGACCCCAACATCGACTACCTCACCATCCACATCTGGCCCAAGAACTGGGGCTGGTTCCGCGACACGGCCACCGCCAAAAGCCTGCCCTACGTGCTGGCCAAAACCACAGCCTTCGTGGACAAGCACGTGGCCGTGGCCGAACGGCTGCGCAAGCCGCTGGTGGTGGAAGAATTTGGCCTGCCCCGCGACGGGCAGGTGTTTACGCCCGCCGCCGGCACCACGCTACGCGACCAGTACTACGCCGCGCTCTTTGGCATGATGCGGCGGCAGCCTACCATCGCGGGCTATAACTTTTGGGCCTTTGGGGGGCAGGCACGGCCGGTGCCGGGGCAGGTGTTCTGGAAAGCCGGCGATGCCTACCTGGGCGACCCCGGTGGCGAAGAACAGGGCCTGAACTCGGTGTTCGACTCCGATGCCTCGACCTGGGCAGTAATTGGTAAATACTTGAAAACGATACGCTAATGAATTTCTGCAAGCAACTAACAGCCCTGGCCACGTTGGCCCTGGCAATGGGGGTAGGGCAGGCCCGCGCCCAGGCCGCCGACCCCGCCGCCACCCCCGAAACCAAGCGGCTGCTGGCCAACCTGCACCGCCTCGTGGGCCGGGGCACTATGTTTGGCCACCAGGATGCGCTGGCCTACGGCGTCGACCAGGGCAAGATGTGGAAGGGCGACGCCAACCGCGCCGACGTGAAGAGCGTGAGCGGTTCCTACCCCGCCGTGTTTGGCTGGGAGCTGGGCCACATTGAGCTCGACAGCGCCCGCAACCTCGATGCGGTGCCGTTTGGCCGCATGCGCGGGTACATCAAGCAGGGCTACGCCGAAGGCGCGGTTATCACCATCAGCTGGCACCTCGACAACCCGCACGACGGCAAAACGGCCTGGGATACGGCCCGCACCGTGCCGTTCATCCTGCCCGGCGGCCCCGACCACGCCAAGTACGTGACGTATCTGGACCGCATGGCCGCCTTTCTGGGCAGCCTCAAGGGCAGCAAGGGCGAGGCCATTCCGGTCATTTTCCGGCCGTTTCACGAGCACACGGGCTCGTGGTTTTGGTGGGGCCAGAAGGAATGCACCGCGGCCGAGTTTAAGTCGCTCTGGCAGTTCACCGTCAACTACTTGCGCAAGGAAAAGAAGCTGCACAATCTGCTTATTGCCTACTCGGCGGCCGACTTCAAGACCGAAGCCGACTACCTGGAGCGCTACCCCGGCGACGCCTACGTGGACGTGATGGGCTTCGATGACTACTGCCGCGACGTGCCGAAGTTCCGGCAGGGCCTGGAGCAGAAAATGGCCCTGTTGGAGACTGTCAGCCAGGCGCACCATAAGCTGCCCGCGCTCACCGAGTTTGGCTTCGATGGCCTGCCCGACCCTACCTGGTGGACCGGCACCATGCTGCCCGTGCTGCAGAAATACCCGGTTTCCTACGCCCTCACCTGGCGCAACGGCGACCCGCAGCACTACTTCGCGCCCTTCCCCGGCCAGGCCAGCGCCGCCGATTTCAAGCAGTTTACCCAGAATAAAAAAATAGTAATGGCGAAGCAATTGGCGCCGCTGCACATTTATCAATCTACTCTTAAATAGCTGCTGACCAACAAGAACGTCATGCTCATCTAGCGTCCGCTTGCCGAAGCATCTCGCGTGACTCGTTGAAACGATGGAGTTACT
>CAZZWL010000175.1:0-9621 GCA_964657755.1 uncultured Rhodanobacter sp.
CTTGCTCGCCCCAGGCATAAAAAAAAGGGAGCCGATTCGGCTCCCTTTTTTCTGGCGACTGCGCGGCTGGCTGGCTTACCGGGTCAGCACCAGGCGCACGGTTTGCGTCCGGCCATCGGCCTGGAGGTGGCCGACGTAGAGACCCGCGCCGAGCGCGGTGCCCGGCACGGTGAAGCGGTAGTCGTGCCCGGCCTCGGCAGTGCCGCGGTAGAGGGTTTGCACTACCTGGCCCAGCGAATTGTAGAGCAGCAGCTGGGCCGGGCCGGTGGTAGCGGCGCGGAAGTGCAGCTCCGTCTGGGCCACAAACGGGTTGGGGAACGCCTCAAACACGGGGGGGAGGGTGAGCTGAGTCGCCGGCCCGCCGTCGTCGGTGAGGGTGGCCGTGGCCTGGGCGGCGCCGGCCGGGGCCGCCCCCGCCGGCTCCTGGCCATAAATCAGCTGCCCCTTCAGGTAGGCCGTAATGTGCATGTTCTCAGCCAGCGCGCCCTTTACCTGGTACGAGAAGTCGTTGGCCTGGTCAAAGTCCGACCAGTCGGCCTTGGCCGTGCGGTACTGAATGATGCCGGTGCTGCTGAAGGGGGCCAGGCTCCCCAACGCGGGCGACAGGCGCAGCTCGGTGTAGGTTTCGGTGCCGGCCTGGCCGGTGGTGAGGCGCACGTTATCGCCCCCCAGCGCCACGTAGTCGACGTAGTAGTTAATGGCCTGCGGGCCGTCGGGGCTGAACCAGTAGCGCAGCGACAGGTCCTGGTAGGCAAGGGCCGTGTTGCCGGTGTTGCGCACGTTCAGGTAGTTGCGGATGGTGTTCGAGACGGGGCTATACGCCTGGTTTTCAGCCAGGATGCTCAGCTTCGTCAGCAGGGCTACCGGGGCCGGCTCGGTGCCCCCCACCAGCTGGCCATCGCGGTACACGCCGATGCGGGTAGCCGGCTCGAAGGTTCGGCCGAAGGGGGCGTACGAGTAGTCGTCGGGCTCGTTGAGGGGGGTAGCATCCTGCTTAAACACCCGCGACTGAATAATGCCCGAATTGCCCTGGGCCGGCAGGGTGCCGGCCGCGCCCGTGAAGCTGTACTCCACGTAGCCGGTGGCGCCCTGGTAGGGCTGGGCCAGCGGCACGTAGCGGATGTTCACGCCCGCCGTGCCCAGCTGGGCGTAGTCTACCGAGCCCTGCACGGCCGCGTACTCTTCCACCGTCAGCCAGTAGCGCACCGTCAGGGAGGAGTAGGGAATGGCGGCGGCCGTCTCATTGACCAGCTGCAGGTTGGGCCGGATAACGTAGTCAAAGGGTTCCTGGCTGTCGTTTTGCAACAGCACGCGCACGCTGCTTGGCGCCGCCTGCACCGTCACGGCGAAGGACTGGCTCGTCGTGCCGCAGCTGTTGGTCGCCGTGGCCGTCACGGTGGTGGTGCCCACCGGGAAGGCGTAGGGCGAAGCAATGGGCGTAGCCGTACCGTTCGGCCCCGCTACCGAGTAGGCAATGGCGGGCGCGGGCGTGCCGGTAGCCGTCGCGGCAAAGGCTACCGGGGCGCTGGGCTGGCCGTAGGCGGCCGTGGCCGTGGCGGGGGCCGGCACCGTGAGCACCGGCGCGAGGCAGACAATGCCCGTTTTCACCACCTGGAAGGTGTTGCCCACCCGAATGCCGTCGACCACGAGGCTGGGCGAAGTGGTGCCCTGGCGCAGGGCCACGCTGCCAATGTTGTCGTTGGGGGCGGCGGGGGTAGAGCCGGTTTCGGACTGGGTAGCGTCGGCGGTGGCCGGCTCGGTATCGGTGGTGGGGTTGAGGAAGAGCTGGCTGGTGTTGCCGGCCTCGTCAAAGGTGTATTTCACCACGACCAGCACCGTGGCGCCGAGGTCGTAGCTGGCGGGCGTGTAGCTGGCCGGGCCCGTGCCGCCGCTGATGCCAAACTGGAGCTTGCCGCTGGCGTCTTTGCGCACGAATACGCGGGCCCGGTAGGTGCTGCCAATCGGCTGCGGCCCGAGGTGGAAAAAGTAGTCGCCGGTGGTCGTTACGCTGCTGACTTTCACCAGGAACGAGGCGTAGACCGGCGTGCGGGCGTACACCGGCGCAAACGTCCGGTTCACGTCCTCGCCGCTGGTCACGAGGGCGGCCGCGTTGCCGCTGTTGGGGCCGTAGCCGGCGTAGCTCAGGCCGGGCGCCACCACGGCCACGGGCTTGGTGCCCGCGCCGCTGTGGGCGGTCCAGTTGCTGGCCGTGAGCAGGGCGCCCACGGGGTACTCAAAGTTCTCCTCCAGCAGCAGCGCGGCGGGCAGGGCCTGGGTGGTTTGAGCCAGCGTGCCGGGGGTAGTGGTCAGGTAGTTCTCGGCGAAGGGCGTGTTGTTGTCATTGAAGGCAAACACCGTGAAGTAGTAGGGCGAGCCGGGGCGCAGGCCGGTGATGGTCACCTGGTTGCCGGTGCCGTTGTAGACCACGTAGTTGGCGGTGCCCAGCAGCTGGCCCGTGCCAAAGGCCGGGTTAGCGGTGTAGGTGGTGGCGTCGGTGGGGGTAGCGTCCACGGCCGCGCCGAGGCGGGCCAGCACCAGGTATTTCTGGCTGGGGCCGCCGCCCAGGTTCAGCACCAGCGAGGTGCCGGCCACCTGGCTGGCCGCAAGGGTGGCGGGCGCGGCGGGCTCATCGGCCATGGGCACGGCCACCGTGGCGAAGGTCAGCTCGTCGCCGTAGCTGGTGCCCAGGCCGTTGGTGGCGTAGGCGCGCACGAAGTAGGTAGTGCCCGGCAGCAGGCCCGTGATGGCGCTGCTGAAGTCGCCGGGGCCAGTGCCGTCCACCGTCTTGTTGGGGCCGAGCACGGGGTTGGCCGTTTTGCCCCACACCACGCCGCGGGCCGTCACGGGGCTGCCGCCATCGGTGGCGATGCTGCCGCCGCTGGTGGCGGTGGCGCCCGTGAGGGCGGTGATGGGCGCGGTGCGCAGCGTGGCCGGGTACACGGCGTCGATGCCGGTGCCCGCCACGGCCACCGCCTGGTCGGGCTGGCCGGGGGTAGTCACCGGCAGGCTGGCGGCGTAAGCCTGGCTCACCGTGGGCACGAAGCGCACCTCAATGGTAGTAGTCGGCACGGTGCCGTTGGTGGGCGTGAGCACGATGGCGCAGCAGGCAAACGCCGTGGCGCCGGTCCGAATCTCGAAGCCCGCCGGGGGCGTAATGGTGAGAGGCCCGGTAAGAGCCGAGCCGCCCACCGTGAAGCTCTGCAGCAGCGAGGCCGCGCCCACCGCCACGCTGCCAAACGGAGGCAGGCTGGTCACCGACACGCTCAGGGCGGGGGTAGGGGCGGGGGCCGTCACGGTCACCGTCACGGGCGCGCTGGTGGTGGTGAGGCTGCCGCAGCTGGTCGTCGTCGTGGCCTGGGCCACCAGGTAGTAAGTGCCCGCGCCGGGCAGGTCAGCCCCGCGCACCTGGTAGGTGGCGCCGGTAGCGCCGGCCAGGGCGGTGTAGGGCCCGCCGGCGCTGGTGCCGTACTGCCACGCGTAGGTGGCGGCGGCGCCGGTGCTGGCCGTGAGGGTAGCGCCGGTGCCGGTGGTCGTTACGGTCTGGGCCGCGCCGGGCGCCACGGTTACCGGGTTGCTGGTCGGGGCCTGGCCCACGGTCAGGTTGCCGCCGTTGTCGGTGCCGGCGGTGGCGGGGGTGTCACTGAGCACCCGCACGCGGTAGCCGGTGCCGCTGGCCGTGCCCGCCGGAATGGTGGCCGCGATGGGCGAAGCCGGCCCGCTGCCGATAACACCCGCCGTAGCGCCGGCCGGAAATACGCCGTTGGCATCCGACAGCTGCGCCCTGTACGGGCCCGCGGTGCCGGTGCTAGTGAAGGGTACGCTGACGGCGGCGCCCGCCGCGCTCGTCACGCAGTACGAGGTCGGCGCCACCGGGCCCGTGCTGAGGCTGGCGGGGGGGGTAGGGGTAGTGCCGCCGGCTAAGGTGGGGGTTAGCGTCACGTCGTCGAGGCCCGCGCCCTGGCCGTTGGTGGCGCCGCCCACGCCCATCTGGGTCCAGCGCAGGTAGTAGGTCGCGCCGCTGGCCAGGTTCACGCCCGTCAGGGTCACGGACTTGGCGGTGGTCAGGGGGGGGTAGGAGTAGACCGCGCTGGTGGCGTCGGCCGGGTAGTTCTGGGCGCCGGCGGCCTGGGCCGTCCACGTCACGCCGTCGGGGCTGGTGAAAAAGGTCCAGTTATACTCGCGGCTGCCCGAGCGGTATTTTTCCAGGTTGAACTGCACGCTCAAATCCTGAATGGCCGCGCTGGTATTGTTGTTCACCGCCAGCATAATGCTGCGCGGCGTGCCGTACGAGCCGCTGTTCAAAAAGCCCAGCGCCCGGTCCGTCGAGCCCGCGCCGGCGGCGAAGTTGTAGGTGCCGCCGGCCGTGAAGTTGGTGCCGTTGGCGGCCACGGTGGTGGCGGTGTAGTTGGCGGCGCTGCCGTAGGTGGGGGCCGCTTCGCCCGAAAGCCGGATGCCCGAAGGCGCCGTGGCCGTGGCGCTGGTGCCCAGGCCGTCGAAGTTCTCCGTTTTGGGGGTGGCGCTGGTGAGCACCAGCTGGGCCCGCGCCCCGAGCGGGGCCGTGGCCAGGCCGGCCGCCACCAGCAGGGCAGCGAGCGGGCCCGTGAATTTGCCGGCTAGCCCGGCGGAAACGTACTGCTGAATAAAATTCTGCTTCATGAGAATAGCTGGACCGCGAGGCCGCAAAAAACCAGTTGGAAAAGGAAGTCGAAAGCGCGGGTCCGCCTAGTTGGTGGGGCCGGCGTCTACTTTCGCCTCAATGGTGGCCTGCACGTCCACGGGCAGTTTCGAGAGCAGGTCGTAGCCGGTGGCAGCCTCAATGGCGTCCACGCTGGTGCGGTACACGCCCCAGTCCTGGTTCAGGGCATTGTCGTTGGGCATGTCCACGGCAATAATGCGGGTGTTGGCCGTGATGCGGGCCAGGTCATTGTCGCCCACCGGCAGCAGCACAATCACCTTCCAGGTGCGGTTGGGCACCGTCACGCGGCCCTGGTCAATGGTGGTCATGTAGCCCGCCGAGCCCGTGCCGCCCACCCCATAGCTGCCCGCGATGATGTAGGCCTCGTAGCCGGGCAAAAACGAGCGGGTGTAGTTTTCGAGGTTGGCCCAGGTGCCCTGGTTGTTCTGCGGCGCCTGGGGCATCATGTTGGTCATGAAGAAGGTAGCCGAGTTGTCGGGTACCGAGTTAGTGCGGTCGGCGCTGGGGCAGTTGTGGCCGCGGTCGAAGCCCGTGCCCGAGTAGCTGGTGCTCTGCACTTGGTAAAAGCCATCGGGCAGCGAGGGGTCGTTGCGGAAGTCGTCCTGCCGGTCGCTGCTGCCGCGGTTGCTCTGGTCAAGGTGCCAGCTCACCCAGTTGGGCTTGCCCTGGGGGGCGTTGTAGCCCACCACGTACTGCGGCTTGGTCAGCAAGTAGTTGCTGGGGTAGTTCACGTCGGCCACAGCGCCGCTGGGGTTGCCCAGGGCCAGGTTGTCGTTGTCCTGCGAAGGCTGGGCCACGCCGTAGGGCGCCACCATAAAGTCGTCAATGTCGAGCCGCGCCGCGCCGCCCGAGGTCTTGCGCACCTCAAACTTGACGCTGCCCGGAATATTGACCGTAAACGCCGCCGCCTGCAACGTAGCGCTGGTGCTGAATACCGTGGTGCCCACCTTCGTCCACTTGGCGCAGTTGCAGGCCTGCGACTGCGCCCACAGCTCCCAGCTGCTGCTAGCGTCGGTGCCGTACACGGCGTGCTGCACCGTGACGGTACTGGCCCCACCGGGTAGGTAAAACCCCATCGTGAGGCGGCCGCTGCCCTCCAGGCGGGCGGCCTGGGCGCCGTTTTTGTGGTCGGCCGGGTCGCCGCCTAGCAGCGCGTCGGTGAAGGTCCAGGGGCCGGTGGCCAGGGTTACCGGGCCGGTGGGGTAGTCCGGCTTGGTACCGGTATCAAATGTTTCCTGGGTGGTAGGGGGGCTGGTTTGGGCCTGGGCCGGAAGCCACGACAGGCCCGCGAGCAGCAGCAAACAGGGATAAGAGCGGCGTAAGAATGGCGGCATGTACGAGTGGAAAAAGTAAGTTGACAAGTCTCAGGTACCTAAACACCTAAAGCCCAGTTACAAACTTACCGCTAAAAATAATGCAAGCCAGTTACGGAATTATTAAATTCAACTTTACCTATCCAGAGGAAAAAACGTTAGATTAATTGAATACTGCGTTACCTTTTTTCTCTTGCTACAGCTGGCAAGAAATTCGTTTCTGCGCTAGGGTAAGGCCTTTTTCAAAAGTTTTTACTTGTTTAATTGGCCGGTATTTCCCCGATTGATTGGTTAATGAGCGTAGCATAAAGCAGGTGAAATACCACTTTTAGGAAAACCATTTTCCGGTAAAATTCTAAAATCGCTTGCCTGTTGAGGTTAGCTGCCCTTGGCCCCCAGCAAACTAAAGAGCGCGCCGCCTGCCCGCCACGCGTCCTCATTCGCAGCCTCCCGGGCGCAGCGTTGCGGGTGCCGTTGCCGGCCGTGGGTCAGCTGCTCCAGCCTAGGGCAAAAAAATACCCGCACGGTACCGTGCGGGTATTTTTTTGCCCTTATGAGCCTCCTGTCGGACTCGAACCAACGACCCTCTGATTACAAGTCAGAAGCTCTACCAACTGAGCTAAGGAGGCTTAATCGTGGCGCAAAAGTAAGCTGAAAAGTGTAACGGGTCAACCTGGTCGGGCAATAAAAAAGGGGCGTGCCGGCTGGCACGCCCCTTTGGCAGTCGCTACTAGCCCATTAGCTCCGCAGCTGCTTGAGTTGCTTCTTCAACTTATCGATGCGCGTGCGGGCCTCGGCCATGCGGCCCTGGTATTCCTGGCGCAGCTGGTCAGCATTCTTGGAGCGGGCAAAGAAGTCGAGGTTGGTTTGCAGCGTAGCCACATCGTTTTCCAACTCCTGAATTTCCCGGCGCAGGCCGGTTTCCTTGCGGGTAAAGGCCTGCTGTGCCTGCGGCCGCGCCTTGAGGCGGGCTATCTCCAATTGAAAAAGAAGGTCCTCCTTGTCTGTGGGCGTAATCCCGGCGGTCTGGTCCAGGTACTTGCCCATAAGAGTAAGTAGCTGTTCTTCGCCCCGGTCCGACGTGCCGGCGGTAGTGGTGTCAAGCGCTTGCCAGTCAGCAATAATGGTGCGAAAGTCTTCCAGGGTGCCGGGGGTAGCCGGGGAAAGCGCCGCTACTTGCTGGGCTATTTTATCCAAACGGGTAACCTGCTCGGCGCTGGCCGTCGACTGGCGTTCCTCGCGCTGGCGGGTTTCCTGCTTGGGGCGCTCAAATACGCTGTCGCAGGCGGCCCGGAAGCGCTTCCAGATTTTGTCGGCCTGTTTTTCGGGTACCCGGCCAATGTCTTTCCACTCCTTCTGCACCCGAATGATGACGCTGCGCGCCTCGTCAAAATCGGGGCTCTGCTGCGCGGCCTCGGCCTGCTCAATGAGGGCGTACTTGGCCTGCAGGTTGGTATTTTTCTCGGAGTCGAGGCTCTTGAAAAAATCATTCTTGCGGTTGAAGAAAGCCTTATAGGCGTTCCAGTACTGCTTGTTGAGCTGGTCGGCCTGGGCGCGGGGCACGGGGCCGGCGGCTTCCCACTCTTTCTTGATTTCCTGCAGCTCGTCGGTGCGCGAGCGCCACTCATTCACGCGTTCGGTAGCGAAGTCGGCGAAGGGCAGCACCCGCTCGAGCAGGGCTTGCTTCACGGCCAGGTTTTGCTGTTCCTGGGCCGAGCGCACGTCCACAAACTCCTTGCGGCGCAGGTGCACGGCTTCCGAAGCGGCCAGGAAACGCTGCCACAGCGGCTCGCGCTGCTCGCCGGGCACGGGCCCGATGTGCTTCCAGTCGTCGTGCAGTTTTTTTAGTTCATCCAGCGCCTTGTTGATGCCGGGGGCATCCTTCAGGGCTTCGGCCCGGGCCACGAGGGCTTCCTTGGCCTCCTGGTTGCGGCGGCGGTCCAGCTCTTTCAGCTCGTAAAAGCGGCCCTGGTTGGCGTAGTAGCGGTCGAGCAGGCCGTGGTAGGTGTTCCAGGTTTCCTGGCTATCGGTCTGGGGCACGGGGCCGGTGGCCTTCCAATCGGCCTGCAATTGCTTGAGCTTCTGCGAGCTGTCCTTGGTTTCGGCGCTTTCCACGAGCTGGCGCAGCTGGCCGAGCAGCTCCTGCTTGCGGGCCAGGTTCTGGCCGCGGCTCTGGTCCTCGGCCTTGGCATCGCGGGCGCGGCCCTCGCGGAATTCCTGCAGGGCCTTGTTCAGCTCGGCCTGGCTGGCCGGGGGCTGGAAGCTGAATTCCTGGGGCGCGTTGGCGTCTTCGGCCAGCTTCTGGCGCGAGGCGGCGCGGGCGGCGGCCACATTGGCCTCGTACTGGCGGCTGAGCTCAAAAATCTGCTGGCGGTTGCGGCGCGCGTCGGGCCGGCGCAGCAGGTCGATGAGGTGGGCGGCCTGGCTTTCGAGGTCGAGCTCGGCAAAGTCGGGGGCCGGGGTTTCGGGCACGTAGTCGTCGCCTTCCTCGCCGGCGGCTTCGTGCTGGTGGTCGAGCTCGGCCTGGTGGGCCGTGGCGGCGGTGTCGGTGGCCGAGGTGGGCAGGGTAGCCACGCCGTCGGGCGCATTCTCCAGGTCCTGCGCCGAAGCCAGCTGGGCTACCGGGGCGGTGCCGTCGTAAGCGGCAGCGGGGAGGGTAGGCTCGGATTCCGCATCGAGGGCGGCGGGCGTCATGGCTTCGCCGTAGTGGGCCACGGCCCGCGCCTGGGGGGCCGAGAGGTGCTCGGCGGCGACCTCAGCGGACACGTGCTGGGCCGTTTCAGTAGCGGCGGCGGCCTCGGGCGTAGCCGGGTCGGGGCTGCCGGCGGGGGTAGGCGGGGCGGGGGCGGCGGCGGCGGGTGCCGCTGGGCTGGCCGGGGCGGGCGCGGTTTCCAACGCTTCGGCCAGGCCGGGCTCGGAGAGCAGCGGGTCGGCTTCAGTCTGGGTAGCGCCGCCGCCGGGGGGCACGGCCGCGGCGGGCGGGGTGTCGCTCAGGGCCGGGGCGGCGGGGGTGGGCTCGGCGCTGCCGGCCGACTGCTTGGCGCGGATTTCGGCCAGGCGGGCTTCCACGATGCTGAGGCGGTCGTCGGGCGGGGCCGGGGTGGCACCCTCCTGGTGGGCGGGTGAGGAGAAGGCGGGGGTGGGGGTTTCTTCGGGCAACATAAGGCGAAGCAAATAACCGGCGGCCGGGCCAGGTGGGGTTGAGAAAAAAGAAGGGGGTAGGCGGCCGGAACGGAGGTCAGTAAAAAATTAGTTCAGGCGCGGGTCCAGCGGATAGTTGGCTAGGGCGCGGTAGCGGCCTCCTTTTTCGCGCAGAATCGTGCGCCAGAACGCATCAGACTCCAAAGTAAACACTTTCCCGGCAGAGGCGGGCTGTCGAATCCAGGAGCCGCGTCCGATTTCTTCCTCCAGCTGCCCCGCCGACCAGCCCGAATAGCCCACGAACAGCCGCACCGTGGGCCCGGCTTCGGCATCGAGTCCGGTTAGAAACTGCTCAAAATCTCCGCCCCAAAACACGCCCTGGCCCAGGGCGCTGGCGCCGGGCAGCTCGGCCCGCTGGTGCACAAAGTGCAGCGTATCGGGCTGCACCGGCCCGCCTGTGAACAGGGGTAG